>NZ_CP021247.1:2804432-3112319 GCF_017309955.1 Novosphingobium sp. KA1 | reverse complement strand
TGCCGACCCGCGCACCTACAACCGCTACCTGCCGCGCAACCTCGATCAGTTCCACATCGCCGCTGCCTACGACGGCTCCGGCATGATGGCGAAGGTCATCGACATTCCCGCGCTCGACATGGTGCGGGAGTGGCGAAACTGGCAGGCTGACGCGAAACAGATCAAGGCGCTTGAGGCCGAGGAACGCCGGCTTGGTCTGCGCGAGAAGGTCCGCATGGCGGAGACCTATCGCGGACTTGGCGGCGGCGCCCTCGTCATCATCACCGCCGGCGACCACGCCTCCGAGCTGAAGCCGGAGCAGATCGCCAAGGGCGGTATCGTCGCGATCAACGTCGTGACCCGCTGGCAGATCACCGGCGTCGACTACATCGACGAGATCGCCGACCCGAATTACGGCAAGCCCACATACTGGCGCATGGGCAACAGCCAGGCGAACATTCACCCTTCCCGGGTGATCTGCTTCCGTGGCGACCCTGTGCCGCCGATCCTGCCGGTATCGGCGGATGAACGCTTCTGGGGCCGGGCCCGCGTTCAGCGCGTGCTCGATGCGGTCCAGAACGTCGACACCGCCCAGGGCTCGTTCGCTTCGCTGATCACCAAGGTTCGGAACGTCATCATTGGCATTCCGGGCCTGATGGATCTCGTCTCGGATGCTGACGGCGAGGCAGCGCTGCGCCGCCGGCTGTCGGCCATGATCCTCGGCGAGAGCATGTACAATGCCATGCTCCGCGACGCGGGCGATGGCACGCCGGGCGCGGGCGAGACGATCGATCACCGCCAGGTGAACTGGGCGGGCATTCCCGATGTCATGATGGCCTTCGCCACGTTCCTGTCGGCGGTCTCGGATATTCCGGCTACGCGCCTCATGGGAAAGTCGCCCGACGGCCAGAACGCCACAGGAGACAGCGACACCGCGAACTGGAACCGCATGGTGAAGGCCAAGCAGACGCTTGAGCTTCAGCCCTGCATGGACCAGCTCGACCCGCTGCTGATGGCTTCCGCTGGCGTGATGGCAACTGATGATGCCGAAGTCTGGGCAGACTGGGCACCACTCGACACGCCCAGCGAGAAGGAAGAGGCCGACACCTTCAATGTCACCATGGACGCCGTGGCAAAATTGCAGGCCACCGGGGCAATCCCGGATGAGGCATTTGCCAAAGGCTTGCAGAACCTCATGACCGAACGCGGGTGGATACCAGGCCTCGAAGGCGCCCTCGCCGAGATCCCCGAAAACGAGAGGTTCGGGTTGAACCCGGACGACGACGGGACTGACCCGTCTGCCATTCAGGCCGAAGGAGGTGATCCTAATCTAGCCGGCGGCGGGAGTTCCGCGCCCGCCCGCCGTGCCGCCGTCAACGATGCGGCAGCTTTCTTCGTCGATGCCGCACCTCGCCCGCTCTACGTCCAGCGCAAGCTGCTCAACGGCGCTGCGCTGATTGCCTGGGCAAAGGCGAACGGCTTCAAGTCCACGCTGGCCGCCGACGACCTCCACGTGACGGTGCTGTACTCGAAGACCGCCGTCGATCCCATGAAAATGGGCGAAAGCTGGTCGGGCGACGAGAACGGCAACATCCGCGTCAAGCCGGGCGGTCCGCGCGCGATCGAGCGCTTTGGCGAAAACGCCGTGGTGCTGCTATTTGCCTCGTGGGAACTGGAGAGTCGGCACCGGTCCATGGTCGATGCGGGCGGCAGCCACGATTTCGACGAGTACCACCCACACGTCACGATCTCGTTTGACGTTCCGGACGCCTTCGACCTGGCCGCGCTCAAGCCTTACGCGGGCGCGCTGGAGTTCGGGCCGGAGCTTTTCGAGCCCCTGAACCTCGACTGGAAGCGGAAGGTCACCGAAGAATGACGCCGGTCATGATACTCATCGCTCTGCTGGCCGCCCACGCGCTGGCCGACTACCCGCTTCAGGGCGACTTCCTATCGAAGGCGAAGAACCGGACTGCGCCTATCCCCGGTGTCCCATGGCAGCAGGCCCTTGGTGCGCACGTCGTCATCCATGGCGCGGCTGTCGCGCTGATTACCGGCCTGTGGTGGCTGTTCTTCGCCGAAGCGGCCATTCACTGGCTCACCGACGATGCCAAGTGCCGTGGCAAGATCGATTTCAACGCTGATCAATCGATCCACATCGTCTGCAAGATCGTCTGGTGGTGCCTCGCCGTAACGCTGGCCTGACATGCCCCGCTACGACCTCGCAGCGATGACACGTCGGGCCAAGCCGGGCATGCGCAAGCGCTCCATCGTCCTGCGCGACATCGATCCTCCGGGAACGCTTGCGACGAACCTGTTCCGGGCTGTGTATAACCCTGTGGTTCAAGCGTGGGCATCCAGCGCAGAACACATCATCGCCGCCTATTCCGCCACCGTCTCCGAGATGACGACGGACGCCCCCGCCGACGTGCGAGCAGAGATCGACGGCGCTGCCGAGCAGATCAACCGGCTTGTGCTGCTGCTGACGCCTGATCTCAGGAGGTGGGCGCTTTCGGTTGAGGGCTACGTGCGCGGGCGCTGGCGCGGTGCGGTACTCAGCGCGACCGGCGTCGACCTATCTACCGTCATCGGGCCGGAAGATGCCCGGCAGACCCTCGCCAACTATGTCGAGTGGAATGCGAACCTTGTCGCCGATGTCAGCGCTCAGGCGAAGCAGCGGATCGGCAATGCGGTGTTCTCGGGCCTTAGCCAGCGCAAGCCCGCGCGTGAGGTGGCGAAAGAGATCCGCGAGGCCGTCAGCATGTCGCGCGCCCGGTCGGTCAGGATCGCCAGCCACCAGCTTTCTAGCCTGTCGGGGGAATCGGCCCGTGAACGCCGCCGTGAGGCCGGGCTGGAGGTTTTTGCCTGGCATCATTCAAGGAAACTTCACCCGAGGCACGATCACGTCATCAGGGACGGAAATCTCTATTCCGAGAACCCGGCTGTCGTCGGCAAGAAGGTGGATGGCGTCACGGTTCGCGCTGCTCCGGCTGCCGACGACCGGGCGGGCGTAAAACCCGGATGCGGCTGCCGCGAACGCGGAATTCTCGTGTTCGAATTCGATGGCGAGGACTAGCCACGACTCGGCGGAAATGGTAAGAATTTCGGGCTGAAACGGGAGGTCTAGGCCCGCTCCAGCCCTGAGCAAAACGGTCATTGGAGGACCATCATGCCTGCACGCGGAATATCGCGAGTTGCGCCCATCGGAAAGCGATTTGGGCGCGTCACCGTAATTTCACTTTCTCGCCCCGCCCCAAGCAATGGGTCTCAGCTCGTTGACTGCCGGTGTGACTGTGGTGATGAACGCCCCTACTACATATCGAATTTGCGGGCCCAATCAGAACCGATGTGTCCGCCTTGCCGCGAGAAATCACGGCCAGCCAAGGGCGCATCCGGTAAGCACCCGCTATTCAACATCTGGAAAGCGATGATCCAGCGATGCGAGAATCCTAAGCATACCTGGTACAGCCGGTATGGCGGACGGGGTATACGCATCTGTGAGCGCTGGCGTGCCGACTTCGAAGCATTCGCAGCAGATGTCGGAGAGCGGCCATCACCCACCCACACCTTGGACCGAAAGAACGGCGACGGCGACTATGAGCCGGGCAATGTTCGGTGGGCCACCCCTACGGTCCAGCAGCGCAATCGATCCGACACGCTACGAGTGGAGTGGCAAGGTCGAACCATGTCTGGCAAAGAGGCGGCCGATATTGCAGGGCTGGAAATCGCTACGTTCTATCACCGCCTAAAGGCGGGTTGGGATATCGAGCGCATAATGACAACCCCATCGACTATGTCGGCGAACAAGGGGCATGCGAAACAGCGGCGCGGCATCACATTTGAAGGAGAGCACCGTTCTATCGTGGAATGGGCGAAATTGCGCGGGCTAACGCCTGCCGCTATTCAAGCCCGGTTGAATAGGGGCTGGGGCATTGAGCGGGCATTGACGACCCCTCTGCGCACCTAGCCAACGGCGGTAAAACCATGCCTCGCGCGCGAATACCGTGCGGGGCATGCAATTTCGGGACAGCCTCACCCTTGACGCCCCCCGCCGCATCGAAGGCGGCGCCATGGCCGTTCGCGCACGCGCGGCCCGCACCGGCGTCTATCAGTACGGCGGCTCCGAGGTAGATCCCGACAACAAGCACGGCCTGCGCGATACGGCGCTGGTCAATGTGCTCCGCGACGACGGCACCGTCTTTGACGAGAAGTCCGTCCGCAGCTTCATCGGCAAGCCGGTCACCGACGACCATCCCGCCGATCCCGTCACCACGGCCAACTGGCGCGACCACGCGCGCGGCACGATCATGGGCGCGATGCGCGACGGCGATTACCTCGCCTTCGACCTGCTGCTGACCGATGCCGAGGCCATCGCCAAGGTGGAAGCCGGCAAGCGCGAGCTGAGCAACGGCTACAGGAGCGACCTCGAATTCGGCGACTTCACCGCCGCCGATGGCACCAAGTGTCAGGCCCGGCAGAAATCCATCACCGGCAACCATGTAGCGCTCGTCGATCGCGGCCGCGCAGGTTCCGAGTGCGCCATCAAGGACGGGTTCGCCGTCTGCGACGCCCTTCCCTCCAACCTTCTCGATTCACTCACTCAGGAGAGCCCTGTGCCGAAGATCGTTCTCATCGACGGGCTTTCCGTCGACGTGTCGAACGCGGACATCGCCGCGACGACCATCACCACCCTCATGACTGCCCGTGACGCCGCCAATAACAAGGTCGCAGGCCTCGAAACCCAGGTCGCCACCCTCACCGCCGAAAGCCAGACCAAGGACGCGAAGATCACCACGCTTGAGCAGCAGGTGAAGGACGCCAAGCCGACCCCGGCCCAGCTGCGCGACGCGGGCAAGGCGCTGATCATCGTTGCCGACAAGGCCAAGACCCTCGGAATCACCGTCACCGACGAGATGGACGAGGCCGCCATCATGAAGGCCACCGTCGCCAAGCAGATGGGCGACGCGGCCAAGGATTGGACCGCCGACCAGATCGCCGCCTCCTTTGCCGTGCTGACCAAGGACGCCAAGCCGCAGGGCAACGGCGTGCAGCCCCTCGGCGCACCGAAGGTGATCAGCGACAACGCTGCCGCCACCCAGACTGCACGGGCCGCCTGGCTCGCCGACAAGCAGACCGCCTATCGCGGTCAGGCCGCCTAAGGAGCGACGCCCATGTCCGCACTTCAGAGCACCTTCAACGAGGACATTCCCTACGGCTATCCGGGTATGGAAGCCGATGGTGAGCTGTCCAACATCGTCTCGCGCATTCTTGAAGGTTCGACCGCCTGCCCCTTCGGCCGGTTCGTCTTCAAGGGTACCGCCGACCGTGGCGCAAGCCTGACCCCATCGGCCAACGTGATTGGCGTCGCCATCGCCCACAAGGGCAACGTGGTGACTTCGAGCCGCGCAGCCGACACCTACGCTCCCGGCGATGTCTTCCCGGTCAAGGAGCGTGGGAAGATCTGGGTCGCCTCGACCACCGCCGCCGCCAAGGACGACCAGGTCTACGTGACCGCCGCCGGCGCCATCACCAATGTCGCCACGAGCAACACGGCCGCCACTGGCTGGAAGTTCGACGACACCATCACCGCCGCGGGCAATGTCCGCGTCGTGCGTCGCTAACGGGGGACCCCATGACCAAGCCCATCTTCTTCGACAGCGTCGCTTCTGCGGTCGCTCACCTTGCTGCTCAGGACACCTCGGTCGCGGCCTTCATCGATGCCATCCGCGGCATCGACCTGAACGACGCTCAGCAGGTCAATGCCTTCTTGGTCCCGCAACTGCTCCGCGTCGAGCAGGGCGTGTACATGATCAAGTACCCGGCAGCCGACTATGCCGAGTTCATGCCGGTCGATACCCAGGGTACGATCTGGTCGGCGGGCTCGCTTTACTACTCGGGCGACATCGCCGGTAAGCCGGAATGGTTCGACGTGGCTGCGGACGACATGCCCTATGCCGACGCAAGCCGTACCCAGTTCCTGCAGGAGAACTGGATGGCCGCCATCGGCTACAAGTGGAACCGGCTCGATCTCGAGCGCGGCCAGCAGCTGGGCATTAACATCCTTGCCGACAAGGCAGACGCTGCCAGCAAGTCGGCCGAGCGCTTCATCCACAAGACCGCCCTTCGCGGTGACGGGGTGAAGTTCGCGACCGGCTTTGTGAACAACCCTCTGGCGACCACCGTCACCGGCGCCGCGGCCATCACTGCCGCCTCCGACGCCGACGACGATCTCGCGATCATCGAAGACGCCATCAGCTCGGTCGAGCAGAACACGGGCGAGACCTATCAGGCCGACACCATCGCCCTGCCCTCGACCACGTTCAACATCCTGCGCAAGAAGCGCCTGGCCGGCACGACCATGAGCGCGCTGCAGTACCTGCGGGAAAGCACCGACCGTGGCCCTCTGACCATCAAGAAGACGCGGCACCTCGAAACGGCGGGCGCCGGCGGTACCAAGCGCATCGCGGCCTACGCCAATACGCCGGAAGTCCACCGCTTCCACCTGCCCGGCGGTGGCCACCAGCTGTTCAACAGCCAGCCCTACCAGAAGGGGCCCTTCTCGTGGGAAGTCCCCGGCCTCATGGCCATCGGCGGCTACGAGAACCGCATCCCGAAGGCCATCACCTTCGTTGACGGAGTCTGATCGATGAAGACCTACACCAACCATGCGCCTGGCGCGCGCGGCATCCGCACCAAGGACGGCGTTGTCTTCCTCGACCCGGGCCAGAGCGTCGACCTCGATCCCAAATCGATCGTCGGTGAACTGCCGGACCTGGGCAAGAAGCCCGACGCCGAAAGCGGCGACACTTCGGAAATCGACGATCTGAAGTCGTGGGTAGCCGACCTCACCAAGCAGGTCGAAACCCTGACGTCCGAGCGTGATGGCCTCGCGAAGGACAAGGCCGACCTCACCAAGCAGGTCGAAACCCTGACGTCCGAGCGTGATGGCCTCGCGAAGGACAAGGCCGACCTCACCAAGCAGGTCGAAACCCTGACGTCCGAGCGTGATGGCCTCGCGAAGGACAAGGCCGACCTCACCAAGCAGGTCGAAACCCTGACGAAGCCCACCAAGTAAATCGCCGCGTCAGCGACACACAGGGGCCGCCTCGCATCGTCGCGGCGGCCCTTTTCGTGAGGACGATATGCCCTACACCCGCCTTCCCCTTGCCACCTTCAAGGCCAAGTACACCGCATTCTCGACCCTCACCGAGGAATCGTATGCCATCTGGGCTGCTGAAGCCGAGGGCCGCGTCGGTGAGAACTATGGCGAGCAGCAGCAGAGCGCGACCGAGCTGCTCACCGCGCACCTGCTCGCCTTGAACGGCGTGGGCTTGGCCGCAGGCGTCGGCACGCTCGCGGCGACCGGCGCGACCAGCTTCAAGAGTGGAACCTTCAGCGCAACCCTTTCGGATAGCGTCGTCGCCCAGCGCGCGAAGGGCGGGTATCAGTCCACCGTCTGGGGTCAGCAGTTCGCCGAGATCCAGCGCCGCCTGTTCAGCGGCCCGCGCCTCGTGGGCTTCACTGGGACGCCCTGCTGATGGACCTGCCTGCGGCTTTCGCCGAGATCGGCCTTGGCTTCTCGTCGATCTTTGGTGGGCCGTACTGGCCTGCCCGCGTGATCGAGCAGATCGCCCCGGTCTACGATGACGGCGGCTCGATCGTCACGCCCGGCGGTGTCGCCTATCGCCCGTGCGAAGCGCAGATCGACACGGCCACCCAGCGCATGCGCGAGGCCGAGGGCTACGTGGACACCGATATCGCCTTCATCGTCCTGGCCGACACGCTGGAAGGCACCTTGGACACCCAGGCGCGCATCCAGATCACCGACGGCCCGCATGCAGGCGTCTGGTCTGTCGAGCTGATCGAGCGCGACACTGCCGCCGCCGGATGGGTCGGGCGTGGTCGCCGTGCCTAAGTCTAGGCTCATAGGGGCCAAGGCTCATGCGAACCGCCTCAAGAAGCTGTCCGGCGAGAAGATGGTCCGCGAGGTCGGCAAGGCCTTGTTCGCTGCAGGCGAAATGATCCAGGTCGAGGCGCAGATCAGCATCACGGCCGGTGCTGTCAGCGGCAAGAAGCATGTCGTCTCCGCGCCAGGCCAGCCACCTAACAACGACACCGGGACCTTGGCTGGGAATATCGAGACAAACCAAACAGCCCCGCTTGTCGTCGAGGTCAGCAGCAACGCCCCCTACGCGGGCGCGCTGGAGTTCGGCACATCGAAAATGGCCGCCCGCCCGTACATGGCACCGGCTCGCGACGCTAAAAGGAAAGTGGCCGAACAGCTCGTGCGCCGTGCTGTCGACAAGGTTGTGCGCGAGAGCAAATCAGGAGATTCGTAATGCAGACGGTGACCTTCGCCCGCGAGTTCCGATACCCGCTGGGGGACAACCGCGAGGCCCGCTATCCGCCCAACGTCGAGATCGAGGTGACAGATGCCGTTGCCACCGCCGCCAAGAAGGCCGGCGCACTGAAGAAGGAGGCGAAACTGCGTGCCAAGCGACCTGCTGCGACCGACTGAGCGCGCCGCCGTCATCAGCCTCAAGGCGAATGCCGCGCTACTGGACATCGTGGCGAAATCCTCGATCGATCCCGTCACCGAGGCGCCAGACTGGCCCTTCATCCGCATTGACGGAACCCAGTCCATCCCGGGCGGGCGCGGCTGCACTGCCCGCGCCGAGGTCAGCTTCCTGCTGCACAGCTTCGCAAAGCCGCGGTATGTCGATGACGATCCGGCCGGGGCCATGGAAGAGACGGCCAAGGATCACGCTGGCCGCCTGAACAGCGCAGTGGTGGAGGCGATCCATAATCACGCCTTCACCGTGGAGGGGCGGCGCTATCGCTTTGTTGTCCGCTCGTCTCGGCTGATGCGCGACGGCGCGGAGGCAGACGCATGGCACGGCATCGCATCTGTGGTGGCGCGCGCCTTCCAAGGCTGATACGCTGGCCGGAATGGACCAGCCACTTGCCGAGCGCATGCTGCGCGCCTTCCTCACTCAGATGATCCGCAGCGAGGCTGTCGACCCTGACGACATCATTGAGGCGGCCGATCGTCTGTCACGAGACGGCGACGAGGAAGCGGCCCACGCGCTCAAGGCGTTGATCGTCGAAGCAGCCACGCCGGAACTGTCGGACTGGAACGCAGACCGTGCCCGCGCCCGGTTCCACGCCATAGAGGGCGGTAAGGCCGAAGACTGATCCGCGCCATGCTCCAGCAAACCACGCTGGAGATTTGCCGTGTCCGAGCCGAATAGCGCCGACTTCGCCCTCATCAAGATTCAGACCGATGCCGGGCCGCCGGCTGTCTTCACGCTGCTCTGCGGTATCGAAGGCGTCAACATCAACCGGACTGCCCAAACCAGCGAGCGCTATCGCCGCGACTGCGCAAAGCCGAACCGCCCCGGCACCCGCAAGCTGCGTGTCACCGGCTCCTCGTGGCAAATCACCGGCTCCGGCAACGACAATGTCGACCTCGAAACCGAATGGACCGACGCTTTCGGCGTGCGGAAGATCTACAACGTCGAGCTCTACAAGGACGATGGCACCGACGCGGGCGAGCTGATGGGGTCCTACGCGGGCACCGCGATCCTGACGACCCGCAACCAGGCCTATACGCAGGACGGCGACAGCGGCACGACCGAGGTCACGCTTGAAGGCGAAGGCCTGCTCGTCTGGACCGTCGCTCCGTAATGCCGGACACACGGGTCGAACTCGACTTCGCCGACGGTCGCTATTCGTTCTGGCTCGCCCTGCCCCATGTGGTCGAACTGGAGCGCAAGTGTGGCGGCAAGTCGGTGTTCGCCATGTACGATGCGATGGGCGCCGGGCTCGGCACGGTCGGCGATGATCCTGTCTACATGGGCGGCGGTACCGCGATGGTCACCGAGATCCGCGAGACGATCCGCCTCGGACTGATTGGCGGCAATTCGGGCCTCGTCGATGGGGTGGAGATCGAGGTGGGCCCCAACGGCGCCCGCAACCTCGTCGATACCTACACCTTCCCGGCGCGCCCGCTGGTCGAAGGCCTCCACATCGCCTGGACTATCCTCCATGCGGCGATCGTCGGCATTGACCTAAAAAAAGAGGGCGGCGCGGGGGAGGAGCCGCTGGCCCCCAACCTCTCCGAAAAGGACAACTGATCGCCAACTGCGGCGGGATGCACCTCAATTGGGAGCGACTGTCCCTCTCAGGATACTTCGAGGCGCTGGAGGCTCATAACGAGGCGCATGCGGCGCCGGGAGCAGAAGGCCGCGCAGTTGCTGATCCCGAAAGGCTGCGGCGGTTCGTGGATGCCCACCGGGCTGCATAGGATCGTGGTCCAGCGTGATTTCGATCACGGCGAATAAAGCGTTTCCACGTAACCGTCGATTTGGGCGAATCATCCGAAACGGGGGTAATATGAACCGAGCCACGCGCATCGTTGCGCCGCTGGTCGCATTGGCGATCAGTACGCAGGCAATTGCTGCACCGAAGATTGTTATTCAGCCGATCCAGCAGGCTGACGAACACATCCGATATGACCACGGCTCCGCAACCGTCGACATCTTCTCAGAATCCGGCTCAGTGCAGGTCAGGCCCGCGCCAATGGATCACGGTAGCCTAGCGTTCAATGTGGCGGTCTATAACGACGCGAGCCAGAGCGCCAATGTGGATGTCAGCAGTTTCTCGCTCACATCCGAAAGCGTAACCGTCGCCGCGCTGTCCGTTGACGAATTGGAGCGCAAAGCAAAGAATCGCGCGACCTGGGCAACCGTTGGTCTCGCGCTTGCTGGCGGTCTTACCGCCGCCGCGGCGGCGTCACAACGCGACCACTATCGAAGCACCCTTTACACACCACACGGAGCCTATCGCTACACTTATAGCGCCCCGAGTACAGCCGGTCAGATACAGGCAGCGGCAATTGCAGGTGGAACCGCCTACGGAATCGTATCGATCCAGCGGCAGTTAGACCAAACTTTGGATGACCTGGGCGACCAGATCATCCAAATGAGCACCGTGAACCCTCATGAAAGCTACGCGGGGAAGATCGTCTTCAACAAGGTGAAGTTGCCCAAGCTGCCGGCGCAGGTCACCATGATCGTGGACTGGAACGGCCAGAAGTACCCGTTCACCTTCCAGATTGCCAAGGCAGGCACCCCGGCGCCCCCGTTCAGGCCATCGACGATTGAGCCTGAGCCGAAGCCGCCTATCATCATTCAGGTACCTCAGCCTGTTGAAGCTAAGCCATCCCCACTGGCTGCAACCGAAAAGCCTGCGGACTGATCACACATCACGCTCTTCCAGGCGGCCATTCGTGGTCGCCAGCATCAAAAATAACTCAGCATGCCAGCGCGCCGATTATTTAACGCAATCAGCTGCGGCTTCCGGTGTTTTTGCGAGTTCGATGCACTGCTGCGTAACTGATGCACTCAACTCATCCGTGCTTGGCATAGCCGGAGATTGCCCAAGAAAGCTCGCACCTTGCGCCGCCAGCCATAGAGCGAAACCAATAGCTCCCATCCATGCCAAAAGGCATGCCGCGACAGCGTATCCTTTAAGTACTCCGCTATCGTCACGATAGGCCGGGTTGGCGGCCATCTCCAGGGCCTTGACAATCAAGTAAAGGCACCCGAGCCAGCCAATAATTTGCAGCATTCCATTCTCCCAGGGCGGTAATTCCCAATAGGTGAGCCCGATAGCCTGCCGCAATGGCCGAAATCGACCCCGTAATTCTCCAACTTCGCGCCGATGTCGCGAAATACCGTGTCGACGTCGAGAACGTAACCCGAAGGGTCAACAACCAGCTCGACAGCCAGGGCAAGTCAGTCGTCCGACTGGAGAACCAGATCAGGCAATCGACTGGCGCCATTTCCACATCGTTTAAGTCGATGGCAGCAGGCCTCGCGGCAGGGTTCTCCGCACGTGAAGTCGCCAGCATGGCCGACAGCTACACGCGCTTCACCAACCAACTGAAGGTCGCGGGTCTTGAGGGTGGCAATCTTGCCAGCACGCAGGAACGGCTATTTCAGGTCGCGCAGCGCAATGGCGTCGAGCTTGAGGCCGTGGGCACGCTCTACAGCCGCGCCGCGCAGAACCAAAAGGAACTCGGCGCCAGTACCAGCGATCTCGTCGACCTGACGCGGGCAGTATCCGCATCGCTGCGCATCAGCGGCACCAGCACCAATGAGGCTTCCGGCGCGCTGCTCCAACTCGGCCAGGCGCTCGGCAGCCCGCGCGTCCAGGCAGAAGAGTTCAACAGCCTTCTCGACACGATGCAGCCCCTCCTGCGCCAGGCGTCGCAGTACATCGATGGCACCGGTGGCTCGCTTGCTGGCCTGACGCAGAAAATCAAGGACACCAAGGGGCCGGGCGTTTCCAACGTCGAGCTATTCCGCGCGATCATCCGCGCGATGTCCGATCTGGAAAAGCAGGCGGCCAGCACCACCCTCACCATCAGTGGCGCGTTCACCAATCTCACCAACGCGATCACGAAGTTCGTAGGCGAGGCAGACAGCGCCAATGGCGCAACAACCGCGATCACTGGAGCGCTCAATCTGCTGGCAGAAAATCTCGATACCGTCACCGAGGCCATCGCTGTCCTCAGCGCGATCATGCTGGGGCGCTTTGTGGCGGGAATAGTGGGAGGGGCTGCCGCCACCGGCGTTGCCTCTGCGGCCATCTTTGCGCTTCAAGCCCGTGCCGCAGGTGCTGCCACCACAATGGAGGCGCTCTCGTTTGCTGGTGCAGCCGCAGGCCGATCGCTCCTTGCAGCGTTTGGCGGTCCCGTTGGTCTTGCCGTCACCGCATTGACGCTGGGCATCGGCTACCTAGCCAATTCCAGCGCCGACGCGGAAGCTGCTAGTGCAAAACTAGCATCCGCTGTCGAGCAACAATCGGCTCAGTTTGCTGGCCTCCGAGCCAATCAGGCGCAAGCCGCTGCCGAAACCAACAATCTGACCGATAAGCAGCGTGCCGCTTTGACCGCTACTGCAAACCTAACGGGTGAAGCTCACCTGCTCGCTGATGCATGGGCAAGGGTTGCTGCGCAAGCCAAGGCGGCAAACGTCGAGCAGGCCCGCGCCACGCTCGATCAGGCCCGTAGACTGACCAATCAAACCAGAGCGGCGTATCAGCAGCGAAAGCAGGATGCACTGGACAATCCAGCCAACCGGCCGTTCGCAGAGCGCGGTCTCAGCAAGGGTGTTCTGAACGATCCTGCCCAAGCCCTTGCCAATGCAGAAAAGGCCGCTGCGGGCGAACGCAAGGTTTACGAAGACCAGGTCCGCAATGTGCAAGACGCGCGTCGCGAATATGATCGGATTGTTGGCACGCCTCTGGCGGCCTTCAAAGTCACCCCTACGGCAACAGCATCGGCTGCCGGTGGTAGCAAGAAAGATCGCCCGAAAGGTCGTACCGGTCCTGATCCCGACGAGCTCGCGCGCCGCTTTGCCGATGACCTCGCCCAGGGCGAGCAAGCCATCAAACAGGCCCAGGCCGATGCTCTCGGCACCGCCGAGGCCCGCCGCGCGCTTCAAGCCGACCAGATCGAGTACGAACGCCAGCGCAACGCCCGGCAGATCGCTGCCGACAAAGACCTGACCGAAGCCCAGCGCGAACAGCTTCTCCAGCAGAACGAGCGCATTGCAGAGGCGCAGAGGCAGGCCGTCGGCGCAGAAGCATTACGGGAAGCGCAGGAGCGCCAAAAGCAGGCCGCCGAGAACCAGGCGCAATACGCCGAGGACGCCCTGCGCGCCGACGCCAGCCTTGCGACCACGCGACAGGCCAGCCTCGACGCGAACCTTCGCATTCTCGATAGCCTTGAAGCGCAGGAAAAATCCCACCTCGAGGCGCAGATCCTGGCGGGCGAAATCGTCGATGCGGAAAAGGCCAGGGCTGACCTCGCCAGGTCGCAAGCCGCGCGCCGCACCACGACCCAACAGGACCACGAAAGCCCTCTCGCCCGCCTTCGCCGTCAGACCTCCGAAACCGCAGAAAACATGGGCGATGCGATCGAGAATGTGCAGGTCAATGCGATTGACCGCCTCACCGACGGACTTGGTAGGGCATCCGCCGAATACGTGAAGCTTGGAGGAATCGCAGGTGATGTGATCAACGGCATCATCAGCGATCTCGTGAGGCTGGCAGCGAAGCAGGCGATTATGAGCCTCATCCCCGGCGGGAACGGCGGTGCCGGTAGCGGCGGCAGCCTCCTCACGAGCATAGGCAACTTCCTCGGCATTTCCGGAGCCCGGGCGAATGGCGGACCTGTATCCGGCGGCCGAACATACTTGGTCGGCGAGCGCGGACCCGAACTGTTCACGGCCCCATCGTCCGGCAAGATCGTCCCGAACAACATGCTCAACGCCCGCGCGGCGGCTTCCATGTCCGGCGTTACTGCCGCAGGCGTCGCCGGGCGCGCCGTGCAGCAGCCGGTGATCGTGAAGGTCGAGGCCAGCGAATACTTTGACGCGCGCGTTGACGGGCGCGCGGCCAAGGTCGCCACGCCGATCGCGAGCAGGCATTCCAAAAACGCGGCCGGCGCATCTTACGCTGCCGGCCAGCAGTCCGCGCCCGGCACCATCAACAAGTTCAATCAGCTGAAGAACTGACATGCAGCTTCGCGAGAGTTTCGCCCTGCGCATTGAAACGGATGATCCGTTCCGCATGTGGAGCGGGCACGGCGACTTGGACGTTCCGGCCGACATCGTGGAGGCCGAGCCTGCACGCTACATCGGCGCAGGCGAACTCCTGAATGCCCCCGACTTCGATCAGGGGATCAACTACACCGCCGAGCGGATAGAGATCCAACTCTCAGGCGCGTCCACGCCGATGATCCAAATGGCGCTCGAAGAAGCCGCCAGCGTCACGAACGCCCGCGTCCACTTCGTCACGATTCGCTTCGATACAGACTGGCAACTCGTGGAGGTCGAATACGAGGCCGTCTTCCGCGCCGACAAGATCACGGTTGCAAGCCAGGACGGCGACGACGGCCGAACCCGCACGATCACACTTTCGATCGGGACCGAGGACACGAACCGCAACCGCGCGCCGATGGCCTATTTCACCGATCAGGACCAGCGACGCCGGTCACCTGACGATGCGATCTTCAGCAATGTTTCCGGCATCAACCAGGGCACGTCCCGCACCTTCGGACCCCGCTAATGCTCGGCGACTTCCTTCGTTCCGCTCAACCCGCATGGGACTACCGCCAGCACGACTGCAGCCGGTGGCTGGACCGCTACCTCTGCATGCTTGGCTACGCCTCGCCTATGGAGGCGACCGGCATCCAATATGATGGCGAGCGCGAGGCCAAAGTTGTCATCGGGCGCGGCGGCGGGCTGCTGGCCCTCTGGGCCGCCGGGCTGGAAGCGATCGGGCTGGAGGAGGTCGAAACGCCGGCTTTTGGCGACATCGCCATCCTGTCCGTCCCCACCGACGACGGCGAGGACCAAACCTGCGGCATCTGGACTGGAAAGCGCTGGGCTTCGGTCCATCGCACTGGAACCACGTTCGGGATCGGCGAACCTCTCAAGGTCTGGAGGGTCTGATGGGCGCAGTTGCTCGCGCGATCGTCTCCCCGCTCAGTATCATAGACCGGAACCTGGGCCGCATGGTGCTGCAGGTCGTGGCGGTCGTGGCCGCGTTCATTCCCGGCGGCCAGCCCGTCGCCGCCGCCGCGGCGCTGGCGCTTGCCACCCTGTTCAAGCCCAAGGGCCCGAAGCCAGAACAGCAAGAGCGGGCAATTAAGACCGCCCTGCCCCCGCGCGTGTCCGCCTACGGCACCGTTCGGCTCTATGGGGCGTACATCCTCTACGACACCAACGAGGACGGCTATGCCTGCGACGCCTGGGCATTCCATGACGGCCGGGTCAATGCGATCCTGCGGCGTTACCTCCGCGACGTGCGGGTCACGCTCAACGGCAGCGGCTACGTCCAGAAGAAGAACGGCGAGTTCGGCGATGGCGACACCATCAGGATCGGAACCCGCCTCGGCTTGGCTACGGAAACGGCATTCTCCGAGCTGATCGCCCGCATCCCCGAGGTTTGGTCAACCAACCACCGCGGCGACGGCGTTGTCACCGGCTGCATGATCTCGAAGCCGGTGAAGTCGAAGCACTTCAACGACGTCTACCCGTCAGGCGGGCCGGATTCCAACGTGCTCTCGCTTGTGGTTGAGGCCCAACGGGTTTTCGATTGGCGCGATCCGGCGCAGGACCCTGACGATCCCAGCACCTGGGCGTTCAGCGATAACGCTGCCCTCTGCACTGCCCACTACTACATGACCCGGGCCTACAAGGACTGGTCCACGCACTTCCTGCCGACGGTCGATTCGTGGACCGCTGCGGCCGATGACTGCGACGCCGCCATGCCGCTTTTCTACGGCTCGTCGATCACGATGGCCGATGCCGATGACGGCGATCACACAGTCACGCTGGAGAACGTGCGCGGCCTGGCCGCTGGCAAGGTGGTCACGATCTCAACCTCGGAAACCAACACGGTCCAATCGATCTCCGGTAACTCGGTGACCTTCGTCAACGGGTTCGCCGACGACTATCCCGAGGGCACGTACATGCAGTGGGAAGGCGGCGGCACCGAGGCTCGCTATCGCGTCGCCCTCGCCCACAAGCACACCGACGCCCACAAGGTGACGATCGGCAACCTGCTGGCATGCTGGGATGGCTTCGTCGCCCCTCGCGCTGACGGTGCTCTGGTGGCCTGGTCGGGCCGATACGTCGCCCCCGATCCTGACGACCTGATTGGTCCCGATGAGATCGTGTCCTACTCTTGGGACTATGGCGTCGTCGATGAGGACCAGTTCAACGAGGTCGCGATCTCTTACCTTTCGGCGAACCACGGCTACACCACCGTCGACGCTTCCGCCTGGCAGGATCTCGATGCGATCAGCGCGGCCGGCGAAACCAAGAGCACGACGCTGGAAAACTCGGTGCCCAGCCATGCGCAGGCGCGCCGGCTCGCAAAGCGCCTGATGGCGAAGACGATGGCTGCCAACCGGGGCTCGATCACAACGAACTCGCGCGGCCGCAAGATTCGGGGCAAGCGCTTCATCCCACTGCACATCGAAGAGGCCGGCGCAGTCTTCTTCTCGGGCACCGCTGAAATCGTCCGCCTGCGCCGCAACCTCTCCACAGGCGGCGTAACGTTCGACTGGATCAAGGCCGACCCGAACGTCGACGAATGGAACCCCGCAACCGAAGAAGGCGAGCCCGCCCCCGTGGGAAATCGCGTCGCTCCCCAATCCCTCGGAACGCCTGTCATCACCTCGGCCACTGCCGAACTTGACGCATCCGGCACCGGCGCCCGCGTGCGCATCATCGCCGAAGGCTACGACCGCGACGATATCACCTGGTTTACCCGCTGGCGCTCCACCACCGATGCCTCCTGGAACGAGCAGGAGTACACCGATATTGAACCCGGAACAGAAGCGCTACTGGTGACCAGCGTTGTGCCTGTCGACATCGCCGTGGACGTCGCGGTGGCTTATTCGATCGGTGACGGCCGCGTGTCGACCTGGTCCGCTTCGTCCACCGTGAGCACCAGCACTGCAAATCTCGCACCGGCGCCGAACACGGCGTTTACCGCCACCGGTGACGTCGGCCACGCGACCGGCGGGTGGTCGAACAGCACGTCATCGAACTTCGGCCACTCCGAGCTCTGGATCGGGACATCGCCAGCCTTCGGCGGCGCATCACAGATCGGGGCCGACTACACCGGCGGTGCAGGCGTCGCAGAGACGTTCGACGAGGCGCTCTCCGCAGGAACATATTACCTCTGGTCGATCGCCTTCAACGCCAGCGATACGGCATCCGCACGCACCGGCCCGATAGAGGTGACCGTGACCTAACGGCGGTAAGCCGGACGCCGCACGTGATCCATGCTCGCGCCCATGAAGGTTTTCCCCACCTGTTTGTTCGCGCCCAATGGCACCGAAGCTTACATCGAGCGTCGGACCATCAGTGGCGGCACCGCCCTGAGCGGCAACGAGACGCTCATCGGGACGGACGGCGGCGGCAGGATCGCGGCAGAGTTCGAAGACTTCGACCTGGATGATCCCGAGATCGCCATCGCATGGGATGCGATTGACGCGTTCATGGACGGCGGCCTTCGCGCGATGATCATTCCGCTCTGCGACGCGGTTCACCAGCCTGCTTTCAGCTACGCCGGAACCCCGCACAGCGACGGCACACCCTTCTCCGACGAAACGCTTTACCAGACGCCCGGCACCGACGTGACCCTAGCGGCTGACGCGGCGCTGCGGGCGACCGTGATCCAGATCGACATCGTGGCCCTAAATGGCAACCCACTGGGCTGGTTCAGCATTGACCACGAGAACTGGCGCCACCGCTGCTACAAGGTTGCAGAGATCCTTGCCCAGACCGAAACGACGGCAACGATCTCCATCCGCCCGCCCCTGCGCGAGGCGACGGTCGCTGGCACCCCTCTCGATTTTGCCTCTCCTCGCTGTGTCATGCGGATCGACGGGGAAATGCGCGCGCCTCGCAACATGGGTTTCGCTGAAGGCCAGCCCATCCGCTTCGTCGAAGACATGACCGGGAGCTATACCTGATGGGTACGATCGGCGACGCCTTCAAAGCCGCCTGGCGAGACTTCGTCACCGACGGCATCCCCGCAACTGGTGAGAACGACCCCGACAAGGCGGAGATCCGCCCCATTGGCAACCTGATCGATCAGCTTGTCAACGGCATTGCTGCGGGCATCCAGATCGTCGCTACCACCGCTGCGCGCGACGCCTTCTACGCGACTGCCGAGAACCAGTCCAAGCTGGTCTACGTCAACAACAACAACGGATCAGATACCGACCCGGCAAACGGGGTGTACGAGTACGTCAGCGGCGCGGCGCGACTGGCGCAGGGCTTCTATGCCGGGGTTGCTTCGGTCGTGCAGCCACTGGTTGATGAAGCTGAGGGGTATAAAGAGCAGACTGAAGCGATAGCCGCTCAATTCACCGGCACGAACGGCGCGGCTGCGGTCACCTATGGCTCGATCAACGTCAAGCAGATGCTCGACCTGAGCGTCATGACGTTCGATGCGACATACAGCGAGGCCTTGCGTGACTTCACCAACGTCCTGGGCGGAGGCGTGAACGCGCTCTATCTCCCGCGCACGCTGTATTTCAAACGGTCGAACGGCACGCAGTACAACATCACGGTTGCCAATTCGGCAGCGACCGAGATCTCCGGCGGCGCATACTGCAAGATCCAGCTGCCCTCGGCGAACGTGGCCTATGTCTACTTCGATACGGTCGATCAGACCTACAAGATTGAAAGCTACGCATCCGCCCTCGACCTGCATCCGGAACGAAATGGCGAGATCATCAAGCTTTTCGATGTGCGCGGGAAGGCACTCTCTGGCCGCATGCCCTTCCGAGAAATCGACGATATGCCCGGCCGGTCAGACATCGTGTTCACGGAAGACCTGATCCTTGAAGCCGGTGGCAAGCTGCTGGTGCCGTCTTTCTATGTCCGGGGTAGTGGCGCCGCAAGCTGGACGCTGCGCAACCCGGCGGCAAACGGCGAGCGCTATTTCGAGATCGACGGTGCCGACTCTGGCCACGTTGCCCATATCTTCAATGATGGGTTCGCATCGACCGGATTCGTGAAGCGCGCCTATGACGGCGCTGCCGGAAGCCAGTCCGGGTTTAACCGGTCCACCATAGCGACGATCTCCAACCGCAAGGTGAGTTCACCGCATTCGATGGCTGGTAATGTCCCTGGCGGGGCCGTGGCCAATCAGTGCCCGTTCGGCAAAGCCTCGATCGACGCGATGCCGCGCAATTTCGCACCGACCAACATTGCTGCCACGACGATCACCGATGCCAACCTCACTGCCCTTGGCTTTACGCGCGGTTTCACGCGGCTGACGGGGGCGGGCGATATCTTCGTGGGCATGGATCTTCCGGACGCCAGGCGTGGCGGTTCGATCTTTATCCGCGAATATATCTACACCGATGTCGCCGGCTCCTTCGGCATCCCCCGCGCCTATCTCTGGTCAGCAACCGCAACCAGTCCGATCACGACGTTCAATCTGACGCTGGAGAAGAAGATCAGCGATAACGTCGCGGTCTACTCAGGCATCTTTGACTTCCCGGACGTCGAGGGCGCGCTTTACCTCTACATGGGCACCACGGTAACGGCTGGCACGACGCCGATCGTCACCGGGTTCCAGTTCCACCATTCTGGCGCCCGGGCGCGCTGGATCATGCGCGACGACTACCCAAGTGCCCTCGTCGATGCGGACCTCCTGCCGATCATCGGCAAGGATCTGTTCGTGGTGTCCGACCGCAATACGATAATCTATCCGCGCCAGATGCTCGGTGATCGTACCGACAACGTCGCTGACTGGTTCCTTGAGAGCAGGCAGGGCGCGCCTATACAGCCATTGCAGATCGGGCCCTCGCAGGGTCAACCTATGGTGATTGACCATGCGCGCGTAGGCAGCGCCGCATACCTGCGGATGTACCCCCGAAACCGCCGCGACCGCATGTTCCAGAAGGTCTTGACGGTCAACAAGAAGACGGTCCCGGTTTCAGGCTCTCCCGCTCCTAAAATCCTGATGATTGGCGACAGTCTGACCAATCGGCAGATGGCGTATTTCATCAACCTCTACCTGACCGCGATGGGCTTTGCTCCTGTGTTTGTCGGGACGATGAATGGCAACGGTGCGGGTAATGCGGCCGGGACTGGCCCTCTTGGTGAAGGGCGAGAAGGCTGGGCGCTTACCGATTTCTTCCTGACCCGACAGGATGCCGACGTGACCAGCGTCGTCGCTGCGGGAGGCGAGGCCGCATATCTCGCGCTTTCCAATGCGGCCAAGCTGGCTGCCAATCCATTCATGCAGATCGCGGCATCCAGCAGCAGCGCCGCCCCGACGATCACCTATGGCGGGACCGACTACAAGTTCGATCTCGCTTACTATCTCTCGCGCTTTTCGCTGGCCACGCCTGATATCGTTGTCCTCAACCTGTCCAAGAACGATCAGCTTGAACAGAACGCCGCAACAGCCCTGAGCGATGTCACTACCCTCTATCCGGCTATGCTGGCGGAAATCCGGCGTGCGATGCCCAGCGCGAAAATCCTGTGCTGGGGCACGACCATGCCCGACAGCTATGCCAGCAACGCTGAGTGGATTGCCAAGGGTGCGCCGATCCTGCGGGCCATCAGGGACGCCATCGAGGCAAAGCGCGTGGCAGGGGACAACAATATCAAGTTCGTCCCGACGCACGCGATGCACAGCATCAGCGACTTCAACACACCGACCACGACTGACACTGCATCAGGGACGCAGATCGGCACCGTGGGCGCCACCAATACCGACATCATCCATTCTCCTGTTCCGACCACGATCACGTCTGGCGTTGGCCGCGAGCAGATCGCCGAGGCGCTGGCCGTCGCCATCGCGTGCGAGGCCTGAACATGTCTGAAGCCGACAACTCAATGGCGCTGATGCTGGGCGAAATCCGGGGGGAAGTACGTCAAGTCGTGGATCATGTTGCAACGCTCGCGGGCAAGATCGACGCACTGACTGCCTCCCTCCATCAGATGGCCCACCTGCCGGCCGAACTGCAGGCCCTGAAGGATCGCGTCGCTACGCTCGAGGCCGCCGAGCAGCAGCGTCGCGGCGCGATGGGGCTCGGCTCCATCATCATCAAGGCATTGCCGTGGCTCCCGCCTGCGATCGTCGCCGGCGGCGCGGCTGCCGTTGCCATGAAAGGACTTGGCCAGTGACCAAGATCATCGCAGCTATCCGCTCCCGGCTGATCGCCGACTGGCGCCTGTTCTTCCGCTTCTGGTCGGTACGCCTCAATGGCCTTGGCCTGCTCCTGCTGACCGGCTGCCAGGTCGCGACCGACGCCTGGAACTCCATGCCGGCCGACCTGCGCCACGCCATTCCCTACGCCCAGGGCATCTCGATCGCGCTGCTCGTCGGTGGGCTGGTCGCGCGGCTCTTTGTCCAGCCCAAGCTTGAGGAGAAGCGCAGTGGCAGCCAGTGACAAGAATTCCGCCCGCAAGCCCCTCGCTGCGCTGATCGGCACCGGCGCCGCGGCGGCGCTGGTCGCGCTGGTCGGTGCGTGGGAGGGCAAGAGCAACGACCCGTACCGCGACATCGTGGGCGTCTGGACGGTCTGCTACGGCGAGACGCAGGCGCCCATGCGACGCTATACCGACAAGGAATGCTCGGACATGCTCGCCACCCGGCTGGCTGACTATGCCGGGCCGGTCCTGCAGCGAAACCCCGAACTGGCCGGCCATGACAACCAGGTCATCGCCGCCAGTTCGCTCGCCTACAACATCGGCGCGGCCAACTATGCGAAGTCCACGGTCGCCCGGCGCTTCTCCGCGCGCGACTGGCGCGGCGCCTGCGACGCCTTCCTGATGTGGAACCGTGCCGGCGGGCGGGTGGTCAAGGGCCTCGACAATCGCCGCCGCGCCGAGCGCGCGGTCTGCCTCAAGGGGCTGTGAGATGAACCCGATCCCGATCGGCTGGTGCCTCACCGGTGCCGGCGCCGCGGCGCTGCTCGGCGCGTGGGGCGGTTGGACCGTCAACGACTGGCGCCACGACAGCAAGGCGCTGGCCGCCGTGGAGACGGCCGCCAAGCAGCTGGACGCGGCCCGCGCCACGGTCGACCGCGCCGCTACCGCCTACGAACAGGAGAAGCCCATTGCAGCCGCTCAATCCTCCGTGCGCGAAAGCACGCTCCGCGAGATCTACAAGGATCGCCCTGTGCCTGCTGACTGCGCCGTGCCTGATGCTGCTCGCAGCGTGCTCGACAACGCAGTCGACGCCGCCAACGCCCGAGCTGCAGGCCAACCTGCGGCAGGCGTGCCCGCCGCTTCCGAAGCCGCCGGCGCCGCTCACTGATCCCGAGCGCGCAGCCTGGGAAAACACGATGATCGCGATGTATGGGGATTGCGCGGCACGGCACCTGCGGAGCGTGGAGGCGCGCGAAGCTTCCGGAAATTGAGATATGGGCTTGCCTAGGCAACTATTTTCCAAATTGGTAGTTTCGTGGGCAACTGCCACAGAAGCAGGCGATCCTATGGCCTCGGTCCCCCCCCGACCGAGGATCACCTTTTCAGGCCGCCCCTCGTGGGCGGCCTTTGCATTTGCCGTAAGTATCCCACGATAGATCGCTCTTTGGCGGTTTTCGCGCGCGAATCGTGTTATCTCTGTAACCGGCTGACGTCTCCGAATGGGTTTTAGCCAGAGGGCGCTGTTGTCACCTGACGGCAGCGCCCTTTTCAATTTGCGGCCTAAATTGCGACCCAATCGAGTTCGGCCTCGTCCAACGCGGCGAACATGTCGCCGTCAGCACCGCACTCGCGCAGCCGCGCCCGCACTGCCTCGGGGGCGCCCTCAAGCGGGAACTGCGGATCCGCTTTGGCCGCTTTGACCAGGCGGCCGAGTAGGCCGGTGCCCGGCTGGCGCACAAGCCATCGACCGAACGGGCCCCGCTCGGCCGGGCTCTCAACCCTTCCCATATCCCGCAGCCGGGTGTCCTGCGGCGCGGCCGCATAGGCCCGGTAGTCCTTGAACTGGGTCATGTCCTGCCAATCGCCCTTGCCGTCGCAGATCCGGCCGCACTCGCGGCGCAGATCGGCCAGCACCCGGGCCTTGTCGCTATCCATCGTCGTCTCCATCATCTCACTCGCCTGACTGCCGCCTTCCACGTCCACTCATCGGGCCATGGCAGCTCGAAGTCGCCCTCCGCCCATGGCACCGGCTCCAACTTCACCGGCCTCACCTTCACGCCCTTCGGAGAACGGCACACCCGGCACCAGAAGCGCTCGCGCGCCGGGCCGAACTGATCGCTCCAGCGCCGCCGCTCAAAGTGCCACCAGAGGCAGTGCGCTTCGAACCGCGAACTGTGCCCGCACCGGCAGACCACCAGCACCGACTTGTGCAGCGTGGCGGCTTCGAAGATGCACGTCGGCGCCATCAGGCCATCGTTTGACCATCGCATCGCCACACCGAATCATCATCCCATGATTAGAACATATAGCGAACAATCGTTGAGATCGAGTCTGATTGACTCCGTCCGCCGCAGAGCCATCATGCCGGCATGTGCAACCTCTACCGGATGACGGCGCCGGCCGACGCGGTCGCCAAGCTGCTCTCGGCGGTGCCCTCGGCTGGCGCGAACTTCGCCGCCAAGGTCTACCCCAAATACACCGGGCTCGTTGTTGCCCAGGGCGCCGTGCGCACGATGACATGGGGCTTCCCCCGGCACGCGGTCAGCAAGAGGACCGGCAAGCCCCTGAAGCCCACTGCGACGAACAACGCCAGGGACGACAAGCTGCGCGGCAATCCGATGTGGCGGGACAGCTTCCGCGATCGCCGCTGCCTGATCCCCGTCACCGCCTGGGCCGAGGCCGAGGGGCCGGACAGGCACATGACCCGCACCTGGTACTCACTACCGGGACGGGAGCTGTTCGCTGTCGCCGGCATCTGGCGGCCGTCGGGTGAGTGGGGCGAGGTCTACTCGATGGTGATGGTGCCGGGCAGCGAGCAAATGTCGGACGTCCACGACCGCATGCCGACCATCCTCAGCGCGGACAATTGGACGTGCTGGACCGATGGGGCACCCGATGAGGCGTTCTCGCTGCTGCGGACATGGGACGGACCGCTGGCGGTCGATCGCACTCCGGAACCGTGGTTCAAGCGCTCAAATCCGGCCTGACCACAGATAATGCCGCCCGCCCAATCAAGCTCGGCAGTTACGCATCCCAGAACTTTCGCCATTTCGACGGGGCTTCCCGCCTGATCGGAGCACCGCACCTCTTGCAAGATCCATGGAAATGCGTGCCATTCCACTCCGCCTTACGGCGCGCCGGAAGATGGCGATTCAGCATGCATCGGATCGTTTGAGGAAGAATAGCCATAACATCACCTCCATAGGTTAATATCATCGACCGGCTATTCTGCACCGCACCCATATCGCATGCGAAACCGGGAAGAATCAATAAATAACAATGCCCGTTATGATATTGCAATACGAAAGAATCTGACTTTTACGAATCATACAAACGTAGTAAAAGCACATACAATCAATACACCCTCGACGGTCGCGCGGTCGGATCTGAAAGTCATCCGATCGTTCCGCAAGAAACGGTGAAAGCGCAAGCATTCACCGTCACGGTAGGCCGGCGAATGAGCTCCCCTTAACGCAAACGCGCCGGCCTATCGTCCATTACAATGGAGCTGTTGATGCCGATGACTGTTGATGATTTGATCAAGATGAGGCGCATGGCGTTACATCGCCTTCACTTGCTTGAATCTGGAGATATGGCCTTTCGCTTCCCCAAAACAGCAAAACTGGATAACGCCTGCGCGATAGCCGCGACACGCAGCCAGATCGCCGACATTGACGCTGCCCTCGCAGAGCGCGGACACAGGCATGCGAGTAGGAGTCATGCCGCGCTGCGATCAGCTTCCGCCTGAATTTCGGCATTCTGGCCGAGTTCAGCCGTAGGGCGGCGTGTCGCATTATCCACACTCACAAACGCCAAACGCCTCGAGTTCCAGGAGCATGCATGGACAAGGATGAGCCGGAAGCACTGCGCATTGCGCGAGCGGTTGCCATCTACTTGGACGATGAACTCGACCGCAATCTAGAGAATTTCATTCCGGTGCATCGCGAGATCGCAGTATGTGCGCTTGGCATCGTCAAGGCCGCCATCGGCAGCCTGGAGGATGAGCTTAAAATCCGTCACTGATGCGGTGCACGGCAGCCGAAGCTCTGCGCATTTCCTGGGCAAATGAACGAATTATAACCCGCGCCTTGCCCGTCACCATTCCCTGTCCTCCTGGCACTGCTCGCAGGGGTGGTTAGGCTGGTCACAGCCTTCGTTGTCATAGGGGCAGGCGTTGAGCCAAGCCCACAGGCGGCGGAAGAGGTTGAGGAGGCGATCAAGCATGGTCAGCAATCCTCGCATGTGCCGGCGCGGGGCAAGGTGTCCTCGCCGCAATAGAAGCACCAATGGTCAAAGGGGCAGTGGCGCCCGGTCGCGGCAGGCTCGTTGTCACGAAGCTGCGGGCAGTCGGCGGCGTTGCATTCACCGTCCATGCTGCCCCGGCAGCCCTTCTCGCGCTCGCCTTCGCGGAAGACATAGCCGGTCATGGCGCGATACTCCGGCCCCAGTCGCGTGCATTGCGAGCCTCGCGGTGGGTGTTTCGGATGGCGATCACATGCGGCGGCAGTTCCTCGCGCGGCATGTCGTCGAAAAGTTGGCCGTAGCAGGGAGCGCAGTCCCAGCTGGTGAGCTGCTGCATGTTCCAGTCCCGAACCTGAACGCACTCGATGCAGGTGCGGACCTGGCCCCACTGATGATCCCAGACGGCACGGATATGCTGGTAGCGGGTTCCTGCCGGGATAACGCCGCTGCATTCCTCGCAGCGATGCGGCTTTCGGGCGCGCTTCCATTCCTCGACATGGACCGAGGCGACTTCGCAATCACACATGCGCCGCCTCCGAAACATCGATCGCGAACACGTCGACCGGATCGGAGCCGAAGTGCTCATGCTGGATGGCGCGCAGGTCGTAGCCGCGCCACACCCGCGTCAGCCGGGTCACGCCCTCCACGCCGCCGCCCTTGGGGTAGCCGCGCAGCATCACGACATGGCGATAGGTCCTGCCCGCAAGCTTCTTGGCCCAGCTCGGCTTGCGCTCGCGGAACTCGTGCAACTTCGTGCCGTCGCGAATCTCGTCGAAATAGATGCCCTTCACCGGGATGAAGAGGTCTCGTTCAATGGTGCACGCCTCACCCACGAGCGCCTCCCATCCGCCTCTTTTCGGTTTTCCACCGATTGGCTAAGCCATTGAAGGTGTTTGAGCGGGTTTTCCCGGCAGGTGGTCGGAATACCGTGGAAACCTGCTGGCCTGCATTAATCCGGGGTTTATTGCCGCATCGCACATGCTATCCTGCGCCCATGGCTGGGGAAAACAGGATCATCGCGTTCGACGCGAACCACGGCGAAGACGGTCGCATGGAAAACGAAAGCTCCGAAGGCGCGGACACGCCGCCCTCGGATCCCGCTCCGGCCTCCTCCCCCACCAGGGAAGACCGGCATTCGGCGCGGGAAAGCAGGGCCATCGTCCCCTACCGGCAGCGCAAGGACTGGCTCGCCCCGGTGCTCGCAGGGCTCGCTTCGGCGGCATGGACCGGCGTCTATATCTGGTCCCAGTGGCCTGCCTTCGGTTTCCTGCCGTTCTCCGCCTTGCCATCCGCCCTTACCACTTGGGCGGTTCCGCTGCTTCTGATCGGCCTCGTCTGGCTGCTGGTCATGCGCCACAGCGCCCGCGAAAGCCGCCGTTTCGCCGATGTCGCGGCAACGCTCTCGCGCGAATCCGCCGACCTCGAACGGCGCCTCACGGCGGTGAACCGCGAGCTCAGCCTGGCCCGCGAATTCGTGGCGGCACAGTCCCGCGACCTCGAAGCCCTGGGGCGCATCGCCGCCGACCGGCTCTCCAAGAATGCCGGTCAGCTGCAGGACCTGATCCGCGATAACGGGAGCCGCATCGAAACGATCAGCGACGTCAGCGTCTCGGCTCTCGACAACATGGAGAAGCTGCGCAGCCAGTTGCCGGTGATCGCCAGCTCCGCCAAGGACGTCACCAACAACATCGGCAACGCGGGCCGCGCCGCCCATGTCCAGCTTGAGGACATGATCAACGGCTTCAACCGCCTCAACGAGTTCGGTTCCGCCAGCGAACGACAGGTCTCGCGCCTGCGGGAGGCGATCGCCACCGCCATCGACGAATTCACCACGCAATCGGAACGCATGGGTACGCTCGCGGACGAGCGCTTCGGCACCCTGGCCGAGCGTGGCCTCGCCTTCCGCACGGAACTCGAGCGCCACGAGGTCGAAGCACTTGCCGGCATCCGCACGCGCGCCGATGCGCTTGAGGCCGAGATTTCCGACACCCGCGCCCAGCTTGACCGCCACGAGGAAGAAAGCCTGACTTCGCTCCGCGCGCGCCTCGTCGCCCTGCGCGAGGAAAGCGATGTCGTATCGCGCGCGCTGCGTGACGGCGAAGGCCGTGCCGCCGAAGCCTGGCGCAAGGCGCTCGAAGAACTCGAGGACGAACAACGCGAAGTCGCACGCGGCATCGGCCAGACCCAGGAAGCCACCATCGGCGCCCTGCGCAGCGCGCTCGAAGCCGTATCGAAGGAGAGCGAAAAGCTTGACGCATCGCTTGCGGCGCGCAGCGAGCGGCTCAGCGCAGAATCCGCGCAGCGCCTCGACCGGCAAGTCGAGCAGGAACGCGCCGCCATCAGCCGCCTTGAAGCCATGCTGGGCGAACTGGACGGCGAGATTTCCCAACGGCTCGAGCGCCACCGCCTGCAATCGGCCACCGTCTCGGAACGCGCCAACGCGATCACCGCGGAACTGGACCGCTACACCGAGCGCCTCGCCGGCGTGGCGACGAGCAGCGAAGCCATCGAAGGCCGCCTGGCGGCAAGTCTTTCCGCTCTGACAGAGCGTCTGACGGCCGCCCGTGCCACGCTGAGCGCAACCGATGGCGACGTCGACAAGCTCACCGAATCCAGCGTTCGCCTGCTCGAACTGATCCAGGGCAGCGCCCGCTATGCCCACAACGACCTGCCCGAAGCACTGGCCGTGTCGGAGGATCGCCTGAACCGCCTGCAAACGGGGGTCGCCTCGGTGCTCGAAGGCCTGCAGGCATCCACGGCCAACGGCAGCGCCCTGGCGCAAGACATCGAGGGTGCTGGCAAGCACCTGACCGCACTCGCAGCCGAACTGTCCCTGGCACAGAACGACCTTGGCCGCAGCGGCAAGGCCCACGGTGTCCTGCTGGACGAATTGCGGCAGGCTATCGCCGCGCTGGAAATCGCCACCGGCGAGGCCGCAGGCAAGGCCGATGGCGAACTGCGCCGTTCGATCACGGCCTTGGAAACGGCAATCACCGATGCCATCGGCACGATCGAAACCGACAGTGCGGAACGGATCGCCAGGGTCGCGAACGATCTTGGTGAGCAAAGCGCTCTCGCCATCGACAAGGCGATGCGTCAACGCGTCGCGGAAGTGACCGGGCAACTCGATCAGGCCGTCGCCCACGCCTCCGGCGCCACGCGCGAGGCAACGATCCAACTGCGCGATCAGCTAGCCAAGGTCGACGAACTGGTCGGCAACCTGGAAAACCGGGTGACGCACGCACGCGAGCGGGCAGCGGAACAAGTCGATAACGACTTTGCGCGCCGGGTGGCTCTCATCACCGAATCGCTCAATTCCAATTCGATCGACATCGCCGCATCGCTGTCTTCCGACGTCGCCGACACCGCCTGGGCCGCGTATTTGCGCGGTGACCGCGGCATCTTCACCCGCCGCGCCGTCACCCTGCTCGATGCCGGCGAAGTCAAATCGATCCAGCAACTGTTCGAACGCGACGAAGCCTTCCGCGAACATGTCAGCCGCTACATCCACGATTTCGAGGCGATCCTGCGCCAAGTGCTCTCCACCCGCGACGGCAATGCACTGGGCGTCACCCTGCTCTCCTCCGACATGGGCAAGCTCTACGTGGCGCTGGCACAGGGCATCGAACGCCTGCGCAGCTGACACTTTCACGAAAAAGGGCCCCGTTTCCGGGGCCCTTTTTTCTTTCATTCAGTATCCCAGATCCTCGACTGGCGGCCGTCCCAGCAGATTGAGCTGGTCCACCGTGATCCACTGCTCGGCATAATTGGCGTAATAGAGCCCGAAGAGGACCACCGCCAGAACCGTCGCGCGCTTGGCGATGCGTTTCGGACGGAAATTGACCGGGGCGCTGGTAGCATGGCCTTTCGCAACCCGGTAACCGTCCACTTCGTCAGGCGTACGAAGGCCAAATGGCATGACGAGGAACGCACTGAGAACCCAGAACAGGCCGTAGATCGCCACCATCGAAGTCCATTGCATGGCCATCGCTCAATCCTCCAGCAGCAGGACCTGCACTTGCGGCTTCTTGCCCGACCAACGGGTCGCCGCCCGCCGCGCTGCGAGGCGCGCGGCTTCCACACGCACGTCGCGGTCCGATTTCCTCGCGCGCGACAGCGCCTCCGCCACATCCCGCTGTGCTTCCTCGACAAACTTGGGATAATCCTCGTCGAGAGGAAGCCCGATGGCGGCCACTTGCACATGGCCCTTACGATCCGCCGCGACGGAAACCACGCCGTTGAAGGAGATCCGGCGGCGCATCACCATCGCATCGCCATCGGCGGGCGCGATGATGTCACCATCGAGCACCAGACGGCCGGAACGCACTTCCCCGAACTTGCCGGGATGGCTCGGCGCCAGGCGAACAAGGTCACCGTTCTTCTGGAAGATCGCCTTGGGAATTCCGCTGGCAAGGCCCAGACGGGCCTGTTCGCGCATATGGCGCACCTCGCCGTGAACGGGCACGAGGATGTCCGGCCGCAGCCAACCATAAAGCGCTTCGAGTTCCGGCCGCCCCGGATGTCCGGAAACGTGGATCATGCTCTGACGGTCGGTGACGATGACGATGCCCGCGTCCGACAGGCGGTTCTGGATCCGGCCGATCGGGATCTCGTTGCCCGGGATCTGGCGGCTGGAGAACAGCACGACATCGCCCGCTTCCAGCTTGATCGGATGGTTGCCCTCGGAGATCCGCGCCAAGGCCGCGCGCGGTTCGCCCTGCCCGCCCGTCGCCACGATCAGCACCTCACCGCGCGGCAAGTCCATCGCCGTGTCGAGATCGACCAGTTCGGGCAACTTTGCGAGATAACCGCTGGCCTTGGCCGTTTCGATGATACGGTCGAGCGAGCGCCCGGCCACACATAGCTTGCGGTTGGTCTTGCGGGCAACGTCGCCCAGCGTCTGCAGCCGCGCGACGTTAGAGGCAAAGGTCGTGACCAGCACACGCCTGCCGCGATGCTTCTTCACTTCCTCCAGCAGGCCGCGATAAACTTCGCCTTCAGAGCCCGACGCCTTGGAATTGAACACGTTGGTCGAATCGCAGACCAGTGCCAGCACGCCCTCGTCACCGATGGCCCTCAGTTCCTGCGAGGTCGCCGGCGTGCCGACTTGCGGCTCGTCGTCGAGCTTCCAGTCACCGGTGTGGAAAATCTTGCCGTAAGGCGTGTCGATGAGCAGCGCGTTGCCTTCGGCAATCGAATGCGCCAGCGGAACATAGCGGATACCGAAGGGACCCAGTTCGAACCGTTCGAGGTCTTCGACCACGATCAGCTCGACCTCGCCCAGAATGCCCGCTTCTTCCAGCTTCGCCGCGACAAGGCGCGCGGTGAAGGGCGTCGCATAGATCGGCACGCCCAGTTCCTCGGCGAAATAGGGCACTGCGCCGATGTGGTCTTCATGGGCATGGGTGAGCACGATGCCGAGCAGGTTCTCCCGCTCGTCCTCGATGAATTCGAGGTCGGCAAACACCAGATCGACACCCGGGTATTCGTTCATGCCGAAGGTCATGCCTAGATCGACCATCAGCCACTTGCCCTGGCAGCCATAGAGATTGACGTTCATGCCAATCTCGCCGGACCCACCCAGCGCACAAAACAGCAGTTCGTTACCCGGAATCACTTCTTCGCAGCCCTTTCGGCGAGAATAACAAGGCCTTCCAACGTCAGATCGGCGTCGACGGCGTCAAAAATATCGGTCGCCTTGTCGAACAGCACGGCAAGGCCGCCCGTTGCAATGACTTTGGCGGGGCGGCCGATTTCGGCCCGCATGCGCGCGATCAGCCCTTCCATCATCGCCACGTAGCCCCAGAATACCCCGATCAGCATCTGGTCTTCGGTATTGCGGCCGATCACCGACTTGCCTTCCGGCACGGCAATCGCGATGCGCGGCAGCTTGGCGGTATTGCCCACCAGTGCGTCGAGCGAAAGGTTGATGCCGGGCGCGATGATACCGCCCTTGTAGGCGCCGTGATAGTCCACCACGTCGAATGTCGTTGCCGTGCCGAAATCGACCACGATCAGGTCACCGCCATGGCGCTCATGCGCGGCGATGGCGTTGACGGCGCGGTCGGCGCCCAGCGAACTGGGCTGATCGACATCGATGTCGATACCGTATTCCGCCTTGCCGCGCCCCGCGATCAGCGGTTCGACGTCAAAGTAATGGCGGCAGAGAATCTCGAGATTGTGCAGCGCGCGCGGCACCACGGTCGAGATGATGATCGTCTCGACGCCCTTGGGGTCTACCCCACGGATCGAGAGGAGTTGCATCAGCCAGACCGCATATTCGTCGCCCGTCCGGCGCGGATCGGTGGCGATACGCCAGCGGCCGCGCAGCGTGCGCCCTTCGAACAGCGCGAAAACGACATTGGTATTGCCGGCATCGATCGCGAGCAGCATGGAAATTCCTTCAGACCAGCGAGACGTCGCCCGCATGGATGACACGTAGGCTCGCATCCGCGAGACGCAAGCGCAGAGCACCGTCCGGGTCAAGCCCCGCAAAGGTGCCGGTCACCTCCCCTTCCCCGTCCAGCATGACTTTCAGCGCCGTTCCCTGCGGATAGGCCCCCTGCTGCCAGGCATTGAGCGTGGCAGATAGCCCTTCGCTGCGCCACTGCACAAGACGCTCGGCAAACGCATCTGCCAGGATTTCCAGCACGCCGTGAGCGTCTGCAGCGCGCCCTTGGGCAGCCTGAATGGAAGTGGTCGCGCGGTCCGCCAGTTCGGGGGCGGAGACGACATTGATGCCGATCCCGACGATCACATCATCGCTGCGGCGTTCGAGCAGGATGCCGCTGATCTTGGCGCCTTCGACAAGAACGTCGTTCGGCCATTTGAGCTGGATCGTTGTCCCGGCAGGTAAAAGCGAGACGATGAGATCACGAACGGCGATCGCCGCGACAAAGGCCAGCGTGTGGACGGGCGGATCACCGGCGCGGAGCGCGACTACGGTGCTGGCGTATAGATTGCCCTCGGGGGAGGACCATGCCTTGCCCCGGCGGCCGCGCCCGGCGCTCTGTCGCACCGCGCGCAGCCAGAAACCTTCGTCAATGCTCTCGCCGGCGCCGAGGCGCCGGACGAGATCCGCATTGGTCGAAGCCGTCTCTTCAACGACCTCGATCAAAGGGCGGTGAAGAGGGCCGCAGCGGCCGTGTCGGCCAGATGGCCCAGCCACTTGGTGAGGAAGAAGCCGAGCGGCGAGATGACCAGGCACGAGCCGAACAGGATCAGCTTGTGCCAGATATCGCTCTCGCCCTTCACGACGTCAGCGGGTTCGTCGAAGTACATGACCTTGACGACCTTGAGGTAGTAGAACGCACCGATCACCGAGGCCGCGAAGCCCAGCGCCGCGAGCGCGATCATGCCGCCGTCGACGGCTGCCTTGAAGACCAGGAACTTGCCCCAGAAGCCGAACATCGGCGGGATACCGGCAAGGCTGAACATGATCATGGCAAGGCCCAGCGCCAGACCCGGACGGGTGCGCGACAGACCGGCCATCTTGCTCAGGTCCTCGACCTGGTTGCCGTTCTCGTCGGTGAGCATCAGGATCATCGCGAAGCCGCCGACCGACATCGCGACGTAGATCGCGAGGTAGAACAGCATGGCCGAGATACCCTGAGGCGTGGCGACGGCAAGGCCGACCAGCATGAAGCCGACGTTGTTGATCGAGGAGTACGCCATCAGTCGCTTGATGTTCGACTGGCGGATGGCACCAAGAGCACCGACAATGATCGAGGCCAGTGCCGCGAAGACGATGATCTGCTGCCAGGCGTGGGCCTGGTCGCCGAACGCCTCGATGGCGACACGCATGGTGAGTGCCATCGCCGCGACCTTGGGGGCCGTGGCGAAGAGCGTGGTCACCGGGGTCGGTGCGCCTTCGTAGACGTCGGGGGTCCACATGTGGAACGGCACGGCACTGATCTTGAAGGCAAGACCGGCAAAGACGAAGACCAGGCCGAACAGCGCGCCATTCGAAAGGCCGTGCGCCATCGAGGCGCTGATACCGTCGAACGAAGTGGTGCCGGCAAAGCCGTACGTCAGGCTCATGCCGTAAAGCAGGATGCCCGAGGCCAGCGCGCCGAGCACGAAGTACTTGAGGCCCGCTTCGGCCGAACGGCCATCGGTACGCAGGAAGGCTGCCAGCACATAGGCGGCGAGCGAGTTCATTTCGAGGCCGATGTAGAGCGTGATGAGGTTCGTTGCCGAAACCATCATGCTCATGCCGATCGTCGCCAGCAGAACGAGCACCGGATATTCGGCGCGCATCGCGTTGAAGCGATCAAAGAACTTCGGCGCGACCACCAGTGAAACGGCGGCCGAAATGTAGATCAGGACCTTGGCGAAGGACGCAAAGGCGTCAGCCTTGAACTGACCGTAGAAGGCGAAAGTCTCGGTACCCATGGCACCACCGCACAGGGCGGGGGCGACCAGGACACCGGCGGCGACAAGCGCCGCCACGGCGAGAACGGAGATCAGCTTGGAGGCCTTGTCACCGCCCCAGGCGGCGACAAGGAGCAAGACCAGGCTTGCGATGCTAAGCGTTTCTTCCGGCGCGATCAGGCGCAGCGACTGTGACCAGTCCATCAGTGTGCCCCCTCATGCGCAGCTGCTTCTTCGTGCGCAGGCTTTTGCTTGCCCATGGCCAACTTGGCGTCTCCTTCCGGCTTTGCGCGAGCGAGCCGGGCGTCGAGCGCGGCGATGTCCGCGCGCATCGGAGCAATGAAGCTCTCAGGATAAACGCCCATCCACAGCACCGCGAGACCGAGCGCACCGACCATGATCAGTTCGCGGGCGTCGAGGTCCACCATGGCGGCGGCATCGGCATTCTTCTGGTCGCCAAAGACGACACGGCGATAGAGGTAGAGCATGTAGGCAGCGCCCAGGATGATACCGGTGGTGCAGATCAGCGCCGTCCAGCTCGATGCCTGGTAGATACCGCCAAGGCTCAGGAATTCGCCGACGAAACCGCTGGTGCCCGGAAGGCCGATCGAGGCCATCGTGAAGAGCAGAAAGAACAGCGCGTAACGCGGCATGTTGATGGCGAGGCCGCCGTAACGGGCGATCTCACGGGTGTGCAGGCGGTCGTAGATGATGCCGACGCAGAGGAACAGCGCGCCCGAAACGAGACCGTGGCTGAGCATGACCAGCATCGAGCCTTCGAGGCCCTGCGGATTGAAGGCGAAGAGACCGATGGTCACGATCGCCATATGGGCGACCGACGAATAGGCGATCAGCTTCTTCATGTCGTCCTGCACCAGCGCGATGAGCGAGGTGATGACGACAGCGGCCATCGACAGGCCCCACACCAGCGGCGCGAAATAGGCCGAGGCTTCGGGGAACATCGGCAGCGAGAAGCGGATGAAGCCGTAGCCACCCATCTTCAGCAGCACGCCGGCGAGGATCACCGAGCCTGCGGTCGGCGCCTGAACGTGCGCCGCCGGAAGCCAGGTGTGGACCGGCCACATCGGCATCTTCACCGCGAAGCTGGCGAAGAAGGCGAGCCAGAGCCAGGTCTGGACCTTCGGATCGAAGTCGTAGTTCATCAGTTCGGGGACCGAGGTCGTGCCGGCGGTGTGGACCATCCACAGCATCGCCACGAGCATCAGCACCGAGCCGAGCAGCGTATAGAGGAAGAACTTGTACGAGGCGTAGATACGGTCCACGCCGCCCCAGATGCCGATGATCAGGTACATCGGGATCAGGCCTGCTTCGAAGAACATGTAGAACAGGAAGATGTCCTGAGCCACGAACACGCCGATCATCAGCGTTTCAACGAGCAGGAAGGCAGCCATATATTCGCCGACGCGCTTCTCGACCGAATTCCAGCTCGCGCCGATGCAGATCGGCATGAGGAACACGGAAAGCATGATCAGAAGCAAGGCGATACCGTCGATACCGAGGGCGTAGGAGAAGCCCGAGAACAGCTCATGCCGCTCCTGGAACTGCCACTGCGCGCCGCCGATATCGAAGTTCATCCAGAGGACGATGCCAAGTGCAAGGTCCACGAGCGTGGCGACAAGCGCCACGACACGGGCCGATTTGGCATCAAGGTAGAGGCAAGCCAGTGCCGCCGCGAGCGGCACTAACAGCATCAGACTGAGGATCGGAAAACCACTCATCATCTTATCCCGCGATCACCCAGCTGATGGCGGCTACGACGCCGATCAGCATGACAAGAGCGTAGCTGTACAGATAGCCCGACTGGACCTTCTGCGCGTAAGTCGAACCCTTCGCGACCACCCAGGCCGCACCGTCGGGACCGAACTTGTCGATCACGCCGATATCCAGGACCTTCCAGAACACGTTGCCGAACCAGAAGGCGGGACGGACAAAGATCGTGTTGTAGAGTTCGTCGAACATCCACTTGCGGTACACGAAGGTGTAGACCGGCCCGAGCTGTGCGGCGACTGCCTTGGGGAACGAAAGGTTCTTCATGTAGCCGTACCATGCGGTCAGCAGGCCCAGCGCCATCACCGTGAACGGCGCCCACTTCACCCAGGTCGGGACGCCGTGCATGGCGTGGATCAGGTGTTCGTGGAAGACCAGTGCGCCCTTCCAGAACTCGCCCTCACCTTCCGAGACGAAGGCGTGCTGGAACACGTAACCGGCAAAGATCGCACCCATCGAGAGAATGATCAGCGGCAGCAGCATCACCAGCGGGCTTTCGTGCGGGTGGTAGCCACCCGTACCGTCGCCGTGCTGCGAATAGTCCGGACCGCGCGAACCGAGTTCGGGAGCGGCATGGGCATGCGCATCGTCTGCATGGTCGTCGTGCGCATGGGCATCATGGGCATGATCGTCGTGACCGTGTGCGTCATGAACGGCGTGCTGAATGTGCTCCGACTGGATCCAGCGCGGCTTGCCGAAGAAGGTCAGGAAGACCAGGCGCCACGAATAGAAGCTCGTCATGAGCGCGGCAGCGATGCCCATCCAGAAGGCGAAACCGCCAACCTGCGAGCCCGAACCGAAGGCCGCTTCGAGGATTGCGTCCTTCGAGTGGAAGCCTGCGAAACCGGCGAAACCAGCAACACCGACGCCGGTGATGGCCAGCGTACCCGCCGTCATCGCCCAGAAGGTGATCGGGATGTGCTTACGCAGACCGCCGTAGAAACGCATGTCCTGTTCGTGGTGCATCGAGTGGATGACCGAACCGGCACCGAGGAACAGCAGCGCCTTGAAGAAAGCGTGCGTGAACAGGTGGAACATGGCCGCGCCATAAGCGCCGACGCCAGCGGCGAAGAACATGTAGCCGAGCTGCGAGCAGGTCGAATACGCGATCACGCGCTTGATGTCCCACTGGGTGCAACCCACGGTGGCAGCAAAGAAGCAGGTGCAGGCGCCGACGAAAGCGACGATGTGCATCGCGGTTTCGCTGGTTTCGAACATCGGCGAGAGACGGCAGACCATGAAGACGCCGGCGGTGACCATGGTGGCCGCGTGGATCAGCGCCGACACCGGGGTCGGGCCTTCCATCGCGTCCGGAAGCCAGGTGTGCAGACCGAGCTGCGCCGACTTACCCATCGCGCCGATGAACAGCAGGATGCAGATCACCGTCATGGTGTCGAAACGGGCACCGAGGAAGCCGATGGTCGAACCGGCCATGCCGGGCGCGGCATGCAGGATCTCGGGGATCGAGACCGTGCCGAACACCAGATACGTACCGAAGATGCCGAGCATGAAGCCAAGGTCACCGACGCGGTTGACCACAAAGGCCTTGATCGCGGCAGCGCCGGCCGAAGGCTTGCGGAACCAGAAGCCGATCAGAAGGTACGAGGCCAGGCCCACGCCTTCCCAACCGAAGAACATCTGCACCAGGTTGTCCGCGGTCACCAGCATGAGCATGGCGAACGTGAACAGCGACAGGTACGCGAAGAAGCGCGGCTGATCCGGCTCCTCGCTCATGTAGCCCCACGAATAGAGATGCACGAGCGCGGAAACCGAGGTGATGACCACCAGCATGACGGCGGTCAGCGTGTCGACACGCAGTGCCCAGTCGAAGGTCATGGCGCCGGACTGGACCCACTTGAGGACCGGAACGACGCTGGCTTCGGCGTGACCGCCGAGGAACTGGAGGAAGATCGGCCACGACAGGGCGCACGACACGAAGAGTGCGCCCGTCGTGAGAGACTTCGCGGCGACGTTGCCGAGCTGCTTGTTACCCAGCCCGGCGATGATCGCTGCCAATAATGGCAGGAAGACGATGATCAGGATCGACTGCAAGGCCTTATCCCTTCATCCGGTTGACGTCGTCGACGGCAATGGTGCCGCGGCCACGGAAGTAGATCACGAGGATTGCAAGCCCCACTGCGGCCTCGCCGGCGGCAACCGTAAGCACGAACATCGCGAAGATCTGACCCGTGAGGTCGTGCAGGGCGGCGCTGAACGCGACGAGGTTAAGGTTGACCGCAAGCAGGATCAGTTCGATCGCCATGAGCAGAACGATGACGTTCTTGCGGTTGAGGAAGATGCCGAGGACGCCGAGCACGAAGAGGATCGAGCTCACGACCACGTAATGTTCGACGCCGATCACAGCTGAACCCCCTTGCCCACTTCGGGCTTGACGTTGACGGTCGCTTCGTCGGGACGACGGGCGATCTGCTTGCTGATCTTCTGGCCGCGCGTGTCCCCACGCTGACGATGGGTCAGCACGATGGCGCCGATCATCGCGACGAGCAGGATCAGGCCGGCGGCTTCGAACAGGAACAGGTAGCGGCTGTACATCAGCGCACCGATGGCTTCGATGTTCGTGGTGCCGGCAGGCGCGGCGCTGGTGCCGTCAGGCGTGCCGAGGATAAGGCTACCGGACTTGTAAGCACCGATACCCAGCACCATCTCGGCGAGAAGGACAACCGCGACCAGCAGGCCGAGCGGGAAGTTCTTGACGAACCCGGCCCGCAGTTCGGCGAAGTCGATGTCGAGCATCATGACGACGAAGAGGAACAGGACCGCAACGGCACCGACATAGACGATGACGAGCAGCATGGCGATGAACTCGGCGCCGGTGAGCACCATCAGCCCGGCCGCGTTGAAGAACGCCAGGATCAGGAACAGCACGGCGTGAACCGGGTTGCGCGAGAGGATCGTCGCGGCGGCCGACGCGATGGTCAGCACAGCGAACAGATAGAAGGCGATGGTCTGGATCATGTCCGCGGGCCCCTATCGATACGGCGCATCGGCTTCAAGGTTCGCGGCGATCGCACGCTCCCACTTGTCCCCGTTCGCCAGTAGCTTGGCCTTGTCATAGAGCAGTTCCTCACGCGTTTCGGTCGCGTATTCGAAGTTCGGCCCCTCGACGATGGCGTCCACCGGGCAGGCTTCCTGGCAGAAGCCGCAGTAGATGCACTTCGTCATGTCGATGTCGTAGCGCGTGGTGCGGCGCGAACCGTCTTCACGCGGTGCGGCTTCGATCGTGATCGCCTGCGCCGGGCAGATCGCCTCGCACAGCTTGCAGGCGATGCAGCGTTCCTCGCCGTTGGGATAACGGCGCAGGGCATGCTCACCACGGAAGCGCGGCGAAAGCGGGTTCTTCTCGAAGGGGTAGTTGATCGTCGCCTTGGGCTTGAAGAAGTACTTCAAGGTCAGCCAGTGCGCCTTCACGAACTCCCAGAGCGTGAAGCTCTTTATGAGTTGTCCGACGGTCATTGGAAGTGTCCGGTAGCCATGAGGTAGCCGCTGACGAGAACAACGAACAGCAGCGATACGGGCAGGAAGACCTTCCAGCCCAGGCGCATCAACTGGTCATAGCGGTACCGGGGAACGGTGGCCTTGATCCAGCTGAACACGAAGAAGAAGCCGAAAACCTTGATCAGGAACCAGATGAAGCCCGGAACGAGGTACAGCACGGGGATGTCGAGCGGCGGCAGCCAGCCACCCCAGAACAGCGTCGCGTTGAGCGCGCACATCAGGAGCACGTTGGCATATTCGCCCAGCCAGTAGGCGGCGAAGGCCATCGACGAGTATTCGGTCTGATAACCGGCGACGAGTTCCGATTCCGCTTCGGCAAGGTCGAAGGGAGCACGCTGCGTTTCCGCAAGGCTAGAAATCAGGAACATCACCCACATCGGGAACAGCAGCGGGTTCGCGGCGAAACCGTTGATGATGCCCAGCACGTGGCCCTTCTGCGCCCAGACGATGTCGTTCATGTTGAACGTACCCGCCCAGAGCACGACGGTGATCAGGATGAAGCCGATCGAGACTTCATACGAGATCATCTGCGCCGATGCGCGCATCGCGGAGAAGAACGGGTACTTCGAGTTCGAAGCCCAGCCCGCCATGATCGTGCCGTATACACCCAGCGAGCTGATCGCGAGGATGTAGAGCAGACCGATGTTGATGTTGGAAACGAAGGCGCCCGAATTGAACGGGATCACCGCCCAGGACAGCAGCGCCAGCGTGAAGGTCACCACCGGGGCGATCAGGAACAGGCCCTTGTTCGCCGCCGAAGGAATGATGGTTTCCTGAAGGAAGACCTTCAGACCGTCCGCGAAGGACTGGAGCAGACCGAACGGGCCGACCACGTTGGGACCACGGCGCAGCGCCATGGCGGCCCAGATCTTGCGGTCGACATAGATGATCATGGCCACGGCCAGCATCAGCGGCAGCGCGATGAGCAGGATGCCGCAGACGGTGGCGACAAACCACGCCCACTCGTAGCTCATCCCGAGAGTTTGGAAGAAAGCGGTCATTCCGCGGCCTCCGCCAGTTCTTCCCCGTGGAGGATTTCGGCCGAGCAGCGCTGCATGACGGCGCTCGCACGGGCGATCGGGTTGGTCATGTAGAAGTCCTTGATCGGATAGGCGATCTGACCGGCAGCGGAACCGCCGCCGAGGGGCAGAACGCTGCCGTAGTCGGCCAGACCTTCGCTGCCAAGTGCAGGAACTTCCGCGATCATTGCGTTTCGCAGTTGATCGAAGGTGTCGAAGCCGACGGTCACGCCGAAAGCATCGGCGAGCGCACGCAGGATCGTCCAGTCCTCACGGGCATCGCCCGGCGCGAACACGGCCTTGTCGGACCACTGCACGCGGCCTTCGGTGTTGACGTAAGTGCCTGCCTTTTCGGTGTAGGCCGAAGCCGGCAGGATCACGTCCGCCGCATGGGCGCCCTTGTCGCCGTGGTGACCGATGTAGACGATCATCGAACCGGCGAACTGGGTGAAGTCCACTTCATCGGCGCCGAGCGCGAGCAGGACCTTGGGCTTGGCGGCGACGAGGTCGGCAATGCCGCCCTTCTGCGCGTAGCCCAGCATCAGGCCGCCCATGCGGCTTGCCGCCATGTGGAGGACGTTGAAGCCGTTCCACTGGGTGCCGTCTTCAAGATCGCGAACGAGGTTGAAGCGGGCCGCGAGCGCGAGGCCCGCTTCCAGACCGCCACGGCCGAGCGCCGCGCCGCCGAGGATCACCGCCGGACGCTTCGCGTTCGACAGCGCGTCGGCGACGTGCTGCGGCAGATTGCCAAGGACCGACAGGTCTTCGCCAAGGAACTCGCCCCCGAAAGTGGTTTCCCACTCAGGGCCGACGAGGAACACCTTGGCGCCGCGCTTCACCGCCTTGCGCAGGCGGACGTTGAGCAGCGGGGCTTCCCAGCGCACGTGGCTGCCCGCGATCAGGATCGCGTCAGCGGTCTCGATGCCCGAGAACGTGGTGTTGAAGTTGACCGCGGCCAGGCTGCCCGTCGCATAGTCCATCCCGGTCTGACGACCTTCGATGAGCGTCGAACCGAGCGCGCCGACCAGCTTCTTGGCCGCGAACATCGTTTCGCAATCGACCATGTCGCCAGCGACGGCGGCGATCGAGTTGCCCGGGTTCAGCGTGGCGATGGCGGCAAAGGCCTCGTTCCAGCTGACCGCGACGAGCTTGCCGTCACGGCGCAGGTACGGCTTGTCGAGACGGCGCTTGGTAAGCCCGTCGACCATGTAGCGCGCCTTGTCGCTGATCCATTCCTCGTTCACGTCATCGTTGTTACGAGGAAGCACGCGCAGCACTTCGCGGCCGCGCGCATCGATGCGGATGTTGGCGCCGGTGGCGTCCGACACGTCGATGCCCAGCGTCTTCTTGAGTTCCCAGGGACGGGCCTCGAAGGCGTAGGGACGCGAGGTGAGCGCGCCGACCGGGCACAAGTCGATCACGTTGGCCGACATCTCGTGCTTGGCAGCGTGTTCGAGATAGGTCGTGATCTGCATGTTCTCGCCGCGATAGAGCGCGCCGATCTCGTCCACGCCGGCGATCTCTTCCGAGAAACGCACGCAGCGGGTGCAGTGGATGCAGCGCGTCATCGTCGTCTTGATGAGCGGGCCCATGTACTTTTCAGTGACCGCGCGCTTGTTCTCGTCGTAGCGCGAAGCGCCGCGACCGTAAGCGACCGACTGGTCCTGAAGGTCGCACTCGCCGCCCTGATCGCAGATCGGGCAGTCGAGCGGGTGGTTGATGAGGAGAAACTCCATCACCCCTTCCCGCGCCTTCTTGACCATTTCGGAATCCGTGCGGATTTCCTGGCCTTCGGCAGCCGGAAGCGCGCACGAAGCCTGGGGCTTGGGCGGTCCGGGCTTCACTTCGACCAGGCACATGCGGCAGTTGCCGGCGATGCTCAGGCGTTCATGGTAGCAAAAGCGCGGGATTTCCTTGCCGGCAAGCTCACAGGCCTGCAGCACGGTTGCGCCGGTGGGGACGTCGATCTCGACGCCGTCGACTTTGACCTTGGGCATTACTCGGCAGCCTCGCGGACGTTTTCGGCGATCCGGCGCTCAAGCTCCGGACGGAAATGACGGATCAGGCCCTGGATCGGCCACGCCGCAGCGTCGCCCAGAGCGCAGATGGTGTGGCCTTCGACCTGCTTGGTCACCTGCTGCAGCATGTCGATTTCCTCGACTTGCGCATCACCGGTGCGCAGGCGCTCCATCACGCGCCACATCCAGCCCGTGCCCTCGCGGCAGGGGGTGCACTGACCGCAGGACTCGTGCTTGTAGAAGTACGAGATGCGGCTGATGGCGCGGACGATGTCGGTGGACTTGTCCATGACGATGACGGCCGCGGTACCGAGGCCCGAACCGACAGCGCGCAGGCCGTCGAAGTCCATCGGCGCGTCCCAGATCTCGGCAGCCGGCACCAACGGAACCGAGGAACCGCCGGGGATGACCGCCAGCAGGTTGTCCTTGCCGCCGCGAATGCCGCCGCAGTGCCGCTCGATCAACTCGCTGAACGGGATCGACATCTCTTCCTCGACCACGCAGGGACGGTTCACGTGCCCGCTGATCTGGAAGAGCTTGGTGCCCTTGTTGTTCTCGCGGCCGAAGCTGGAGAACCATGCGGCGCCGCGACGCAGGATCGTCGGCGCGACGGCGATCGATTCCACGTTGTTGACCGTCGTCGGGCAGCCGTAGAGGCCCGCGCCGGCCGGGAACGGCGGCTTCAGGCGGGGCTGGCCCTTCTTGCCTTCGAGGCTTTCGATCATCGCGGTTTCTTCGCCGCAGATGTAGGCACCGGCGCCGCGGTGGACAAAGACGTCGAAATCGTAACCCGAACCGCAGGCGTTCTTGCCCAGCAGGCCGGCTGCGTAAGCCTCTTCACGCGCCGCGAACAGCGTCTCTGCCTCGCGGATGTATTCGCCGCGAATGTAGATGTAGGCCGCGCGCGCACCCATTGCGAAGCCCGCGACCAGCGCGCCTTCGAACAGCAGGTGCGGGTCGTGGCGCATGATCTCGCGATCCTTGCACGAACCCGGTTCGGATTCGTCCGCGTTGATCACGAGGAAGCTGGGCTTGGGATTGCCGTTCTGGTCGAGCGGCGGCTGCTTGGGCATGAAGGACCACTTCATGCCGGTCGGGAAGCCCGCACCGCCGCGGCCACGCAGACCCGAAGCCTTCATCTCGTCGATGATGGCCTCGCGGCCGCGCTCGATCAGCGCCTTGGTGTTGTCCCAGGCGCCGCGCGCCTGCGCTTCCTTCAGGTTCCACGGCTGATAGCCGTAGAGGTTGGTGAAGATGCGATCCTTATCGAGGAGAGCCATTACCACTCACTCCGATAGTCATGGTTTTCGGTGATCATGGCCGCAAGGCTGGTCGGCTCGCCCACCGGTTCGACGGTGTGACGGGCAGGATCCTGCGTGCCGGCCTTGGGCGTTTCACCACGCGCCAGCGCGTCGAGCACCGCGTTGAGGCGCTCCGACGTGAGGTCTTCGTAGTTGTCGTCGTTAATCTGGACCATCGGCGCCGAGGCGCAGTTGCCCATGCACTCGACCTCGGTGAACGACCACAAGCCGTCCTCCGAGATGTGGCCCTTCTTCATGCCGCGCGACTTGCAGGTCGCCAGCAGATCGTCGGACCCGCGCAGCATGCACGGCGTGGTGCCGCAGACCTGCACGTGAAAGCGGCCGATCGGCGCGATGTTGTACATCGTGTAGAAGGTCGCGACCTCGACAACGCGGATGATCGGCATGTCGAGATAGGCGGCGATGTATTCCATCACCGGGATCGGCAGCCAGCCCTGCGTGTTCTCTTCCGCGCCAACCTGACGCTGGGCGAGATCGAGCAGCGGCATCACGGCCGAGCGCTGGCGCCCTTCCGGATAACGCGCGACGACTTCCTTCGCCTTCTCGGCGTTTTCGGAAGTCCAGGCGAAATTGCCCCAACGGGCCCGAAGTTCGGGCGTGTCGGGTTCGATATAGCGGTCAGCCATGCTTACCCCTGCGCTTCAGCCACTGGTCCTGGCCGAAAAGAAACAATTCGAAACCGCCGATCGCGGTCACCAGCATCGGCAGGGCGCCGGTGGGCTGGAGATCGAGATAGACGGCGGCAAAATACCACACCGCAAGGGCCACACCGGTGACGGCGGCCCAGATGCGGATCAGTTCGAGCGTGTTGAATTTCATCGGATGAACTCAACCCGCGAGCACTTGTCGCCCTCGAAGCTGTACACCGACATGACTTCGAAGGGCTCCGCGCTCGCCGAACGGAACACACGCTCGTGCAGGACGACATATTCGCCCAGTTCGTAGGACGAGAGGATGTCCGCGCGGTTCTCGGGGAACTCGGCGAACATCTTCTTCAGCCCCTCGCGGGTGCCTTCCTTGCCTTCGCGAACGACCGCGCCGCGATAGCCCGCCTCGCATGCGTCGTCGGTCATGAGAGCGACGTAAGCATCGGCGTCCTGCGCGTTATAGTGCGCGATCATCAGCTCGGCGGTAGCGAGGCGGCTCAACGGTCGCACTCCCCGAACACCACGTCGATGGCGCCCAGAATGGCGGTCGCGTCGGAGAGCATGTGCCCCTTCGACATGAAGTCCATCGCCTGGAGGTGCGAGAAGGCGGTCGGGCGGATCTTGCAGCGGTACGGCTTGTTCGAGCCGTCCGACACCAGATAGACGCCGAATTCGCCCTTCGGGCTTTCCGTGGCGACGTAGACTTCACCGGCCGGGACGTGGAAGCCTTCGGTGTAGAGCTTGAAGTGATGGATCAGCGATTCCATCGACTGCTTCATCTCGCCGCGCTTGGGGGGAACCACCTTGCGGTCGGACGAAGCCACCGGGCCCTCGGGCATCTGCGCCAGGCACTGCTTCATGATCCTGGCCGACTGGCGCACTTCCTCGACGCGGACCATGAAGCGGTCGTAGCAGTCCGAGTTGGTGCCGACGGGGATCTCGAAGTCCATGCGGTCATAGACGTCGTAGGGCTGCGACTTGCGGATATCCCAGGGGATGCCCGCGCCGCGGATCATCGGGCCCGAGAAGCCCCAGGCCAGCGCATCTTCCTTGCTGACCAGCGCGATGTCGACATTGCGCTGCTTGAAGATGCGGTTGTCGACCACGAGGCTCATCGCGTCCTCGAACAGCTCCGGCAGGCGGGTGTCGAGCCAGTCGGCGATGTCGGTCAGCAGCTTGAGCGGCACGTCCTGGTGGACACCGCCGGGGCGGAACCAGGCCGAGTGCATGCGCGCGCCCGAAGCGCGTTCGAAGAAGTTGAGGCAGTCCTCGCGGATTTCGAACAGCCACAGGTTCGGGGTCATCGCGCCCACGTCCATGACGTGCGAGCCGATGTTGAGCATGTGGTTGCAGATGCGGGTCAACTCGGCGAACAGCACGCGCAGGTACTGCGCGCGGATCGGAACCTCGAGGTTGAGCAGCTTCTCGACCGCCAGGACGTAGGAATGCTCCATGCCCAGCGGCGAACAGTAGTCCAGACGGTCGAAATAGGGCAGCGCCTGGAGGTACGTCTTGTGCTCGATCAGCTTCTCGGTGCCGCGATGCAGCAGGCCGACGTGCGGGTCGATGCGCTCGATGATCTCGCCATCGAGTTCCATGACCATGCGCAGAACGCCGTGAGCCGCAGGGTGCTGCGGTCCGAAGTTGATCGTGTAGTTGGTGATGACTTCGTCGCCGGTGGTGGGCGACTGCTCAAGCAACATGCTCACTTCGCCTCTCCTTCGGCCTTTTCATCGCCCGGGAGCACGTATTCGGCGCCTTCCCATGGGCTCATGAAGTCGAACTGGCGCAGATCCTGCGCAAGCTTGACCGGCTCGTAGACCACGCGCTGTTCCTCTTCCGAGTAACGCAGCTCGACATGGCCGGTGAGCGGGAAGTCCTTGCGGAACGGGTGCCCTTCGAAGCCATAGTCGGTCAGGATGCGGCGCAGGTCCGGGTTGCCGGCGAAGATCACGCCGTACATGTCGAACACTTCGCGCTCCAGCCAGCCCGCGTTGGGCCAAAGCGTGGTCACGGTCGGCACCGGGGTGTTCTCGGCGGCGTTCACCTTCACCATCAGGCGATGGTTCTTCGTCACCGAAAGCAGCATGTAGACGACTTCGAAACGCTCCGGACGCGACGGGAAGTCGACACCGGCCATTTCCATCATCTGCTGGTATTCGTGATGGTCACGCAGCAGGCGAAGGGTGTTTTCGATCTGGTCGCGCACAACGGTGAGCACGACTTCGCCGTGTTCTTCCTTGGCCGCGACGACCATGTCGCCAAGTGCGGCCGAGAGCGTCTCGATCACACCTTCATTCGAAGCGAACTTCGGGGCGGAATGCAGAACGGTCATCGTCGTCCTTACCTATCGAGCGCGCCGACGCGGCGGATCTTGCGCTGCAACTGCATCACGCCATAGAGCAGCGCTTCTGCGGTCGGCGGGCAGCCCGGCACATAGATGTCGACCGGGACGATCCGGTCGCAACCGCGCACGACGCTGTAGCTGTAGTGATAGTAACCGCCGCCGTTGGCGCACGAGCCCATCGAGATGACGTACTTCGGGTCCGACATCTGGTCGTAGACCTTGCGGAGCGCCGGAGCCATCTTGTTGCACAGCGTGCCGGCCACGATCATCACGTCCGACTGGCGCGGGGACGCGCGCGGCGCGGCGCCGAAGCGCTCCATGTCGTAACGCGGCATGTTCACGTGGATCATCTCGACCGCGCAGCAGGCGAGGCCGAAGGTCATCCACCACAGCGAGCCGGTACGGGCCCACTGGAACAGCTCCTCGGTCGAGGTGACAAGGAAGCCCTTGTCGGACACTTCCTGATTGAGGTCCTTGAAGAAGGACTGATCGGGCGGCGTGATCGCACCGCCCTGGCTTGCGGCCGGCGCCAGGGGCTGGCCGGCAGAGTTCACGAGAGTGCTCATTCCCAGTCCAGAGCTCCCTTCTTCCATGCATAGGCGAGGCCGATGGCCAGTTCACCGAGGAACACCATCATCGTCAGCCAGCCGGCCCAGCCGGTCAGCTTGAGCGACACGGCCCAGGGGAACAGGAATGCGGCTTCAAGGTCGAAGACGATGAAAAGGATCGCCACGAGATAGAAGCGCACGTCGAACTGGCTGCGCGGGTCTTCGAATGCGGGGAAGCCGCATTCATACTCGCTGTTCTTGTCGGCACTCGGGTTGTGGGTGCCGGTCAGGCGCGAGACGGCCAGCGGCAGGAGCACGATCACCGACGAGAGCGCGAGCGCGATCACGAGGAAGATCAGAATCGGCAGGTATTGTGACAGATCAGTCAATGGTTCTGGCCTCATACCGGATTACGGCAGCCGGACTCATGCCAATGGCAACGCCCGGTCGTTGCGGGCGTCCTTAGGACAGCCCTCCCCCTATCGCAAGGTGTCCGAGCGGAATAATCGGCCCAAGTTCGTTGCATTGCAACGCATTCGCAACAAGCCACTCTCCAGACATCTATCGCCATGATCCGGCATCATCCGGAAACCCAAGGAGCGCCGCGGGATAGGCCCCTGCTTCACCCGGCAAGCCCTATCGCCTTACAGATGCAAGATTTCGCAGCCAGATTGCATAAAAAGGTGCCCGGAACAGTGGCCCAACGCCGTGGGGATGGAGCATCCTCGCCACCGTTAACGCCAGAGTCGCCAATTGCAATTGATGCAGCGCAACACTAGTTCACTTGCCAAGGATACCTGTTTCCCAGCGTGAAAGGCATAATAATGGCCCAAATCTCGGCTTCGGACCCAATTGTCATTCTCTCTTACGCGCGCACCCCGATGGGCGGCCTGCAAGGCTCGCTCGCGGAGGTCTCGGCAACCGATCTTGGTGCAACCGCGGTAAAGGCCGCGGTCGAGCGCGCCGGCGTTGCCGGTGACGACATCGAACGCATCTACATGGGCTGCGTGCTGCCGGCAGGTCTCGGCCAGGCCCCTGCCCGCCAGGCTGCGCTGAAGGCCGGCCTGCCGAAGTCGGTCCAGGCCACCACCGTCAACAAGGTCTGCGGCTCGGGCATGCAGACGGTGATCATGGGGGCCGAGGCGCTCGCCTCCGGCTCGCTCGACGTGATCATCGCCGGCGGCATGGAATCGATGACCAATGCGCCGTACCTGTCGAAGAAGCACCGCTCGGGCGCCCGCGCCGGCCACGACACCCTTTACGATCACATGTTCCTCGACGGCCTCGAAGACGCCTACGAAGGCGGCTCGATGGGGTCGTTCGCCCAGGTGACCGCCGACGAGTACCAGCTGACCCGCGAAAACCAGGACGACTACTCGATCGAATCCCTGCGCCGCGCGCAGGAAGCCATCGCCAACGGTTCGTTCAACGGCGAAGTCGTCCCCGTCACCGTCAAGACCCGCAAGGGCGACCTGGTGATCGACACCGACGAGCAGCCGCCCAAGGGCAACCCGGACAAGATCCGTACGCTGCGCGCCGCCTTCGCCAAGGACGGCACGATCACCGCCGCCACCTCCAGCTCGATCTCGGACGGCGCCGCCGCCGTGGTCATGACCCGCAAGAGCGTGGCCGAGGCCAAGGGCCTTGCCCCGGTCGCCACCGTCGTCGGTGTCGCCGCCCACGCGCAGGAACCGGCAAAGTTCACCACCGCCCCGGTCGGCGCCATCACCAAGCTGATGGACAAGGTGGGCTGGCAGCTTTCGGACGTCGACCTGTTCGAAGTCAACGAGGCCTTCGCCTGCGTCGCCATGTTCGCGATGCACGACCTCGGCATTCCGCACGACAAGGTGAACGTCCACGGCGGCGCCACCGCGCTCGGCCACCCGATCGGCGCCTCGGGGACCCGCATCATCGTCACCCTCATCAATGCCCTGAAGGAAAAGGGCCTGAAGAAGGGTGTCGCCTCGCTGTGCATCGGCGGCGGCGAAGCCACGGCGATCGCGGTCGAACTGGCCTGATCGCCAACGACCCGATCCCAAAAAAGAAAACCTCGCCGGAAACGGCGAGGTTATCTTTTTCAGGCCATGCGGTTCCGCCGGAACGCTCAGGGTGCGCCGGTGCCCCAGAGCTGCTCCTGTTCGACAAACCCCTTGTGCCCGGCAACATCGAACGGACACCAGCCGTTCTTGCAATCCCCCAGCACGCCGACGACCCCGGACTCGATGCGCCAGAGCATCGGCGATGTGCGACTGGGCTCGGCATGCATCTCCACCGGTGCCTTGGAGCGCACCATCGCCGCGCGCTGACGCGACAGCAGCAGGTCGCGCATCCAGCCCTGCGTTCCGTCCGGATCCTCGACAAAACGCCATGGCCCTTCGCGGCGGATCACTTTCACCGGCAGATGCGGCCGCCGGTAGACCCAGTCGATCCGGTACGATTCGCCCGGCCCCACCCGCAAGTTGGCAAGGTCGGCATCGATCGAGGCCCAGTACGGCACCTTGTCATCCTCCGCCCCGGCCGGTGCGGCCGCGAATGCGGCAAGCGCGCCCGCAAGAACTGCCACGGTAAAGGCGCGTGCGCCCTTGCGGGCACGGAAAGCGGTTGGGATAGTCATGGCGCTTTCATACCTTGCTCCCCCGCGCCGCTTCAAGGCCGCTTGACCGGGAGCCTGTGGAAGGCATAGCCCGTCAGGGCGATGACTCTGGTGACCGAAACCGATCTTGCCCACCGCCATGGCGACCGCCCCCGCGTGATCCTGACGCGGCGCCTTCTGCCCGAGGTGGAAGCGCGCATGGCCGAACTGTTCGAACTCGTCGCCAATCCGGGCGATCTCGCGATGTCACGCGAGCAACTCGCAGCCGCGATGAGCGACTGCGACGTGCTGGTTCCCACGGTAACCGATCGCATCGACGCCGAACTGATCGCCGCAGCCGGAACGCGACTCGGGCTGATCGCCAACTTCGGCGCCGGCACCGAACATATCGACATAGACGCTGCGCGGGCGCGCGGGATCGTCGTCACCAACACTCCCAGCGTCTTCACCGACGACACCGCCGACCTGACGATGGCGCTGATCCTCTTCGTAATGCGGCGTTTCGGCGAAAATGCACAGGTCCTGCGGCGCGGCGCGTGGTCGGGCTGGGGGCCCTCGGCGATGCTGGGAAGCGCGCTGTCCGGCAAACGGCTCGGCATCGTCGGCATGGGGCGGATCGGCCAGGCCGTCGCCCACCGCGCCCGTGCTTTCGGGCTGGAGGTGACCTATCACAACCGCCGCCGCCTGCCGACCGCACTCGAAACGATGTTCGGCGCCCGTTACGAAGCCGACCTCGACCGCCTGATCGCCGAAAGCGACATCCTCACCCTGCATTGCCCGGCCCTGCCCGGCGGCGCGGCGCTGATGGATGCCCGCCGCCTCGCCGCGATGAAGCCCACCGCATGCCTGATCAACACCGGGCGCGGGCAACTGGTCGACGAACCGGCGCTGATCGACGCGCTTGCAAACGGCCGCATCGCCGGCGCGGGTCTCGACGTGTTTGCCAACGAGCCGCGGGTCGATCCGCGGCTGCTCGCACTGCCCAACCTCGTCGCCCTGCCCCATCTCGGCAGCGCCACCCACGAGGGGCGCGGCGCCGCTGGCGAAAGGATCATCGCCAACATCCGCTTCTGGGTCGACGGCCACCGCCCGCCGGACCAGGTCCTCCCGCAACTGTCCTGATCGGGCTTTTACCTAACCTGCTTGCGCCCTGCATGCGCTTGTCTATGCACGACTTCCTGCACTAGACTGGCCCCTGGGGGCCGGTTCGTGGGACCGGTGCGTTTCAGGGGAATGTTGATGATCAAGCGCAGCACCTTGGCCCTTGCGGCCATGCTCGGCGCGCTGCCCGTGCCGGCCTGGGCTCAGGCCGGTTTGCCTGACCGCGCGGACAGCGGCGACACGGCCGCCCTGCTCGCGGCGGCCGCGCTGGTGCTGCTGGCGGGCCTGTCCGGGATCGCACTCCAGCATTGCGGCCGGCTGCGGCCGGGCAACCGGATGTCCGTCCTCCTGCAATCGCTCTCGATCACCGCCGTGGTGACGCTTGTCTGGACCGTTGCCGGCTACACCATCGCCTTCGGGGACGTTTCCGGCGGCTGGATCGGCGCAGGCAATGCCTGGATGCTGATCCACCTTTCCGACCTTCGCCCCGGTACGGCGGTTCCCGAGAGTGCCTTCGTGCTGTTCCAGCTTGCCGTGGCGACCATCGCCCCGGTGCTGATGACCGGCGCCTGGGCCGAGCGGGCCCGCTTCGGCTGGGTCATGCTGTTCTCGGCGCTCTGGACCGCAATGGTCGCCGCGCCTCTCGCCCATTGGATCTGGGGTGGCGGCTGGCTGGCCCGATCGCTCGGCGCGCTCGACTGGGCCGGCGGGCTGGGGCTGTTCCTGCCTGCGGGCATATCGGCGCTGGTCGTGGCGCTCATGATGGGCCGACGCCTTGACCCCTGCCCCGCCAGCCTCGCTGACCCCGCCGTGCAGGCAAATGCCCTGTCGCTGACCGGCAGCGGCCTTGTCTGGATCGGCGGAATTGCGCTCTGCGCGGGATGGGCCTTCTCGGCGGGCGACGCCGCGGCAGCCGCTGCCATCAACGGCCACATTGCCATGGCGGCCAGCGTGGTGAGCTGGATCGGCCTTGCCCGCCTGTCGGCAAGCAAGGACGGCAAGGCCGGGCTGGCCGAACCGGGACCGGCGGTACTGGCAGGCCTTGCCGCCGTCGCCACCGGCGCGGGCTTTGTCTCTCCGGGCGGCGCCATGCTGACCGGTGTGGTCGGAGCGCTGGCGGCCTGGTACGGCAAACGCCTGCTCGCCCGCCTCGCCATCGACGATACCAATGCGGTCTTTGCCACCGCCGGCCTGGCCGCCATCGCCGGAAGCCTGCTCTGCGCGCTGTTCCAGAGCGTGGATTTCGGCGGGACCGGCTATGCTGGCGGCCAGACCATGATCCGACAGATCGCCGCGCAGGCCATCGCCATCGGCGTCATCACCATTTGGTCGGCAGTGGTCAGCGCGATCGCCGCGCTCATGGCCTCGATCCTGTTCCCGATGCGCGTGTCGGAGCCCGCCGAGCGCGCCGGGCTTGACGCCAGCAGCCACGGAATTGCCCGTAGCGTATGAAAGACAAGATCCGATCCTGGCTGCACCTGGCCCTGCAGACGCTGCAGGGCACGTTCAGCCTGCAAGGCCGCTCGGCACGCAGTGAAGTCATCGGCTGGTTTGTGCTGGCAACGCTGCTCAACGCGGTTCTGCTGGCCATTTCCTCGCTGCTGCTGTCAGGCGCGGCGCTGGCATGGACACAGTTCGCAATTCCCGCGGCGACCACGCTTCCGGCTTTGGCCCTGTTCGTGCGGCGCATGCACGACATAGGCCTGCGCGGCTGGTGGAGCCTTCCACTGGTCATCGTCGGCTTCAAGAATCTTGCCCTCGATGCGATTTCGCATACCGCGGGCTGGGGCCTGCGCGGCAACATCGAGGCCGTCACCCGCTATCTCGACTGGGCGCTGCTGCCGGCCTTCGCCTTTGCCTACCTTCTGGTCCTGGTCGCACCGGGGACATCTGGCGGCAACCGGTTCGGCCCCAATCCGCGGCTCGCAAGCACGGACGCAGCACCTCCGACCAGCCCCCCGACCAGCCCTCCGACCAGCCCTCCCTCCGCCGTCCCCGGCACGTGATCGCGCTCAGCCCGGCTTCCTGGGCAGCGCGATCTCGGCCAGGCCGGCGCACATCAGCGTGCCCTTCTGGTTCGTCATCTTGTGCTTCACCTGCACCAGATGACGGCCTTCATCGTCCACCAGCTTGTCGACCACCTCGGCAGTCTGGATCGTGACGTCGCCCGAAAGCGCCGGCCCGCGATAATTGGCGGTCGAGTGGACAACCATGCCCCATTCCCCGGCCCAACCGGACAGGTAGTCCGTCACCCACGCCCCCATCGACGCGCCGTAACCATACGCGCGCGGCATGCCGATCTTGCGGGCGTATTTCGGGAACAGATGCCCGCGCGAAGGCCCGAAATAGGCGCCATCCGTCAGCTCCGGATTGATCCGTTCCATATGGGGATCGTTTTCGTGACCGGCCATTTCCGGCGTGAAGCCCAGTGCGGCAAGATCCAGTTCGCGGCGATCCAGCGTGCCCCAGGTGGTGAACAGATAGGCGCGCCACTCGGTGGTGAAGCTGGCCACGGTATGCGGACCGAACACCCGCTCCGGCAGCTGGTCGCCGATGGTCACGTCATCCCACCAGCGTTCCTTGTGCCCCAGTTCATGGAGCATCCGGATCCAGGCAAACTTGCGCTCTTCCAGCGTCTCCAGCTCCTCGTCGGTCCATTCCGGCTCCTCGAACTCGGCGGTGTTGACGGTGTCCCCACCGGCATGGGCGAGGTAGCGGATCGCGGTGGAGCGCTGCTTGGCGATCAGTTCGCCGTGCTGGTTACGATAGAAATTGTCACCGCGCTGGAAGCAGGTCGGGCCGAAACCGGTGTTCTTGACGACGTAGTCGAAGGGAATACGCTCGTTGGTGACGGTATCGCCGCCAAACACGCGCGGGCCATAGTGCCAGAACTCGTCGCCGCCGAACAGCAGGTGCGAATTGGGAATGCAGCCCACGCAGGACGGCGCGGTGCCGTGGCCGTCGTCCATGACGATCGGGAAGCTCTGCGGCGCCACCAGCTTGCCGTAACGGCTGGCAGCCGCATAGGCGGGGTCGAAGTGCAGCAGGTTGGGATAATGCATCGCCTGGACCCAGCGGCGAATGTCGTTGTTGCCCAGCACTTCGCGGATCGGCGCGGAATCGATGACCTTGCCGAGATACTGGTCGATATCCGAACAATCGAACGTGGCGGTTGCAGCCTCTGACATCGCGTAGTCCTCTCCTTGCCGGGCCATGGACAGGCCTCGTGCGTGATCCGGCGCCCTGCTCGGCCCCTCATGATCGACAATGCTGTTCATTACAGAAGCAGGACGCCACGTCACGCCCGCACCGCTCCGCCACGAACAGTAACGCCGTGGCGCTACGCCGCTCTCGACAGGCGCGCGCGCGCCAATTATGCCGGAAGTTAATCGATCAATTAAACGGAGTGGACATGCCTCTTCCTGTGCCTTTCGATACTTTGCGCCTTCCCGTCATCGCGGCGCCGATGTTCATCGTCTCGAACCCGGAACTGGTCATTGCCCAGGTCCGCTCGGGGATCGTCGGCAGCTTCCCTGCGCTGAACGCCCGTCCGGCCAGCCAGCTCGACGAATGGCTTTGCAAGATCGAAGAGGAAACGGAAGGTTGCGCCGCGCCCTTCGCCGTCAACCTGATCGTCCACAAGAGCAACAACCGCCTCCAGGACGACCTTGCCGTGCTCGAGAAGCACAAGGTGCCGCTGGTCATCACCTCGCTTGGCGCCATCCCCGAGGTAAACGCGGCCGTGCACGGCTGGGGCGGATCGGTGTTCCATGACGTGATCGACAACCGCTTTGCCCGCAAGGCCGTCGAAAAGGGTGCGGACGGCCTGATCGCGGTCGCCGCCGGTGCCGGCGGTCATGCCGGCACGCAGTCCCCCTTCGCACTGGTCCAGGAAATCCGCAGCTGGTTCGACGGGCCGCTGGCGCTCTCCGGCGCGATTTCCTGCGGCCGTTCGATCCTCGCTGCCCAGGCGATGGGCGCCGACTTCGCCTATATCGGCAGCTCCTGGATCGCCACCAGCGAAGCCAATGCTGCCGACGGCTACAAGCAGGCGATCGTCGACAGCCATGCCTCCGACATCGTCTATTCCAGCCTGTTCACCGGGGTCCACGGCAATTACCTGCGCTCATCGATCCTCGCATCGGGCCTCGATCCCGACAACCTGCCGGAGGGGGACAAGAGCGCGATGGACTTCGGTTCGGGCGGCAATACCGCAGCCAAGGCGTGGAAGGACATCTGGGGCGCCGGTCAGGGCGTAGGCGCGGTGGAGCGGATCGAATCCGTGGCCGACCGCGTCGCCGCGCTCGAAGCTGAATATCGGTCGGCCGTCGCCAGCCTGCGTGGCCGCACGGGCATCGATTGAGGGAACGGCGGCAGGAACGCTGCGCCCGGCGGCATGACTGTCGCCGGCGCTGCCGAAACCGCGCCGTCCGTCCCCTGCCACAGCAGTTCAGCCATCGCGTCGAGTTCGGCAAAGTCGATGCCCTGCCCGAGCGGATCGCGACGGTTGAGCAGGGGGCGACGGGCGCTCGGTGTCAGCAGCAGGCGCCGCAAGGCCTTGCGCAGCAGATCCAGGCGCATCTGCGCGGCCATGGCCGCGCCCCGCGGATCGCGCCGGTCCGCCGTGCACCAATCCGCCTCGATCTGGCCGACCCGCTCCACCACCAGCTGCGTATAGCCGTGGTGCGGGCCGCGGTGGAGCGGCAGGCCCATGCGCAGCGCCGCCTCCTCGCGGCATGGCAGCAGCAGGCCATTATCGCGAAAATCCTCGAAACGACGCCGCTCCGGCCCGATGGCGGCGAACATGCGGACGAACGACTTGCGCACGAGCACGGCGCGCGGCAGCAAGTGGTGGCGCTGAAGCCCCGGATCAAAATCGGGCTGACCCCTGCGGTTGACCGCTCGGAAAGACAGGAACTGCCGCAGAGGTAGATCGGCTCCCTCAACCCTGGCGCCAGATCCACACGAGGTTGCCGACTTGCGAAGGTTCGGCAAACAGCCCGTTCCCGCCCTCGATCGGTTCGGGCCGGGTCATCGCGCCGTGCCGCACCAGAAAATCGGCCACGCGGATGGCAAGCTTGATGGTCTCGGCCCGCGCCTCGCCCTGGGCAGCTTCGAGCTGGAATTCCTGTCCGGTGAACGCGGCAAGCCCCTGGCTGGCCACGCTGCCGTCCGGCGCAGGCACCAATGCGGCAAGACCGAGCGCGGGGAATGCCCCGCCGCCCAGCCAGTTCATCACGATTCGCGCGAAATAGGCAGGAGCCATCGCCGTTCCCGCGCTGTGCCAGACCACCGCTACCACCGGTGCCTGCAGTGCAAGCCCGGCCGCCAGCCCCGCCAGCGTACGCACCACCGGCAGCATCGCCCGTCCTGCCGCGATATGTCTCCCCGGCGCGATCTCCACCGCCTCCAGAGCCTGGAAGCGGGGCATCGACTGCTCGAACCCATAGACATGCTGCGGTGCCGGCACCGGCGAACCTGCGCCCGGCTTCAGGCCGGACATGTCGAACGTCAGGCCGCTCGACAGCAGTTCCAGCCAACCCTCATCCTGCCGGGGACGGTGACTGATCCGTGCGGTCGTCCCGCCGCCATCGAACAACCGGGCCATGTCATCCGCCGAGGGACGACAGCCCGCTTCGAACAGCAGCGAAACACCGCCCTCCGAATGGCGCACGGGCCCTTCGCAAGTCAGAACATCAAGGCTCACCGGCTCATCCGTTTCCACCGTCACAATTGGCATCAATTCGCCTCTGGCGTCGAGTCCGTTCTGCCCTTCGTACCAAGCATGAACGCACCCCCGAGGGTGGCGTTAAAATATTGAAATGCCGGGCTGCAAGCGGCGTCAGAAAATACCCAGCGCCAGCCCCTCGGCAAAGGCCATGCCGAGTTCGCAGCAGGCCCCCAGATCCTCGCGCGAAACGGTCTTTTCGGCGAGGATCTCGCGCGGCGTCTGCGCGTCGAGATGCACGACCAGCGGCTGTGCGACACGGCGCAGACGCCATCCGGTGACGATGCGGTCGATCTGCGCCTGTGCCCCGCTGCCATCGCTTCCGGCGGCAATGGCGGTGGCATAAGGCCGCCCCTCGATCCGGCCGAGCAGCGGGTAATAGCACCGGTCGAACATCTCCTTCATCATGCCCGACATGGTGCCGAGGTTTTCCGGGCAGACAAAGACATAACCCTGCGCGCCCAGCAGGATCGCGGGCATCGCCTCCGCCGCCGGAAGCAGATAGGCCGCTTCTCCGGCCCCGTCGGAAATGGCGATGGACATGGCGCGCGCGGCGCCGGTTCGGCTGTGCCAGACCACTGCGATCATCGATCGCCTCCTCTTCCATCCATGCACACGGCTTTTCGCCGCGATCATACGCCCATTATCGCCCCGCCCATAGGCATGATTGCGCCGTTCCGCCCCCTCCATTTCGCGATCATCGCGCCAACCGTATCGCTGCGCACTGGCCGTTCGCCGCCGGGTGGTATAACCGACCGCCATGGCATCCCGACCCGCAGCCGTTTTCGGCATCGACCGCTCGCTCTCCGGCAAATCCTGGCGCTGGCGCGGCGGCAACATGGACCTTTCAGAGCCCGACGGCATCTTCGGCGGCGGCATGACCGACGATATCGTCACGCAGCTCCTGCTCTCGCGCGGGGTTCCGCGTGAAGACCTCGACCGGCACCGCAATCCCTCGCTGCGCGCGTTCCTGCCCGACCCTTCGGAATTCCGCGACATGGACGCCGCGGCGGAGCGACTGGCGCAGGCCGTGCTCACCAACGAGACGGTCACGATCTACGGCGACTACGACGTCGACGGCGCCACCAGCGCCGCCCTGCTGATCCTGCTGCTGCGCGAACTCGGCCACGAGGCCCGCTACTACATCCCCGATCGCCTGCTCGAAGGCTACGGCCCGAGCGGCGAGGCGCTGGTGCGAATCGCCGGAGAAGGATCAAGCCTGATCGTCACCGTCGATTGCGGCGCCATGGCCTACGAAGCGCTGGAAATGGCAAGCAACGCCGGCGTCGACGTGGTCGTGGTCGACCACCACAAGTGCGCCGCCGTGCTGCCGCGCGCGATGGCGCTGGTCAATCCCAACCGCCTCGACGAGAACGAGCTTGCCGCCTCTCATGGCCATCTGGCCGCCGTCGGCGTCGCCTTTCTGCTGGCGGTGGCGACGGTGCGTGTCCTGCGCCGCCGCGGCTTCTTCGCGAACCGGCGCGAGCCCGATCTCTTTGCCCTGCTCGATCTTGTCGCCCTGGGTACGGTGGCGGACGTCGCCGCGCTCCACGGCCTCAACCGGGCCCTCGTGGCGCAAGGCCTCCGGATCATGGCCCGGCGCGACAACATCGGCATGTCCGCCCTCATCGATGCGAGCCGCCTCAGCCGCGCCCCGACGTGCTCCGACCTCGGTTTCGCGCTCGGCCCGCGCATCAACGCAGGCGGCCGTGTCGGCGAATCGACGCTCGGGGTCCGGCTTCTCACCACCACCGACGCCGACGAAGCCCGCGACATCGCCGCCCAGCTCTCGCGTCTCAACGACGAGCGCCGCGCCATCGAGCAGGCCGTGCAGGAAGCGGCAGAGGCACAGCTCCACGCCCAGCACAACCGCGCGGTCATCGTTGTCGCGGGGGCTGGCTGGCATCCGGGCGTGATCGGCATCGTCGCGGGCCGGATCAAGGAAAAGACCGGCAAGCCCACCCTCGTCATCGCCCTGGACGCCGACGAGAACGGCAACGGCAAGGGGTCCGGCCGCTCGATCTCCGGCGTCGACCTCGGCGCCGCGATCATTGCCGCGCGCGAGGCCGGCCTGCTGGTCGCGGGCGGCGGCCACGCCATGGCAGCGGGCCTCACCATCGCTCCCGACAAGCTGGAGGCGCTGTCCGAATGGCTCGATTCCCGCCTCGCCAACGACGTTGCCCATGCCAGCGCCCACCAGTCGATGCTGCTGGACCTTGCGCTCGCCCCCGGAGGCCTGACGCCTGACCTCGTGGAAACCCTCGAGAGTGCCGGCCCATACGGCATGGGCTGGCCCGGCCCTCGCGTCGCGGTGGGCCCGGTGCGCATCCTCAAGGCGGACACGGTGGGCGCCGATCACGTGCGCCTGATCGTTGGGGGCAACGACGGCGGCCGCTTCAAGGCGATGGCATTCCGCGCCGCCGAAAGCGACCTCGGGCAGGCCCTGCTCCACGCCTCGCAGGGACGCCGCCTGTGGCTCGCCGGACGGGCCAAGATCGACGATTGGGGCAGCCGTCCGCAGGCCGAACTCCACGTCGACGATGCCGCGTTCCTCGACTGAACAAAAAATCCGGGGCACCCAATGCCCGGTAAATCGGGCCGAAATCGAGTTTTCAACAACTGCCTGCGGCAAACCGACACAGAGAGTTCATTTAATTCGCAATGTGGGGGTTGACCCCCCGGGGGACCACCGCTAGAGGGCCGGTCCTGCCTCCGGCGCAACTCGGATGGCCCCTTCGTCTAGCGGTTAGGACGCGGCCCTTTCACGGCTGAAACACGGGTTCGATTCCCGTAGGGGTCACCATTCCGGTGCTTTGAGTGTAGAGCAAAATGCCTTTGCTGGCCCCTTCGTCTAGCGGTTAGGACGCGGCCCTTTCACGGCTGAAACACGGGTTCGATTCCCGTAGGGGTCACCATTCCGGTGCTTTGATCGGCAGACCAAAATGCCCTTGTTGGCCCCTTCGTCTAGCGGTCAGGACGCGGCCCTCTCACGGCTGAAACACGGGTTCGATTCCCGTAGGGGTCACCAGTCTCGCTGACGAGACCATCCTCCTCCCATATAGACACCTCCCGCAAGAACCTTGCGAAGAACTGCTGCATGGACAGCGGCCTACAGCAACATTTGCGCACAACACGCTCCCCCAATCCCTGACGCCTCCAAGCCTCTCTGCGGGCCCGCCTGGAAGCGCCTGGAAGGCGCCCAGCGCGCTCAGAAGGCAAATGAGAGCTGATCGGGATGCGCCATGCGCGGCCGCGAGCCTCGCTCGCGCACGTTGTCCTTGTCGACCGTTCCGAAAATCACCTTGATCATCGTCAGCGCCCGGGAATTGACCGCGCTCGACGCCTCGAGACGGCGCACCGCACGCGCGGGATCGCGATAGCCGATCGCCTTGCCCAGTTCTGCTTCGGTCAACCCGCGATTCTTGCGGGCGAGAGCCAGTTCGGCCCCGGTCATGAGGATCTCCATCGATAGGGTTTCGGGCAGCACCAGCTTGATCGAAATGGCTTTTCGATTGCGGTGCAGGCCCCCTCCTAGTCGCGGCGAATCCTCCGTTCCAGCACGGACTTTGCTTTTCCACATGCTTCCCACAGCCTGTTTACAGCTTGCCCACAGAACTGTCCCGGCAACCGATTCGACCTCTTGGACTCGCGGAATCGCCCTTCGTCGCCTCCCGATTCCACGCCGGGATTCGCACCGGATCAGGGCGCTGCAGCGCCCGCGATGCGATCAGCGGCACACGCTCCACGACGCCGGGCGGCGCATCTGGTCGAGATGAAGATGGTCGGCGTGAGCGGCGTTGTAGTCCGGCGACAGCACGGTCGAAAAAGCCCCGCAGGCATGGTCGCGCACGGCATGCAGGAATGCGGCATCACGGCCGCCACCCTTCCAGTCGCGGCGCACCTCGATGCGGCGGCCATTGGCCAGCACAAAAGCGGCAATGTCGATGCCGTTGCCGGTGGCGTGCTCGCTCCAGGCCCCCGTGTCGCCGCCTCCAATGCGGCGGCAGTTCACCGTTCCGAGATGCTCCAGTTCCACGACCGGGCTGCCATAGATCGCCTCTGCGCGTGACTGGACACCGTGCCGCAGCCACCAGGCCAGCCCCGCCTCGACCGCGCAGGTCGCCTCGGCCCGCTGCGGCGAAAGCTGCGCTTCGGCGAGCAGCACCGTCCGACGATCCTCGCGGCGACAGGCTCCGTCCCCCTGCGGCGGCAAGGGATTGTCGGCAAGGCCGCTGTGCTGGAGAAAGGCCCTACATGTCCCCGCATCCGCGCGCAGGGCGTCCAGCTTGCGCGCGGTGGCCCAGCCGGGCCGTTCGGCCAGCACCAGCGGCGCCCAGGGATTGGAACCGGGATGGTCGTGCAGCCAGTTCAGCACCGCGAGGCCCAGGCATGCCAGCAGCAGCGCGGCCAGCGCTGCCCGATCGAACAGGGACGTCATACCGGATGAACGTCCTTCTCGGCGATCCGCTCCCCCGGCAGCGCCAGGGACTTATTCGAGCAGGGAGAAGATGGCCCATGCCAGGCCGGTCGCTCCGAGGAACAGGGGCCAGGACCAGTAGAGTTCATGCCCCTGGTAATAGGTATGGGTGATGACCAGCATGCCTCCGCGCGACCCTTGCGAGCCGATCACGAGCGAAACGACCCAGGTAAGCAGAAATCCCGGGACCAGTGCCTTGATGACAGCCATTTCATTAACCTGGTTAGGTGAGCCTGCCCTGCACCGTGGCAGGAATTGGTAAATTTGATCTTACCAAAACGCCCGGGAACCACCTTTGCCAGGCTGTGGATAATTCCGGCAAATGCAGTGAGCATCCGGTGCACGAGCGTGCGCACGGCCACGTGCCAGCTAACAAAAAAGGGGAGCCGAAGCTCCCCTTTCCCGAACCAGTTTGCGAACGCAACGCTCAGACCGGCGGAACCGGCTGCGGCGGCGCGTCGGCATCCGCTTCGTGCACTTCGACCAGACCGCGGCCGATGTGGCTCTTGCGGTAGCCGTAGGCAAAATAGACGATGAGGCCGAGGCCGCCCCAGACGGGGAGCACCAGCATCGCCTCGACCGGCAGGTTGAAGTAAAGCACGAGGCAGCCGACGATCGCGATCGGCGCGACCACCCAGACCAGCGGCGTGCGGAACGGGCGATGGCGCTGGGGATCGCGCACGCGCAGGATCAGCACCGCGATCGACACCATCAGGAACGCGAACAGCGTGCCCGAGTTCGAGATGTCGGCCAGCTGGCCCACCGGCAGCAGCGCGGCAGCAACGGCCACGAACACGCCGGTGATCATCGTCACGATGTGCGGCGTCTTCCACTTGGGGTGGACGGTCGCCAGCTTCTCGGGAAGCAGACCGTCACGCGCCATCACGAAGAAGATGCGGGTCTGGCCATAGAGCATCATCAGGATGACCGACGGCAGCGCGAGGTTCGCGGCCAGGCCGATGAGGTCACCGGCAACCGAGAAGTTGACCGCGCGCAGGACGTGGGCGAGCGCCTCGTTCGAGCAGACCAGCGGAACCTGGCCCTGCTTGGCGAGCGCGGCGCACTGCATGGCGAACTCGGTCGAACCGGGCTGAACACCCGTTGCCGTCGGCTGGGCGCCAACAGCGCCGATGGCACCGGCAGCGACGAGCAGGTAGAACACGGTGCACAGCGCCAGGCTGCCGATCAGGCCGATCGGCACGTTGCGCTGCGGGTTCTTGGTTTCCTCGGCCGCGGTCGAAACCGCGTCGAAGCCGACGTAGGCAAAAAAGATCGACGCCGCCGCACCAACGATGCCGAGGCCGCTGCTACCCGCCGGACCGAACCAGCCATTGGGCGCGAACGGCATGAAATGCTCGCCCTTCATCAGCGGCAGGGTGAAGACGATGAACATCGTCAGCGCCGCAACCTTGATGGCGACGAGGATCGCGTTGAAGGTCGCGCTTTCCTTGGTGCCGATCACCAGCAGCGAGGTCACCGCCAGCGCCACGAAGATGGCGGGAACGTTGATGATGCCGTGGCTGAAATCGACGCCCGAAAGCGACCATGCCGGCCCCGAGGAGAGTAATTCGGGTAACTCGAACCCCGTCAAACTCTTGAGAAGCCCCATGAAATAGCCCGACCAGCCGACCGAAACGGCCGAGGCAGCCACCGCATATTCGAGGATCAGCGCCCAGCCGACCATCCAGGCCAGCAGTTCGCCGACAACGGCATAGCTATAGGTGTAGGCGGAGCCGGAAACCGGCACCATCGAGGCCAGTTCCGAGTAGCACAGGGCCGCCACCGCGCAGATCGCGCCGGCGATGACAAAGCTCCACATCATGCCGGGGCCAGCCTTCTGGGCCGCAGCGGCGGTAAGAACAAAAATGCCGGTACCGATGATGGCGCCGACGCCCAGCAGCGTCAGCTGGACAGGTCCAAGCGACCGGTGAAGAGATTTCTTTTCCGCTGTCGCCAAAATGGCGTCGAGCGGTTTTACGCGTCCGAACATTAGGACCCCCGAGTTCTTGTATGGGCGCGACGCTAGCGTGATGCGTGCTCAGCGCAAGCGGTTTACGCATCGGTAACCCCACGTTTGCTGCATCTCGATGACAAAATTGGGCAAACACGCCGCCAAGGGCATACCTCAAGTACTTTCAGGGCACTCTCCGGGCCGCTCAAGGACATGTTCGCATGCGTCTTTGCGGGTTTGCCGCGAGGGGACGAGGCGCTAGAAGCACGCCCATGTCCACGACCTTCCAGCTCGACACCGCGACCAGCCGCGCCAATCCCACCCCGGCTCCGATGAAGCGCCTGACGGTACCGGCCATCCAGCGCCGCAAGGCCGGCGGCATCACGGCCGAGCCGCTGGTCATGCTCACCGCCTATACCGCGCGCCAGGCGCAGCTTCTCGATGAGCATTGCGACATCCTGCTGGTGGGAGATTCGCTGGCCCAGGTGATCTATGGCCTGCCCTCCACCCTGCCCGTCACGCTCGACATGATGATCGCGCACGGCGCCGCGGTGGTGCGCGGCAGCTATCATTCGCTGGTCGTCGTCGACATGCCGTTCGGCTCCTATGAAGAGAGCCCGCAACAGGCCTTTGCCTCCGCCGCGCGGATCATGGCCGAGACCGGCTGCGCCGCCGTGAAGCTCGAAGGCGGCACCGCCATGGCCGAAACCATCGCTTTCCTGACCCGCCGCGGCATCCCGGTGATGGCCCATATCGGCCTGACCCCGCAGGCGGTGAACGCGCTGGGCGGCTACGGTGCGCGCGGCCGCAGCCAGGAAGAGCATGCCAAGATCATCTCCGACGGCAAGGCCGTGGCCGAGGCCGGTGCTTTCTCGGTCGTGGTCGAGGGGGTGATCGAGCCCATCGCCATCGCGCTGACGCAAAGCCTCGAAATCCCGGTGATCGGCATCGGTGCCTCGGCCCAGTGCGACGGCCAGGTGCTGGTGGCCGAAGACATGCTCGGCATGTTCGAGCGGGTTCCGCGTTTCGTGAAGCGCTATGCCGACATGGCCGCACTCGTCTCCGAAGCCGCCGCGACATATGCCCGGGAAGTCCGTTCGCGCGCCTTCCCCGGTGCCGAACAGACCTACCAGCCCAAGTAATCGGGCGTGACGGCGCCGGACATCAGGGTCGACGATCCGGCGGCGGCGCATGTCGCACCGCTGCTGGAGCACCACTTGCGCGAACTCGCCGCGGTCATGGGTGAACACGCCTTCGCGCTCGATGCGAGCGGGCTTTCGGCTCCCGGCGTGACCTTCTGGACCGCCTGGCGCGGCGGTGCGCTGGCCGGGTTCGCGGCACTGAAGGAACTGGACAAACACGCCGCTGAAGTGAAGTCGATGCGTGCAGCGCCCGATGCGCGCGGCACCGGCGTCGGGCGCGCCCTGCTCGATCATGTCGTTGCCGAGGCGCGGGCGCGTGGCCATGCCCGGCTCTACCTCGAAACCGGCACCGCCCCATTGCACCAGCCCGCGATCGGCCTCTATCGCAGCCGGGGCTTCACCTCATGCCCGCCCTTTGCCGACTATGAGGCGAGCCCGCACAACCAGTTCATGATGCTGGCGCTCAGCCCTGCAGGTCGTACTGCTTGAGCAGATCGTAAAGCGTCGGGCGGCTGATGCCCAGCATCTTGGCCGTGCTGGAAATGTTGCCCTCGCTACGCGCCAGCGCATGACGGATGACCTTGCGGTCCGCCTGCTCGCGCGCGGTCTTGAGATTGAGGGCATTGGCGATCTGCTGGTCGGGTTCGGCCAGATCGAGGTCGACGGCACCGACCAGCTTCTCGTCCGCCATGATGACCGCGCGTTTCACCCGGTTTTCCAGTTCGCGCACATTGCCCGGCCAGTGCCAGGCATCGATCGCCGCCAGCGCATCGGCCGAGAAGCCGCGCACCCGCGGGTTCATTTCCTTGGCATAGCGATTGAGGAACACTTTCGCGAGCAGCGTGGCATCCCCCGGCCGCTCGGCAAGGCTCGGGATCTTCACGACGATCTCGGCGAGACGGTAGAACAGGTCTTCGCGGAAACGCCCGTCGGCGATCATCGCCTCGAGATCCTGATGGGTCGCGCAGACGATGCGGGTGTCGACCGGGATCGACTCGCGCGAGCCTACCCGCTCGATCACGCGTTCCTGCAGGAAGCGCAGCAGCTTGACCTGCAGCTGGAGCGGGATGTCGCCCACTTCGTCGAGGAACAGGGTGCCGCCGCCGGCCTGCTCGATCTTGCCCGGCGTGGTCTTGACGGCGCCGGTGAAGGCCCCCTTCTCGTGGCCGAACAGCTCGCTTTCAAGGAGGTTCTCGGGGATCGCGGCGCAGTTGATCGCAACGAACTCGCCCTTGGCACGCCCGCTCGCCTCGTGCAGCCCGCGCGCCAGCAGTTCCTTGCCGGTCCCCGAAGCGCCCAGCAGCATGACCGAGACATTGGTATTGGCCACACGCTCGATCGTGCGGGCGACCCGCACCATTTCCGGTGCCGCCGTGATCATCCGGCCAAGCACCTTGTCGTCCTTGTCGACCTTGGAAGCCAGACGGCGGTTCTCGTCCTCGAGGCGGTGCAACTGGTATGCGCGGCGCACGATGAGGCCCAGCGCATCGATGTCCACCGGCTTCTGGTAGAAGTCGTAAGCCCCGCGCGCGATCGCCTGAAGCGCGGATTCGCGCGCGCCGTGCCCGGAGGCAACGATGACCTTGGTATCGGGCTTGAGCGCCATGATCTCGTCCAGCACCGCGAATCCCTCGGTCACGCCATCGGGATCGGGCGGCAGTCCGAGATCGAGCGTGACCACGTCGGGCATTTCCGAACGCAGCAGGGCCATCGCCTGAGGCCGGTCACCGGCGATCAGGACCTCGAAATCCTCGTAAGCCCACTTGAGCTGCGCCTGAAGCCCGGCATCGTCCTCGACGATCAGCAATTTGGGAAGAGCCTTCGCAGGCGCCTTTGCGGCAGTCTCGGTCATCTCAGGCTACCTTCTGATCCTTGGCGGCAAGCGTCTGGTAGAAATCGGTGGCGGCAGCCAGCGGCACCCGCACCACAAAGCGCGAACCCAGCCCTTCGCGCGATTCGACGTCGAGGCGGCCCCGCATCGCCCGCACCAGTTCCCGCGCCTCGAATGCGCCGATGCCGAAACCACCGCTCTTGGTGGAAACGAACGGCTTGAACAGGCGATTGCGCACGAATTCGGCGGACATGCCGCAACCGGAATCGAGCACCTCGAAACGGGCATTCAGCCCATCGCTGAGCAGCGAGAGGAACACCGGGCTGTCAGGCTGGCTGGCGTCCAGCGCATTTTGCAGCAGATGCAGCAACACCTGTTCAAGCGAATGGCGGTTGGCCGTCACCATCACCTCGATGGTTTCCGCCAGAACCACTTGCGGATTGCCCCGGAACCGCTCGATCACCGTGCGGGCGACCTCTCCGGCGGGCACCGGCTCCAGCTTATCGACCGCGCCGTTGCCGTAGCGCGACAGGCGCGCCAGCAAGGCATTGAGCTTGTCCGAGGAATTGCGCAGCGTCACCAGCATGTCGGCCCGGAACTCGGGCTTGTCGGCATGGAGTTCGGCATTGCGCGCCAGCAGGCTGAACTGGCTCGCGAGGTTCTTGATGTCGTGCATCACGAAGGCGATGCGGCGGTGGAAGTCCTCGAACCGGCTCGATTCCGCCAGCGCTTCCTGGCTCGCGTTCTCGGCCAGATAGCTGGCGAGCTGCTGTCCGATGACACGCAGGAGGTCAAAGTCCTCCCAGTCGAACTTGCGGGCCAGTTGCGGCCGGACGAGCACGACCATGCCGACCAGCCTTTCGTAATGAACCAGCGGCACCAGCGCCCAGGCGCGCGGCTCGGCCAGCAGCCATGCCGGTACTTCCACCTCATAACCGGTCGCCGTGAAGCCGGTGCGCTGATCGTCGAGATCGGCGATGAACGCGTTCTGCTCGAAGGGAGCCAGCGCCCGGGCGGGATAGGCAACCGCCGGGACCTCGATATCGCGCCAGTTCCAGCGCGCGGCGAGCGTGAGATCACCCTGATCGCCCGGGGTGAGCAGCAGCCCGGCAGGACTTGCAGTGACGTCCGCCACCGCCTGAACGACCCGCTCGGCCAGCGGCAGGGCCTGTTCGCCGCCGCTGCCGATCGTGCGGGTGAAGCGCAGCCATTCCTCGCGGTAATCGTAGCGGTGCTGGAAGAAGTGCTTGGCCGTCGTCACCTTGAGCCAGCCGCGCACCCGCCGCGAGGGCAGCACCACAAGCGCAAAGGCACTCGCCAGGGTGAGGAACGCCAGCTCGATGATACGCGCGAAGTCGCCGCCGACATAGGCAAGCCACTGGGCCACCGCGACCATGGCGACAAGATAGCCCCCGATCACCAGCAGCGAGAAGGTCTGGAACGTCACCGCCCGCGAAGGGCGCAGGCGCAGTTCGTCGCTGTTGCGGGCACCGCCAATGGCAAGGCAGGCCGCGAGAACCAGCGTGGCGATGCCGCGCAGCGCGCCCAGTTCCACCGGCCATTTGCTGCCGAGGTAGGCTACCGTGTAAAGATTGAGGTCGAAGGCCCAGAGCACCGCCAGTCCGGTAGCAGGCCAGCGCAGCGCCGCCCGGCCATCGCGCGGCGCCCCGGCATAGAGATTGTGGACCAACACCAGTCCGCCTACCGCGACCAGCAGGCGGAACATCACGGTAAAGTCGAACGCGACTTCCAGCACCCGCGAATCGAACGCCAGCCGGGACAGGCCGATGTCGGTGCCCAGGTGCATCAGTTCCACAAAGACCAGGGCGTAGATCACCGGCCGGATCGGCCCCAGGCTGTCATGGCGCCCGTCACTGGCAAACAGCGCATAGACCGCCGCCAGCCACGCGAGGTTGCGCGCGGTCTCGGCAAAGGAACGCACCAGCACATCGCCGCTGGCGACCGAGGCCACCCCCCAGATCGCCGTCACGAACAGCGCACAGACCACCGGCACGCCGGCACGGGCAAACCGGCTGCGGCGCGGCCAGAGCCAGAAGGCAAGGCTCGCCACCGCGATCGTGCCGGCCAGATGCAGCACGCTGCCCAGACCGGACCAGATCAGGGCTGCCGGAGCATCGATCATCGCGCTCCCTCGCTCCACAGCACCACCCGCAAGGTCTGCAGGATGATCAGGAAATCGAGGAACGGCGTGTAATTCTTGGCGTAGTAGAGATCGTATTCGAGCTTGTGCCGGGAATCCTCGATCGAGGCGCCATAGGGGTAGTTGATCTGCGCCCAGCCGGTGATGCCCGGCTTCACCATGTGCCGTTCGGCATAATAGCGCAGCTGCCCTTCGAGATCGGCAACGAACTGGGGCCGTTCGGGCCGCGGGCCGACAAAGCTCATCTCGCCCTTGAGCACGCTCCAGGCCTGCGGCAGTTCATCGATCCGCACCTTGCGGATGAAGCGGCCCACCCGGGTGACGCGGGGATCGTCCTTCTCGGCCCACTGGGCGCCGTTCGCCTCGGCATCGGTGCGCATCGAGCGCAGCTTGATGACGTCGAACGGCTCGCCGAACAGGCCGACCCGCGGCTGGCGGTAGAATGCCGGGCCGCGGCTGTCGATCTTCACGATCAGTGCGAACAGCAGGATTACAGGGCCCGTCAGAGCCAGCAGGAGCGCCGAGGCACAGACGTCGAAGACACGCTTGGCGGCGCTCGAAAACATGCGGCCGGATGAGAACCCGTCGGAAAAGATCAGCCAGCTGGGATTGACGGTATCGAGATCGACCCGCCCGGTCTCACGCTCCAGGAAGCTGGAGAATTCGTTGACGTGGACGCCGGTGGTCTTGATCCGCAGCAGATCCTTGAGCGGCAGCGCGTTGCGCCGTTCTTCCAGCGCCAGCACCACTTCGCTGACGCCGAGGTTGCCGACAAAACGGGTGAGATCGTGGATCGCGCTGCGGGCGATCGCTTCCTCCACGACCGGCGGCGCCTCGCTCATGGCAATGTAGCCGACGATGGCAAAGCCGCTCTCCGGCCGTTCGGCAAGCTGATAGAGGCGCTGCGCGCGGTCCCCGGCGCCCAGCACCAGGACCCGGCGGCGGAACGCCGAAGTGCCGAGCAGGCCGCTCAGCAGCAGGCGGTTGGCGATCAGCAGGAAGATCGCGAAGGCCATCGAATAGGCCAGCGTCGAGCGCCAGAAATGCTGCCCGGCGAACAGGAAATCGACAAACGAAAGCGCGATGATGCCCAGCGATACCGCCACCAGCAGCCGCGCCGCGGCAAACCGCATCGATCGCAGCGCATCCGCGCCGTAGACGCCGACCGCCACCATCGCCATGACAATCACCCCGGCAAAGGCAGCGTGAACCCCGAAACGCTGCACGACATCGCCCGGATCCATGCCGATCTGCTCGGCCCGCAGCCGCCAGGACACTTCGTTGGCAAGCATCAGCAGAATGAGGTCGACGAAGCACAGCAGCACGACGGCGTGAGGGATATAGTGTTTGAAAAGACGAATCATCGTCGCGCGTTTCGCCAGTCAACGGGCCGGTCGCGGCCCTTCCCTACAGCTACCGATAATGGGTAAACTGTCGGTAAATCTGACAGGGCGCAACCGTTAAACGCGCGATATTTCCCGCCAGAAACGGTATTTAGCGAAAAAGCGTCGGCCCGATTTACAGCAAGCCCCGACGAAAAAGGGGGACGATGCCCCCTTCCCCGCACTCATCGGCGCGGCATCAGCCGCAGCGCCGTGAGCGTGATCGCCTCGCTGCCCGAGGCGATGACCTTGTCCGCCACCGGTGCCCAGAACGGGCTGTGCAGCGATGGCAAGGGCGCGCCGCCCGACTTCGCCGCCGCCAGCTTGGCGGGGTCGACCCCGCCGACCCAGAAGATGACCGACTGGATGTGGTCCTCGTCCGCGCGGCGGAACTCGCCGAAGTCCTCGCCGCCCATGACGGACGGGGTGACGACGACATTGGCCTCGCCCATCTGCGCCTTGAGATCGGCAACGACGGTCTGCGTGAATTCCGGCGAATTCCAGGTCGCCCGGGTATGCGGCTCCTTGACGGTGACGACCGGCATCAGCGGATCCGGCAGGCCCGAGGCGATCGCCTCGCCGCGCGCGATGCGGCGGATGCCGTCGAGCAGGCGGTTGCGCGTCTCGTCGGAGTAGCTGCGCACCGTCAGCTGCAGCTTGGCATCGTCGGAAATCACGTTGTGCTTGGCACCCGCATGGAACGAGCCGACCGTGACCACCACCGGATCGAGCGGGTTGGTCTCGCGGCTGGCGAGCGTCTGCAACTTCATGACGATCGCACTGGCCAGGACGATGGGATCCTTGGTCGCCTGCGGATAGGCACCGTGGCCGCCGATGCCCTTCACGTCGATGTCGACACTGTCCACGTTGGCCAGCGCCCAGCCCACCGCAGCCCCCACCTGCCCGGCCGGAAGATCCGCCGAATCGTGAAACGCCAGCGTGTAGTCCGGCTTGGGGAAACGGCTGTAGAGCCCGTCCTTGAGCATCGCCAAGGCACCCTCCCCGGTTTCCTCGGCCGGTTGCCCGACCATGACCAGGGTGCCCGACCACTGCGACTTGCGCGCGGCCATCAGCCGCGCCGTCTCGATCCACGCGGTCATGTGGGTGTCGTGCCCGCAAGCGTGCATGATGCCGCTTTCGACACCCGCGGTCGACGTTCCGCGCTGGACCGAGGCAAACGGCACCCCCGTCTGCTCGATCACCGGCAGCCCATCCATGTCCGCCCGGATCAGGACGGTCGGCCCCTCTCCGTTCCTGAGCACCGCGACGACGCCCGTGCCGCCCACTTTCTCTGTAACCGTGAAACCGGCCTCGCGCGCCGCCTTGGCGAGGACGGCCGCGCTGCGCACTTCCTGATTGCTCAATTCAGGGTGCGAATGAAGGTCGCGGTAGGTCGTCATCAACCCGGGCAGATCCCGCGCGATCGCCGTCGCCACGTCCGGCGCCGTCGAGGCAGCCTGCGCTGAAGCGGGGAACAGGGCGCAGACGGACAGCGCAGCGGCGGAATGGAGCAGGGTTTTCATGCCCGCAGCCTATGGCTCCTGCTCGCTCCCTGCAAGCGCCTACCGCCATGCCATTATCGCATGCAATCAACCGGATCGGACAGGATGCTCAGCCTCCCAAGAGGCCCTGCGCCTCAAGCGGTCCGCTGATGAATTCGGGCATGTGCATTTCCCGGATCAACTCGCGCCGGTCCCGTGCGACCTTGGGAAAATCCTTAGCCGCCTGCACCAGCACCGATTCCGCCTGCTTCGGCTGCTGGTTGAGCGCCAGCGCCGAGGCCAGCAGGTAGCGCGGGATAAGCCCGTAATCGTCCGCGCCGAGCCGCGCGTAACGCACCGCCTTCTGTCCATCGCGGCGATAGAGCGCATCGATCGTCAGCCCCGACCAATACCATGCCGGGTGACCGGGATTGAGGCTTATGGCCTTCTCGGCCAGGGCCGGCGCATTGTCATGCTCGCCCAGCACGCCGAGAAGCCGGCTCGCCTCGGCAAGGATTTCGGCGTTGTTCGGGCTGATCGCCAGAGCCTTGCCGATAGCCTCGCGCGCGGCGACAAAATCACCGTTATGGAACCGCGCTATCGCCAGATACTGATAGGCCTGCGCATTGGTGGCGTTGGCAGCCACCGCCCTTTCCGCCGCATCGAGCGCCTCGCGCGATGCCCCGGCGCCGCTGCTGACCGCCTGGTGCGTATGGATCCATGATAACAGCGCCCAGGCATTCGAATAGTTCGGCTGGCGCGCCACGGCCCGGATCAGGCACTCCTTGACCGGCGGCAAGGTTTCCGGGCGCTTTTCGCGCATGAACTGGAACGCTTCCAGTTCGCAGAAATAGTCGTCCATCGACAGGCTGCGGTGATTTTCGAGGTCATGCCGCATGGTCTCATGGATCACCCCGTAGGGCTGGCCGAGACGGGAGGCGACACCGAGCGCTATGTCCGCCTGCATCTGCAGGATACGACTGGGCTCGACCGTCATGAGGTCACTGCTTTCCGACCAGACGACCACACCGCCGGGAACCCGCACCAGGCTGGAGTTGACGCGGAACTTGTCGCCGGAAATCAGGATCGCGCCCTGAAGCACAAAAGTGCTGCCACGCGGCGCGGTCCGCGCCCGGCGCTCCATGGTCGGAGAAAGTCCGCGCGGATCGAGCCCGATCACCGCGAGATTGGGCAGCTGGGACAGATAGTTCACCAGATCGTACTGGAACCCGTCTCGCACATGAACGGCCTGCGCGGTTCCCCCCGTCAGCGAATAGGGCGCAACATAGACGGTCGGCCCGCGCGGCATCTCGCCGGCGCGGGATACCACCGTATCGCGCAGTTCGCCGGGCCAATAGATGATCACCAGCGCCGACACCAAGGCGAGCACCGCCAGCAGTATCCATGCCCTGCGCTTGCCCGGGGACGCTGTGGATGGAAGGAGAGCCTCAGTGCCGCCGGCCGAGGGCGATGGCTCGGGCGACGCATCCTCCACGTCACCGGCTTCGAGGGCGGCGCTACCGGTGCGTTCCGCCGCCTCGAGCGGCAATTGCGCCCCTGCGGCGACTTCCGGCTCGGCCGCAGCGGCATCGTCACCATCGCTCGCCGGCTGCTGGAGAGCCGCTGCCAGTTCGAGCGACGGCACATAGGAACCGCGCGAGAGAACGATCCGCGCCGGGTCGCGCCCCCCCTCCCCCCCATAATACTCGGCAAGGGCCTTGCGCAGGCGCGCTATCTGCACGCGCACGATCGAATCGGAGGATGCGTCAAAACCCTCGTCCCGCCCGAAGACATCAAGGGCGATCGCATACCCCTTCAGACGATCGGCGTGACCGGCGAGGGTCTGTTCGACAAGATGGACAAGAAGTTCGGAAAGACGCGGCGACGAGCGGAAGGTTGATGACCCGATGACGCGCAATAAGGCGTCGTGAAAATCGGCGGCGCTAGGTTCCATATCGTCCCCTTCACCGACAAAATACTAGAGAGTGAAGGACTTGGCAAACACACTGATCGCCCGCGACTTGGCTTTCAGCGCAGTTTTTGAAGGGAAAGGAGCGTTTCGCGCCAATTGTGTGGCCACCGCACGCGGCAATGCGCGCCGGCCCGCTCCCCCCGGAACGGACCGGCGCGACGGGGCGAAGCTGTGCTTCTGCCCGCTTTGCGACCCGAAGCGACCTCGACCGCCTATGGGGACGGCAAGGCGAACTTGCGGGAAGTGCCGGAACCCCTTGCGCGGCAGTAGGGGCAACCGCGCAATGCTATCCTGTCCAGACTCGGCACTCACTGGACGGATCGGTTTCCGGCAATCCTCGATACGGACGTCCATCGCGATCATGAGGAACACGGCCAGGGCCGGCAGAACCGCAATTGGCAGACATCGACGCATCAAGTGCGAAACCGCCAATGACCGATTCTTGCGCGGCTGGGCAGTGATTCACCGTTAAATGCGACAAGTCGTTGAAACGACTGGCCAGGCAGACGCAGAAGGAGCCCGAAATCCGGGCCGGAAACGATTTCGGCGCGAAACCGGAGTTTCGCGCCGAAGATCGATTGCATGGTGCCCCTGGCCCGACTCGAACGGGCACGCCTTGCGACAAACGATTTTGAGTCGTTCGCGTCTACCATTCCGCCACAGGGGCACGCTTGCCGCGTGCAGGCCGCCCGCCCTGGAAAACCGAGGGCAAGCGGCGCCGGCGCTGCACGCTTAGCGGCGCCGGCGCTCGCACTCAAGTCACTTGAGTGCAGTTACCAGCAACTTGTGCAGACGGGAGTGGAGAACATCGTTGCCGGCAAGGATTTCGGTATCGCAGATCACCTGCGAACGGCCCTTCCAGTCCGACACGAAACCACCTGCCTCACGCACGAGGAGGCAGCCCGCGGCCGTATCCCAGGGCTTGAGGTCGGCTTCCCAGAAACCTTCGTAACGACCGGCCGCAACCCACGCGAGGTCAAGCGCCGCCGAACCGAACCGGCGGATGCCCGCAACCTGCGGCGCCAGCGCGTGGTAGATCTTGGTCCACTTGCCCGCGTCGCCATGACCGGCGAAGGGAATGCCGGTGGCGATCACGCTCTCGTCCATGTGACGACGCGAGGAAACGCGCAGGCGCTTGTCGTGCAGCCAGGCGCCGCGCGACTTTTCGGCCCAGTACGATTCGTCGGTGACCGGGTTGTAGATGAGGCCGGCGGTGACTTCGCCCCAGCCCTTGCCGTCGAGACGCGGCTCCTGCACCGCGATCGAGATCGCGAAGTGCGGAATGCCGTGCAGGAAGTTGGTCGTGCCGTCGAGCGGGTCGACGATGAAACGCGGCTTGTCGGGATCGCCCTCGATCTCGCCGGCTTCCTCGAACAGGAAGCCCCAATCGGGACGCGCGGCGCGCAGTTCGTCCCAGATCGTGCGTTCGGAAGCCTGGTCGGCCTTCGAGACGAAGTCCGCCGGTCCCTTGCGCGAGACCTGCAGGTGCTCGATTTCGCCGAAGTCGCGGCGGAGGCGGTTGCCCGCCTTGCGAGCCGCCTTTTCCATCACGCGCATGAGACCGGAGATGGCCATAATACCTTTAGTCCTTCGAGGGCCGGATGAACCGGCCGGTTATGCTTGGAGGGCAAGTCCGTGAAAAGCGGAACCGCCGTGAATATCGATGCGATTATCGGCCCTTGGCGGGCTGGGACGCACCGCCTTGGGCCGGATGATTGCAGATCGCGACCATGGCGGTCAGAACTTCGTTGGGCTTGTCGCGATGAACCTTTGCAGGGTTCTCCGCGATCACCTTGTCCATCGCCGTGCTGATGCGCGACAGCGAATTGTTGTACAGACAGCCCACCAGCACGCCCTTCACGGGCTGCTCGACCTGGTCCGACTGCAGGCCGGAAATCAGCACCTTGAGGTAGAACATCGCATGTTCGACCTCGGGCGGCGGTGCGGTGTGTGCGCCCGCGGCAGGGGCCGCCGGCCTGGCGGCGGGGGCAGTCGCCTTCGCGACAGGCCTGGCAGCCGCCAGCACCGGCGAAGCGCCAAACGCCAGCGACGCGCCGGCCAGCGCGAAAAGGACCGCCCGGCGCATCAGTCGGCCTTCTTCACGTAGGTCTTCTCGTACACGTCGACGATGATGCGCGTGCCGCTTTCGATGTGCGGCGGCACCATCACGCGCACGCCGTTGTCGAGCACGGCAGGCTTGTAGCTGGACGAGGCGGTCTGGCCCTTCACCACGGCATCGGCTTCGACGATGGTGGCTTCGACCTGTTCGGGCAGCTGCACCGAGATCGGGCGCTCTTCCCACATTTCGAGCAGAACCTGCATGCCGTCCTGAAGGAAGGCCGCGGCATCGCCCAGAAGGTCGGCCGGGAGCATGATCTGTTCGTAGGTCTCGATGTCCATGAACACCAGGTCTTCGCCCTCGGCGTAGAGGAACTGGAAGTCCTTGGTGTCGAGACGGACGCGCTCGACGGTGTCGGCGCTGCGGAAGCGCACGTTGGTCTTGCGGCCGTCGATGAGGTTCTTCATCTCGACCTGCATGAAGGCGCCACCCTTGCCAGGCTGGGTGTGCTGCGTCTTGGCGACTTTCCAGATACCCTTTTCGTATTCGAGAATATTGCCGGGACGAATGTCGACGCCGCTGATCTTCATGAGTGAGCCTTCGATGGGAAAGAGCCGCTGAGCGGCGAAGCAGCCGCCCTTAGCGGAGGACGCGGACTGTGGCAATTCCTTCGCGTCAATGCTAGCGCAGCAGTCATGAATCGCGCACCGTTCATCCCCCCCATCGCCCGCGCCCCCGCTTTTCTGGCCTGCGGCCTGGCGCTTGCCGCAGTGTCGGCAGGGCTCGCCCCGGCAATGGCGAAGCCGGCTCCGCCGCCGGTGCCGGGCGGAACCATCAGCACCCTGCCGCTCGGCCACTATACCTGCGAGAAGGACGGCGATGCCGGCGGCGCGGTCGGCAATCCGGTGCCGGCGCTCGACTTCCAGGTGGTCAACTTCTCCAGCTACAAGGGCACGGACGGGGTTCGCGGCAGCTACCTGATGACCGGCGACAGCGTGACCATGACCGGCGGCAAGCTCAAGGGTGAAAAACTCCATCGCACCGCCCCGGCCTTCCTGCGCGTGGTCGGCGCCGACGGCCAGGACAGCGAAATCCGCTGCGTGCTCACCTCGCGCAAGCGCCAGTCGGATGGCGGCTTCAACGAAAACAGCCCGGCCGACAGCGGCGGCGACTATTCGCAGGGCTGATCGCGCCTTGAGCCGCTGATCGCAGGGGCGGTTTGCCCCGCCTGCCGATCCATCCCATCCTCGCTTCGACAATGACCCGGCCTGTCCGGGCAGGAGGAGCGCGGAATGGACCTGGGCCTTGCCGGGAAACTGGCAATCGTGACCGGCGCGACGGCAAACATCGGCCGCGCCATCGCCCTTGAACTGGCCCGGGAAGGCGCAACAACCGTTCTGGTCGGGCGGGATCACGAGGCGGGCGAACGCCTGGCCGATCACTGCGTTCAGCAAGGCGCTCCTCAAGCGCGTTTTGTCGCTGCCGACCTTGCCGACGTCACCGCGCCCGGGCGCATCCTTGCCGCCGCCGAGGCGCTTGGCCCCGTCGATGTGCTGGTCAACAACGTCGGCGGCAACGTCGCGCAAGGCTTTTTCGCCGATTCCGATCCGGCAACCTGGATGGCCGACATCGACCTCAATTTCGGCACCGTGCTGCGCATGACCCACGCCGTGTTGCCGGGCATGATCGCCCGCAAGGGCGGCGCCCTGGTCAATGTCGGCTCGACCGCGGCCCTGGTGGGAGACTATCAGCTTCCCGTCTATTCCGCCGCCAAAGGCGCTGTGCACAGCTTCACCGCGGTTCTGGCGAAGGAACTCGGCCAGCACGGCATCCGCGTCAACGCGGTCGCCCCTTATGCAACGATCGCGCAAGATCCCGCCGCCTTCAGCACCGGCAGTCGCTTTCACCCGGATTCCGGCCTGTTCAGTCACGGCGCCGCCAGCGTGGCGGAAGAAGACCGGGCCATCCGCCAGCGCCGCACGTACGTCGGCCGCCCTTTCGCGAACCCCGACGAGATGGCGGGCATGGTTGCCTTCCTCGCCGGCGACCGGGCCAGCTTCATCACCGGGCAGATCTACCCGATCGACGGCGGCGCATTGCTATGAGGGAGGGACCATGAACACCGCCGACCCGGCGCTGGCCGCGCTGCTCGACAAGGAAGCCATCCGCGAGCTTGTCCTGCTCTACGCCCGCGCGATCGACCGCCAGGACATCGCCCTGCTGCGCGACCTCTACACCGACGATGCGACCGATACTCACGGCGACAGTTTCGATGGACCGGCCGAGGACTACTGCCAGTTCATCGCCGCCTCGTTCCCCTACATGCCCTATTCCGGGCACCACCTGTGCAAACACCTGATCGCGCTGGACGGCGACGCGGCAAGCGGCGAAGTCTACGCCCTGGCCTGGTACCTGATCCCCAGCCCCGAGGGAGGACAGGCGGGAGGACAGGAGGAAGACTTCATGGCCGTGCGCTACATCGACAACTATCGGCGCTGCGGCGACGGCAAGTGGCGCTTCTCGAAACGAGTGGTCACCTACGATTTCAAACTGCGCCGCCCGTTCGGCGGCGGCGGCCTGCTCGGGCAGGGTGCGCTGGACCCGAGCTATACGCTCTGCCCGCAAGCCCTGTTCGCACGAGGCGCGAGGGCCTGACGGCCCTCGCTCTCCCGCTCGTCACATCGCCAATCGTGACGTTACATCGAGGGCGCATAGCCCCCGTTGAGCGGGTAAGTCTGGCCGGTGATCCATTCGGCCGCATCCGAGCACAGGAACGTCACCAGCGCCGCCACGTCGGTCGACTTGCCGCAGCGGCGGATGGAATAGCGGCCCATCAAGCCCTTCATGTGATCGCCCTGCATGATCTCGGCCCGCTGTTCGTCCGGCATGTCAGGAAGCAGCGCCGAGAGCGACACGCAATTGGCCGTCACGTTGTAACGCCCCAGTTCCTTGGCGATCGAGCGCATGAACCCCTGCGCCCCCGCCTTGGACGAGGCATAGACCGCCATCCTGGCCTCGCCCACCCGGCCCGAATCCGACACGATGGTGACGATCCGCCCGCGCTTTGCCGCGACCATGTCGGGAATGAACGCAAAGCAGCAGTTGTAGACGCCGTAGAGGTTGGTGCCGAGGTAGCGCTGCCAGTTCGCCGGATCTTCCTCCCAGAAATTTTGCGCCGGCCGGATCGAAGCGCCGGGCCCTGCCATGCCCGCGTTGTTCACCAGCACCGTGGCGGGCCCGAGTTCGGCCGTGATCGCGGCTCTGGCCGCCTGCGCCGCGGCAAGGTCGGTCACGTCGAACGGCACCGCCAGGGCAGGCACGCCCATGGCGCGAATTTCGCCGGCCACCGCCTCGGCCCGCTCCGGTACGAAATCGTTGACGGCAATGCCGCCCGCATTGTGGCGCGCCAGTTCCAGCGCCGTGGCCCGCCCCGCGTTCTGGCCCGCACCGGTGACCAGAGCCACCTGCCCGCCCAGATCGATCAGATCGCTTCCTTGCATCCTTGCCCTCTTGTCTTCTTGCCCTCTTGTCTTCTTGTCCGTGACGGCAAGTCTTGCATGCCCCGTCCTGCCCGGCGACAGGACCGCACCCGATATCGCGCGCGCTGCGGCTATCGCGGCGATGCCGCATGAAAACGGCCTACCCCCAGAGCGCCTCCGCCGCGGCCAGCCCCTGCCCGCCGCGTCCGCCCAGTTCCGCCGTCAGCAGTTTGAGCCGATAGGTCCACAAGTGCAGGGGATGCTCCAGCGTCACGCCCATGCCGCCAAGGAACTGGTGGTAGTCGTAGCAGACCCGCCTCGCTGCCTCCTGCGCATGGAGCAGCGCCAGCGCGGCGTCCGCCTGTGTCCCGCTCGCCGCCGCCCGCATGGCGAGCCAGTAGGCGGTGTTGGTCACCACCTGGGCCTCGGCCAGCCGGTGGCGCATTGCCTGGAACGTCGCGAGTGGACGCCCGAACTGCCTGCGCTCGGATACATAAGTCACCACGCTCGCCAGCGCCGCGCCGAGCAGGCCCGCCGCTTCAGCCGCCATCGCCACGCGCCAGGCCCGGGTGACTTCGGCCGGATCGACATCGTGCATCGTCACCGCGCCGGGCACGCCGGTGAGGAACGCGACCGGATAGGCATAGAGCGTATCCTCCTGCGCCGGGGCAATCATGTCCTCGCTCGCGGCAAAGCTGCTGACGCCGCCCGGACCGACAACAACCACCGTCGCGCCGGGCCGCAGGAAACGCAGCGGCGCCGCAAGACGGCCTTCCTCGACCAGGCAGAGCGGGCGCGGCAAATCCGGATCGATCAGCGGGCGCACCAGCGCCGAGGCCGCCGCTTCCACCGCAAACGGCAGCCGTGCGAGCTTCTCCACCACCAATGCGGCGGTGACCGGCCCCAGTTCCTCGACCGCCATGACATCGAGGAAGCCGTTCTCCACCAGCGCCGCGTCGAGTTCCCCGCTTTCCAGCGCCAGTCCGGCATCGTGGAGCGGAGCGGAAGCAAAAGGCCGCGCCAGCGCGTCGACAAAATCGAGGACCTGGGTCTGGTCGTCATTGAGGGCAAGCTGCATCAGCGCGGCTCCCGGGGCAGTTCCAGCACGTCGCTGGCGATGATGTTGAGCTGGATCTCGGCCGAACCGGCGGCGACCCCGGCGACGATGCCGCGCTGGTGGTGCATCTTGAGATAGGGCGAGGCCCCCGCGAGCGCTTCGGGCAGGAACTCCACCACGAATTCGCACACGGCCCGCTCGGCCATCACGGTGGCGTAGCGGGCGGAACTGGACTCCGCACCGATCGCCAGCCCGTCGACCCGTTTCTGCACGACGGCATAGTTGGCCGTCCCCGCCCCCTCACACAGCGCCGCGCAGCGCGCGGCCTCGATGCGCACATGCTCGCGAACGAAGTCGCCGCGCGCCTTCAGCATCGCCACCGCCCGGTCGAGCGCGGCGCGGGCCAGCGTGAAACGCGGGATACCCAGCCGCTCGTTGCGCAGCGAATAGGCGACGATCTCCCAGGCCTGCCCCTCCTCACCAAAACGCGCGGTTTCGGGCACGGTCACATCGTCGAAGAAGACCTCGTGAATGTCGCCCTCACCGATCAGCGAGGGGATCTGGCGCACGGTGATGCCCGGCGTGTCCATCGGCACGAGGACGATGGTGATGCCCTTCTTGCGATCGTCGCTGGTGCGGGTCAGCAGGAAGCAGGTGTCGGCAAGGCCTGCATAGGAGGTCCAGATTTTCTGGCCATTGATGACGTAGTGACCGTCCTTCAGCACTGCACGGGTGCGCAGGCTGGCAAGGTCCGATCCGGCGTCAGGTTCGGAAAAACCCTGGCACCACAGCGATTCCCCGCGCGTGATCGGTTCCAGATAGCGCGCCTTCTGTTCAGGCGTGCCGTACTTCTCGAGCGTCGGGCCGATCCAGTTGACGTTCATATACTGGCCGCCGCGCGGCTCGCCGGCGATCCACATCTCTTCCGAGAGGATCTGCTGCTCCCACGGCCCCAGCCCCTCCCCGCCCATGTCCTTCGGCCAGTGGGGGAACAGCAGGCCGGCTTCGGCAAGCTTGACGCAGAAGCCGCGGGCAAATGCCGTCAGCGCGGGCGAGGCGGGGCCGTGTTCGGAGAACGTTTCCCAGTCATCCGGCAGGTTGGCGTGCAGGAAGTCCCGGATCTTGTGGCGGAACGCGTCCTGGTCCTCGGTCCATTCGAACTGCATGGCATCCTTCGTCTCTGCTTTCCTCCGGCGTTACCCAGCGGGCCACGCCCTCACAAGCAAAGGGCCAACGCCCCGGCGAAAACCGCCGAGGGCGTTGCCGGACAGCCTTACTGCCGCACCGCTGCGATCGCCGCCGGCGAGACGTAGCGCGTGGTCGAGATACCGCCGTCCACCGCGATGGTCTGTCCGTTGACGAACCCCGCCTCGTCCGAAGCGAGAAAGGCCACCATGTTGCCGATGTCCGCCGCGGTGCAATCGCGCTGGAGCGGCGTCAGTTCGTGGTTGGTGCGGCGGAAGAAATCCAGTTCCCAGAACGCCGTGGTCATCTCGGTGCGCACCACGGTCGGCGCGATATAGTTGGAGCGGATGCCGCGCGGGCCATATTCGGCGGCCATCGTCTGCATCAGGCCGATCTGCCCGGCCTTCACGGCGGAATAGGCCCCGCCGCCCGGCGTGCCGTAAAGCCCCCAGGTCGAGCCGATGAACAGGATCGAACTCCCCTCCCCCATCACCCGCAAAGCCTCACGGCAGAGCCGGAACGGTGCGCGCAGGGATATGCCCAGCACTTCGTCCAGCATGGCGTCGGTGGTCTGGTCCACCGGGCCGAAGTTGAACGATCCGGCATTGTTCACCAGCACGTCCAGCCGCCCGAACGTCTCCACCGCGACATCGACGATGGCGCGCGGGGCTTCATCGGCCGTGGCGTCAATGGCGATAAAGTCGAACTCTACCGCACCCGCCAGCGCGTCCTTGAGCGCCTGAAGCTTCTCCGCATTGCGCCCGGTGCCGAGGACCTTGACGCCCTTCGCCCCCAGCGCACGCACGATGGCCTCCCCGATACCGCCTGCCGCTCCGGTGACGACTGCTACCTTGCCTTGCATCTGTCCTGCTCCGCTTATGCCGCCACCGCTTGAAGAAGAAGCGGGATCCCCGCCTTCGCGGGGCTGACGGGAGTACCTTGTCGGCACATCTGATTTTCAGCTCGCTTGTCGAAGTTTCGCCAAATCCAAACTACTTCGTCATCCCGGCGAAGGCGGGGATCCCGCTTTGTTCAAGCCCCGAACCCACCCGCGCGTTTCCGGCTCGTTCGGCAATGTCATTGGCGGCGACAAACCCGAAGGTCATGGCCGGTCCGATCGTCGCCCCCGCCCCCGGGTAGGTGTCGCCAAACGGGGTCCCCGAATTGTTACCCGCGGCATAGAGCCCGGCAATCGGCCTGCCCTCCCCATCGAGCACCCGCGCCCGTGCGTCGCAGCGCAGGCCGCCCTTGGTGCCGAGATCGCCGTTGTTGATCGGCACCGCATAGAACGGCGCCTTGTCGATCGGACCGATGTTCGGATTGGGCCTGGAAGAGGGATCGCCAAACATTTGGTCATAGGGGTTCATGCCCCGTCCGAACTCGGGATCGACGCCGGTCTTCGCATAGGCGTTCATGTTGGCGATGGTCTGACGCACGGCGTCTGCCGGCAGGTGCGTCTTGGCGCAGAGTTCCTCGATGGTACTGGCCCGGAACACGTAGTGATCCCACCAGTCATCCGGCACTTTATGCTCGGGCGTATGGACCGTGGGCATCAGGCCGCCGGCGCTGAATTTCCGGCGGAACTTGGCATCGAAGATCAGCCAGCAGGGACAGTTCGCGCCGGTTTCCAGCTGGTCGCGCACCATGGCCTGCCCGAACTGGTCGTACCCGCAGGCCTCATCCACAAAGCGCACACCCTTGCGGTTGACCACCACGCTCCACGGACGCCCCACGTCGAACGCGGCCTGATGGATCTCATGGAAGTTCGACGCCCCCTTCATCGGTAGCGTCATCGTCGGGATCCACCAGCCCTGCTCGGTGTGTTCGGTCGAGGCTCCGACCGCTTCCGCCGCGACCAGCGCCTCGCCCCGGTTGCCGTCCTCGGGCGTGGAGGAATGCCGTGTCAGCCCGGGCACCGGATAGAAGCGGTCCCGCAGCGCCTGGTTCCACTCGAACCCGCCCGCCGCCAGCACCACCCCGTGCCGCGCCGCCACGCTGTATCTGCGCCCGAAGCGGGACACCTCGACCCCGGTGACACGGCCTCCCTCGTCCACCGCCAGCCCTTCCAGCGCCGTCTCCAGCCGAAGCTCGACCCCGCGCGCAAACACCTGCTCATACGTCGCCCCCATCAGCGCGGCGCCCTGGGTGAAGCGCTTGTCACGGTGCGAGACCTTGCGTGCCGGACGGTCCAGCCAGTAGCGCCCGATCATCCGGCCCGCGACCATCCGCCAGCCCTTCGACTGCATCATCAGGGCAAAGGTCTCGGTAAGGTCCATCGCGTAGCGGCCGAACAGCTTGAAGCGGTTGTACTGCTCGCGCATCAGGGCATAGCGCCCATCACCAAGCCGCCGCCCGTCGAACGTCGGCACGATCACGGAGCGATCCGCCCGCGCGCCCACCCGGTCGGGAAAGTAGTCCGGCCAGGCCGCCGCCGCGACCTGCACGCCGGTGGATTTCAGAAAGCGCAGCATCTTCGGCGCTTCATCGACGAAGGCTTCCAGCCGCTCCCGGTTCACCGCCACGCCGATAGTGGCATCGAGATAGGCAAGGGCCGCCTCGCGGCTGTCACCCTGGTCCCCGTCCAGGCGGTGGTTGGGGATCCACATGACCCCGCCCGAAGTGGCCGAAGTGCCGCCGAACTTGTGCGCCTTCTCGACGATCAGCACTTTCAGGCCAAGATCGGCACTGCGCAGCGCCGCCATTGCCCCCGCCGAGCCCGATCCCACCACCACGACATCGAAGCTCTCGCCATTTTCGCAATTTCCGAGCGCGGACACCTGAACTCTCCCGAAACATATTTTCGGATCACGTTATCGCGTCGGCGGCTTGCCCACGAAATGACCGCCACGGTACAGCGGCTTGCTTGGTCCTGCTTGTGCCCGCCTCATGCTTGCGCGGAGGCTGCGACACCGGACAGTCCCAGAGCCAAGATTCGCGAGAAGCCGGGAAGATGATGACCGAGAAAACCTTCGTTGCCGCCGCCAGACTGGAAGATGTGCCGCCGGGCGCCAAGCTTGTCGTGGAGGTGAACGGGATCGGCATGATCCTGTGCAACACCAGGGACCGCATCTTCGCGGTGCGCAACTTGTGCAGCCACGCCTTCGAGACGCTGGAATGCGGCCGCATGCGCAGCGGCTGGATTTCCTGCCCCGTGCACGGCGCCCGCTTCGACCTGGAAACCGGCGCACCGCTCAACCCGCCGGCAACGATGCCGATCGAGACCTATGCGGTGCGGGTTGAAGACGGCATGATCGAAGTGGAAGTGTAAAAGCCCTGCCGCGGTCGTGCCCCGATATCGCCGCAGCGACCTGCCGCCATCTGGACGCCCCGGCACCCCATCGGCACAGACAAGGGCATGACCCACGATCTAGAAGCCCTGCGGCGCGATGTCCGCAGCTTCCTCAAGGCGCAGGCACCTGCCGACTGGCGCGCTTCCAGCCGCACCCAGGACGACTTTGTCCGCACCCAGCGAGACTGGTTCGGCAAGCTCGTGCACGCCGGCTATGCCATCCCGCACTGGCCTGCGGAGTATCCCGGCGGCGGCCGCAGCCTGGCCGAGCAGAAGGTGATCTACGAGGAACTGGCGCGCGCCGATTGCCCGCGCCTGCTGCTCTCGTTCGTCTCCACCTACCACGCCTTCGCCACGCTCCACGAATGCGGCAATGCCGCGCAGAAGGCCCGCTATCTCCCCAGGATCCTCGAAGGTGAGACCTGGTGCCAGGGCTTTTCCGAGCCCGGTGCCGGATCGGACCTTGCCGCCATCAAGACGCGGGCGGAACGGAAAGGCGATGTCTACGTCATCAATGGCCAGAAAGTCTGGTCGACGATGGCCCAGTTCGCGGACAAGTGCCTGCTGCTGGCGCGCACCGCGTCGGACGGTCCCAAGCAGGCGGGCATCACCTACCTGCTGATGGACATGAAGGCTCCCGGCGTCGCCGTGCGCCCGATCCACCAGATCCAGGGGGACGAGGAATTCGCCGAAATCTTCCTCGACAACGTGGAGATCCCGGTCTGCGAGCGGGTGGGCGAAGAAGGCATGGGCTGGGCCGTGGCACAGGCGACGCTGGCCTCCGAACGCGGGCTGACGCTGATGGAACTGTCCTACCGCATGCGCGGCGCGCTCGGCCGCGTCGCCGGACTGATCCGCAAGCACGGGCATGAAGACGACCGCGGCGTCTTGCGCGATTTCGGCGTGCTGGTCACCCAAGTCGACGCCGTCTGCGCGCTTGCCGACCAGTTCCTCGACAACCGCATCAACGGGATCGAGCGCATCGGTGACGCCTCCATCGTCAAGAATGCCTACAGCCGCGCGCTGAGGGCCTATTCGGCGCTCGGCCTGCGGCTGGGCGGCATGGACGAACAATACGTCGCGCCGATCACGTTCGGCGATCTCAATACCGGCAACTGGATGGCCGATTTCATGAACTCCTACGCCTGGACCATCGCCGGCGGCAGCGAGGAAGTGCAGCGCAATATCATCGCCGAGCGCATGCTGGAGATGCCGCGCGAGCCGAAGGGGTGGGTGCTGTGATCGAACTGAACGAACTCACCGACGCCGCGCAGAAGGCATTTCCGGCGGGCTCGCTCTCGCCCGCGCGCGACGAAAGCTGGCGGCTTGCCGCCGAGATGGGCTGGCTGATGGTACGCCTACCCGAAGCGGACGGCGGCCTTGGCTTCACGCGGGAAGCCTCGACCGCGCTGCACCTCGAAATGGGCCGCATCCTTTCCGCCATGCCCCTGATCCCGGCCCAGCTGGGCCTTCAGGCCATGGCCGCGAGCCACGACTTTGCCGAACGCGCGGAGTGGCTGGAAAGACTGGCCGCAGGGGAATATGCGCCGCTGCCGATGCTCGGCGCCGCACTGACGCCAAGCCCGGACGGCACCGTTTCCGGGACGATTTCCGGCGTGTTCGAGGCGGACATGGCCGCCGCCATCATTGCCCAGCTGCCAAACGGCTATGCGCTGGTGCCGCTGGATGCGCCCGGCGTCTCGATCGTCGAGCGCGCGATCTGGGACCCCAGCCGCCGCCTGTTCGACGTGATACTGGACGGATACACGCCCACGCTGATGCTTACCGACGCGGCCGGCGCCAAGGCCTTGCACGACCAGCTGTCGGGCGAGGCGCAACTAGCGCTTGCGGCAGACTGTATCGGCGCGGCGGGTGCCGCGCTCGACATGACGATCGAGTACATGAAGGTCCGCCGCCAGTTCGACCGTCCGATCGCGCTGTTCCAGGCCCTCAAGCACCGCGCCGCCGACATGAAGACAAAGATCACCGTCGCCGAAGCCCTGTTGTGGAAGCGCGTGCGGGATGAAAGCGCCAGCCTCACCGATCTCGCCGCCACCAAAGTGCTGGCCGCCGAGGCCTTCCGCTTCGTGACCGAGGAAATGGTGCAACTCCATGGCGGCATCGGCCTCACCGACGAGCATCCCTGCCACCTGTTCCTCAAGCGTGCCCTGCTGAACCTCCAGCTTTGCGGCAATGCCGACCTGTGGAACGAGCGCGTCGGCCGCGAGGCTCTTTCGGCAACGGGCTAGGCGTTTAAGGCACTTGCGAAAACGGACCGGGCCGGTGACAGTCGCAGGCTGAATTTCAGTCTCTACCGAGGAACCCGGCCCGCCGATGGACCAGCCCGACAGCGTCGCCGCGCACTTCAAGGCCAATATCGTCCTCTACGGCGCGCTGGCGGCCAACCTCGGCATTGCCGTGGCCAAGTTCGTGGCCGCCGCGATCAGCGGTTCCTCCTCGATGCTGACCGAGGGCGTCCACTCGCTGGTGGACAGCGGCAACCAGATCCTCCTGCTCTACGGCCAGAAGCGCGCGGGTCGCAAGCCGGACCCGACCCACCCCTTCGGTTATGGCCGCGAACTCTATTTCTGGGCCTTTGTGGTCGCCATCCTGATCTTTGCGGTGGGCGCGGGCGTGTCGATCTACGAGGGCATCGTCCATATCGCCGACCCGCACCCGATCGCCGACCCGACACTCAACTACATCGTGCTCGCCATCGCGTTCGTCATGGAAGGCGCATCCTGGTCGCTCGCCGTGCGCGAGTTCAACACCGGGCGCGGCGAGCAGACCTGGTGGCAGGCGATCCACCGCAGCAAGGACCCGCCCGGCTTCATCGTCCTGTTCGAGGACAGCGCCGCGCTGATCGGCCTCGTCATCGCCGCCCTCGGCGTCTGGGCCTCGATCCACTTCGCCGACCCGCGCATCGACGGCGTCGCCTCGGTGCTGATCGGCGGCGTGCTGGCCGGCGTCGCGATATTGCTCGCCCGCGAATCCAAGGAATTGCTGATCGGCGAGGCGGCCGATCCGGTACTGATCGCCAAGATCCGCGACGTGCTCGACGGCCACCCGCGCATCGACGCGGTCAACCACATCCGCACTATCCACACGAGCCCGCAGGCGATCTTTGTCGCCATCAGCGCCGACTTCGCCGACGACCTCAGGATGGGCGATGCCGAAACGCTGATCGAGGAACTGGAGCGCCGGATGAAGGCGCTCTCGCCGTGGATCACCTCGATCTACATCCGCCCGGAAAAACGCAGCGATGCGATGGTGTGGTGAGCTATTTCAACGTCATCAGATAATCGATCACGTCCTTGCGCTTGGCAGGATCCGGGATACCGGCGAAGGGCATTTTCGTGCCCGGCACTTTCTTCTGCGGCGAGGTCAGCCAGGCGTCGAGCGTGGTGCGGTCCCAGGTGAGACCCGATGCCTTGAGCGCGGGGCTATAGGCATAGGCGGGAAGGCTCGCTGCCTTGCGCCCCGCTACGCCGCGCAGGTTGGGGCCGTAGGACGTCTTGCCCGCCTCTGTGGCGTGGCAGGCAGCGCAAGTGGCAAAGATGGCGGGGCGCGGGGCAGCGTTTTGCGCAGAGCCGGTGGAGGCCAATGCAATGGCCAGAACCGCGACCGGGGCGGCGGCGAGGAAACAGGTCTTCACAAGAAAGCAATCCGATGAATGGGGGGTGTGAGGTGGGTTGGCGCCTCTAACGCCCGATGCCGATCCAAACCACCCCGTCATCCCCGCGAAGGCGGGGATCCCGCCTTCTTCTCGACCGCCGCGAAGAAGCGGGGCCCCCGTCTTCACGGGGGCGACGAAGAGTTTTTGGAGAAGGTGGCGGCGACACTGGCAATCCAGCGCCGCCGTCCAACATCAGAAACCGGACATCAGAACCGGTCGAGGTTCATGACCTTGCCCCAGGCCGCCACGAAGTCGGTCACGAACATCTGCTTTGCATCGTCGGAAGCATAGGCTTCCGAAACCGCGCGCAGTTCCGAGTTCGAACCGAACACGAGGTCGACCGGGCTCGCCGTCCACCTGAGCTTGCCGCTGACGCGGTCGTAGCCCTCGTAGACGCCGGGCGCCTTGTCCGACTTCTGCCACTTGGTCCCCATGTCGAGCAGGTTGACGAAGAAGTCGTTCGACAGCGTGCCCGGATTGGCGGTGAGGACACCCTGCGCGGAATGGCCGGTATTGGCATCGAGCGCGCGCATGCCACCCACCAGCACCGCCATCTGCGGCACCGTCAGTTCCAGCTGGTTGGCCTTGTCCACCAGCATCTCGGCGGGCGAATGGTCGCTGTCCGCGCCGTAGTAGTTGCGGAAACCATCGGCGCGCGGGCGCAGGTAGTCGTAGGACTTGGGGTCGGTCTCGGCCTGGGCGGCATCGACACGGCCCGGAGTGAACGGCACGGAGACGGTGTAGCCCGCCTTCGCCGCCGCCTGTTCCACCGCCGCGTTGCCGCCCAGCACGATCAGGTCCGCCAGCGAGACCTGCTTGCCGGCGGGAGCCGAGGCGTTGAAGGCCTTGCGCACGCCGTCCAGCTTCGCCAGCACCTTGGCCAGTTCGGCAGGATCGTTGATCGCCCAGCCCTTGGCCGGATCGAGCCGCAGCCGCGCGCCGTTGACGCCGCCGCGCATGTCGGTGCCCCGGAAGGTGGCCGCCGCCGCCCACGCCGTCTTCACCAGTTCACGCGGCGCAATGCCGGTGGCGAGGATCTTCGCCTTCAGCGCGGCCGCGTCGGCCTGATCGATCGCGGCGTAGGTGGCCTTGGGCAGCGGGTCCTGCCAGACGAAGCTGACCTTGGGCACATCCGCGCCGAGGTAGCGCGCCGACGGCCCCATGTCGCGGTGGGTGAGCTTGAACCACGCCCGCGCAAAGGCCTGCGCAAAGAGTTCGGGATTCTCGCGCCACCGGGTGGTGATCGCCCGGAAGCCGGGGTCTTCCTTCATCGCGATGTCGGTGGTGAACATGATCGGCGCGTGACGGACGTCGGGACGGTGCGCGTCGGGAACGAGCTGCCCGGCGGCCGGGTCCTTGGGAATCCACTGCGTGGCGCCGGCCGGGCTCTTGGTCTTCACCCAGTCGAAACCGTAGAGGTTGTCGAGATACTGCGTGGTGAAGTGGATCGGGTCCGCCGACCATGCGCCTTCAAGGCCGCTGGTGATCGTGTCCTCGGCATTGCCCTTGCCGCACTTGTTGGCCCAGCCAAGACCCTGCTGCTCGACCGGCGCGGCCGAGGGATCGCCGCCAAGGCACTCTTCCGGCTTGTGGGCGCCATGCGCCTTGCCGAACGTGTGGCCACCCGCGATCAGCGCAGCGGTTTCCTCGTCGTCCATCGCCATGCGGCCGAAGGCGAGGCGGATGTCGGCAGCGGCTGCCAGCGGGTCGGGATTGCCGTTGGGGCCTTCGGGGTTGACGTAGATGAGGCCCATCTGCGTGGCGGCCAGCGGGCCCTTCAGGCCGGTCTTGGGATCGCGGCGCTCATCGCCCAGCCACTTCTTCTCAGGCCCCCAGAATACCGTGTCCGGCTCCCAGCTGTCGATGCGGCCGCCCGCAAAGCCCAGAGTCTTGAAGCCCATGTCCTCCAGCGCGACGTTGCCCGTCAGCACCATCAGGTCGCCCCACGAGATCTTGCGGCCGTACTTCTGCTTGATCGGCCAGACGAGGCGGCGCGCCTTGTCCAAACTGACGTTGTCCGGCCAGGAGTTGAGCGGATCGAAGCGCTGCTCGCCGCCCGCACCGCCGCCGCGGCCGTCGACCACGCGGTAGGTGCCTGCCGAGTGCCAGGCCATGCGGATGAAGAACGGGCCGTAATGGCCATAGTCCGCCGGCCACCAGGGCTGCGAGGTCGTCAGCACCTTGCGGATATCCGCCTTCACCGCCGCGAGGTCGAGCGAGGCGAACTCCTTGGCGTAATCGAAGTCCGCACCATAGGGGTTGGACGCGGGATCGTTCTGGCGCAGCGGCGAAAGGTCGAGCCGGTCCGGCCACCAGTCCTTGTTCGTATTGGCGGTCTCGGCCGCGGGCGCCGCCTCGGCATGAGCGGGCGTGGCGGCGAGCGGCAGCAGCACGGCAGCCATCAGCGCGCAAAGCGAAGTCGATGTTCTGGACATTGGGTCCTCCTCCTGTTGGAACGAACGCTTGTTGGAGGTCCCGGATAGCGGGGCAGGGAATTTCTAAAAAACTGATCGATTTAATGATTGTGATCGCCTGTCACGATTACACAACATTTTGCCACATTCGCGCGGACGTCGGAAAACGCATTTCCCCCCGTCCTTGCGCCAGAACGCCGCCACCCACACGGCAGTTCGCCATGCAAAAGGCCCCCGCATCGCTGCGGAGGCCCTGCCCTTACAGTCAATCCGGCTTGCCGCTTCAGCCCATCGCGACGAGGCGCTGCGCCTCGGCAATGATCTCGGGTGGCTGCACCAGGAAAGCATCTTCCAGCTTCTTGGCAAACGGAACCGAGCAGTAGGGCGCGCCAAGGCGGCCGACCGGAGCCTTCAGCTTGCCGAACAGGGCTTCCTGCACGGTCGCGGCGATTTCCGCGCCAGGGCCGAAATTGCGGCCGGCTTCGTGGACCACCAGCAGGCGACCGGTCTTCCCGGCCGAGGCCAGCACGGTTTCCTTGTCCCACGGCGAAATCGTGCGCAGGTCCACCACTTCGACCGAGACGCCCGCCTTGGTCAGTTCCTCATAGGCCTGCATGACGGTGAACATCATCTGGCCATAGGAAACGATGGTGATATCGCTGCCCGGCGCGACCACGTTGGCCTTGCCCAGCGGGATCGGGCCCTGACCCACCGGCACGTCCATCGGCACGAACAGCGTCTTGCCGCTTTCGACGATGATGACCGGATCCGGATCCTGAATGGCCGAGAGGTAAAGGCCCTTGAAGTCCGCCGGGGTCCAGGGGATCACCACCTTGATGCCGGCGGTGTGGCAGAACCATGCCTCGTAGAAGTCGGCGTGCTGGCCGGCGGTCTGGTTGCCCGCGCCGGTCAGGGTGCGGATCACCATCGGCACCTGGCTCTGGCCGCCAGACATGAAGCGCAGCTTGGCCGCGTGGTTCACGATCATGTCCATGGCGACAGTCGTGAAGTTCATCAGCATGATTTCAGCCACGGGCTTGTAACCGCCCATGGCTGCGCCGATAGCCGCACCGATGATCGCCTGCTCCGAGATCGGCGTCGAGCGCACGCGCATCGTGCCGAACTTGGTGGAAAGGCCGCGGGTCACGCCAACGACGCCGCCGCCTTCGTTGTCCGCAATGTCCTCGCCCAGCACGAGGACCTTGGGATCGGCCTCCATCGCCTCCATCAGCGCGGCGTTGATCGCCTGAAGGCCGTTCATCTTCACGGTTTCGACGACCGGAGCGTCAAGGGTATCGGTGCTCATGCCGGAATCTCCTCGGCAAAGACGTCGCGGCGCAGTTCGTCGTCGGACGGATATTCGCAGGCCATCGCGAATTCGATGGCGTCGTTCACTTCGGCCTCGATCTTCGCGGTCAGCGCATCGAGTTCCTCGGCCGTGGCGATGCCATCGTCGATCAGCTTCTGGCGGTAGATCGGCAACGGATCCTTCGCCATCGCCTCGGCCTTTTCTTCCTTGGTCATATAGCCATCGGCATCGCCGAAGACATGGCCCATGAAGCGGAAGGTCTTGCATTCCAGCAGCGTCGGCCCCTCGCCCGCACGGGCACGCGCGATGGCGGCGTGGGCGTGGGCATAGACGTCGACCGGATCGTTGCCGTCGACCGTGTAGCCCGGCATGCCGTAGCCGATCGCGCGCTTGGAGATCTGGTCCACCGAAGTGCCGTTCTCGTAACGGGTGTGTTCGGCAAAACCGTTGTTCTGGCACACGAAGATCACCGGCAGCTTCCACACGGAGGCCAGGTTCAGCGCTTCGTGAAAGGCGCCGATGTTGCTGGCGCCGTCACCAAAATAGGCCACGGTGACCTGCTTGGTGCCGTCCAGCAGCGCCGCCCAGCCGAAGCCGTTGGCGATCGGCATGGACGAACCGACGATGCCCGTCGTCACCATCACGCCGGTTTCCGGGTGGGTGAGGTGCATCGGCCCGCCCTTGCCCTTGCAAGTGCCGTCGACGCGGCCGCAGATCTCTGCCCAGAGCGGGCGCAGCGGCATGTCCTTGGCGACCATGTCGTGGATGCCGCGATAGATCGTGCAGATCTTGTCATCGTTATTCAGCAGCACCGAGATGGCCGAGGGAATGCATTCCTGCCCGCGCGCCGAGTAGTACGGCGCGGTGATGCGGCCGCGACGGATCTGGGTGCGGGTGGCGTCGTCGTTGCGCTCGATCCGGATCATCCGGCGATAGATGTCGAGCTGGGTCTTGGCGTCCGGGGTGGCCCGGTTCTCCAGTATTTCGCTCATAGGTCCTCTCTCGATCAGCCCGGTTGTTCGGGGCTGGCTGAACCCCAGTTCAGTACGCCAAGGGGAACCTCACGCAATACCGGGCCGAACCGCCTCGGCGTTATCCGCTTCCAGCCGCGCCCGGGCGAGCTTGCGAACTTCGCTTGACTTCACCTTTTCGCTTCCGGTGAAGGCAAAATCCTCGTCGCGAAAGAACAGCACGCGCCGCGGCACCTTGAAGCTGGCGATGTGGTCCTTGCAGGCGGCGATCACCGCCGCCTCATCCAGTTCCGCCCCATGCGACGGGACAATGCAGGCGACCACCATTTCGCCCAGAAGATCGTCCGCCACCCCCACCGTCTGGCTGCGTTTCACCCCCGGAATCCGGGCGATCACCTCGTCGACCTCGATCGGCGCGACATTGGCGCCGCCGGTCTTGATCATCTCCGTCATGCGCCCTTCCCAGAAGAAGCGTCCTGCCTCGTCGACCCGCCCGGCATCCCCGGTGCGGAAAAAACCTTCCGCATCGAAGCACTCCTCCGGCGCTTTCCCGAGGTAGCCGGACATCAGCGTCGGCCCCTTGATGCACATCTCTCCCACCGTACCCACGGGCACGAGACGGCCCGATATCGGCTCTACGATCTTTAGGATGTTCCCCGGCAATGGCGCCCCGAACGAGCCTTCCACCCGGCCTTCAGCATCGTCGGCGACGAAGGAGGTGCAGATCGTCATCGTCTCCGTGCAGCCGAACGACATCGGCACTTCCCACTGGGTGGAGACGGTCGGGTGCTGCCAGATCCGTTCGCCGCGCGGCACGTATTTCACGCTGGACAGATCCGCCCCTGCCCACTTCGGCGAAGCCTCCAGCCGGGCCCACTGGTGCGGACGGCCGTTGAGGAACGTCACCCGCTCGCGCTCGGCAAGTTCCAGCGCCTCGTCGGCCTCGAACGTGCGCTGGAGCACGACCGTCCCGCCCGTCGACAGCGCGGTGCCGACCACCATCGAGACATTGCCCGACCAGAAAAAGCCGTTGCCGGTCCAGCTGCGCACCGGCTCGTGCATCGCGAAGATCCTCGGCCAGCGCCACCACTGCACCGTGAAGGCCCGCTGCGAATGGACGACGCCCTTGGGCTGGCTGGTCGTGCCCGAAGAAAAGAACACGCCGCCCGCGTCCGCCGGGTGCACCGCGTCGGCCCGCGCCAGCACGAGTTCGTCCGGCACCTCCCCGCCGTGCGCCAGAAACTCGTCCCAGGTCTCCACCGCGCCGCCCGCCTCGACCGCGAACGGTTCGGCCTCTCCCGGCGCCCCCCCGAGGGCAACCAGCCGCCGAAGGTAGTGAAAGCAGAGCGAGGACAAGGCCCCGCGCCGGGCAGACGCGATCCCCGGCTCGAGTTCACGCAGCATCGCGCCGAAGTCCTTCTTCAGCACCCGCGCCTCGTAGAGCAGCAGCGAGATTTGCGAGGCTCGCAACAAGTGTGCCAGTTCCTGCGGCGTCGAGAACGTGCTGAGCGCCACCGGCACCGCCCCGGCCAGCGCCGCCCCGAACAGGCTTGAAAGAAACTCCGGCCGGTTGGTCATCAGGATGCCGATCGGCTCGCCCTTGCCGATGCCGCAGGCAACCAGAGCCCGCGCCACTTCCATCGAGCGGGCCAGCAAATCCTCGTAAGTCCACGCGGTCCGCTGCTCGCCCTTGCGCAGCACCACCGCCTCGCGCGGTCCGTAACGCCCTGCAACCTCGCGCAAGTAGCCGCCGATGGTGTGCACCCCCTGTCCCGGTTCCTGTGCAAGCGGCGGCCCTTCCACCCACGACAGCCCAGCCTGCTCCATGCGTCACATCCTCCCGATCCGCCCGCCGGGGCGCTTGTCCGCAGGCGTAGCAGCGGCATGGGGCAAGGTGAAAGCGATCAGTCACCGCAAGGTCGCGGCAGTCACTTCGCTGCGCCTGTGGAGGCAATCCGGCGCGGCGATCGGAACACCGAAACGCAAATTCGGCAACCAAATCAACTGCCGTCCGTTCAGCCGAGGTGATGCACGACCGGCCAGAAACGCATTGTTCCCCAATTCCGGCTCGGCTTGGAGCATCTCGGGGCGTTCGACAACATAAGTATACAGGAGCTGAAACGATGTCGCCTTACCTCACCAAACTTGCCCCCCTCGCCGTGGTCCTGGTCGGATCGGTCGGTCTCGGCGGCTGTGCGACCAAGGGCTTCGTCCGCGATCAGATCGCCACCGTGAACCAGCGTATCGACGGGCTGGATTCCCGCCTGCAGCAGACCGACGCCACCGCCAAGCAAGCGCTTGCCGAAGGCCAGGCCGCTTCGGGCCAGGCCCAGCAGAACGCACAGCGCATCGACCAGCTCAACGGCCGTGTCGACAGTGTGGAACAGCAGCAGGCCGCCGCCCAGCGCAAGCGCGCCCGCAACTGACGATTTCCCGGCGTTCGTCGCCAGGACAAGGGGTCGGCGTCGTCACGGGCGCCGGCCATTTCCCGCGAGTAACTTCCGACGATGACCAGCGTTCCCCTGGCCCTTGCCGCGATGGCCCTGGCAAGCGCCGCGCCCGCCAAAGGGCCGCACGTACCGGCGCACGGCGCCCAGCCGAAACCTGCAGCCGAGGCCGCCGCCGCCCCATCCACCCGTCAACGCTCAGCCGGTGCCGAACGGGTCGCCGCCTGGATCGCCTCCTCGGCCGACAACCGCAACCTGCCCTACATCATCGTCGACAAGCCCGCCGCCCGGGCCTACCTCTTTGACGCCAAGGGCAAGCCGCTGGCCGACGCGCCGGTGCTGCTGGGCAAGATGCGCGGCGACGAAGCCACGCCCGGGATCGGCGCCAAGTCGCTCTCCGAGATCGGCCCCGCCGAAAAGACCACGCCCGCAGGCCGGTTCCTGGCAAGGTTCGGCATCGCCGCCGGCAACCAGAAGGTGCTCTGGGTCGACTACGCGACGTCGGTCGCGCTCCACACGATCCCGGTGGGGAACAAGGAAAACCGCAAGGCCCGCATGCTGTCGCCCTCCATCGAGGACAACCGGATCACCTTCGGCTGCATCAACGTGCCCAAGGCCTTCTACGGCAAGGGCGTGGCACCGCTGTTCCGGAAGAAGGGCGGCTACGTCTACGTGCTGCCCGACGTCAAACCGCTCGAAGAGGTGTTCCCGCGCCTTCGCGTGCAAGCCGCATCGCAATAGCGGGCGGCGAGCCGGCGCCCTTGGTGCGTTTTCCAATCCGGTGGAAACACCTCATGATTCGGAATCGGCTCTAGGCCGTAAACTCATAAACGACACCATCGAGGCGCCCAAATGGCGAACAGCTCGGGCCGAAGTTGCCGCCGGGCGGGCTGGTTGCCCGTCCAAGGCAGCTTCGGTTCGAGATGGAAGCCATTTGGGCCTCCCTGCGGGATTTGACCAAAATGGCCCAGCGCTGCGTCGGGAAGTCTTGAAATATCGACATATTCCAGCGCCTTCCCTCCTGCCGCTGAGCCATTTTGCCTCAAACCTCGATGGTGCCGTTTATGAGTTTACGGCCTAGCCTCCCGAGCTTGCGGCGGCGGCTGAAGCATCCTCGTGCCCGTCCCACTTCGGATCGGCCTCGATATGCGCGATCAGGCCGCGCGCCTTCTCGCTGAGCGCGCCGCCATGCGGATCGTTCGCGACCAGCGTCAGCGCATCGCGCGCCTCCTCCGATCGCCCCAGTCGCAAAAAGGCATACCCAAGGTCCATGCGCAGCCCCTGGTCGAACGGCGCCAGTTCGACGGCCCGGATCAGGCCCTGCACCGCCAGAGCCGGCGGTTTCATCCCCTGCTCGAGAAAGCTGCGGTAATAGTAGACAAGCGGCAGCGGGTGATCGTTTTCGAGGTGATTGAGCGCCACGAACGGCACCCTTGCGGCCTTGAAGGCCGCCGGCCTGTCCTGTGCGCCCTGTACGCCCTGTGCGATGCGGAACAGCGCATAGCCTTTCTGGACGTAAGCGTTGACCTGCCTGGGATCGAGGGCGATCGCCGCGTCGGCCGCCGCGATCGCCGCCTTGTCGTCTCCGGCATCATACGCGGCTTCGGCGAGCGCCGACAGCACCGCCGGGTCACCGGGGAACCGCGCCGCGATCGCCTTGGCGTCGGTCAGCAGGGCCGGTGCATCCTCGGTGCCGACCCCGCGCTTCGAGCGGATCTGCACCGGCAGGATGGCGGCTTCACCCGCGCCCAGCGCCCGCACCGTTATCGTCCCGACGTGCAAGGAATCCGCAGGGAACTGCAATGCGGTCATCCGGCCTTTCTTGAGATAGAGATCCATGTCCCGGTCCAGCTTTTGCAGGCCGCCGAAGGCCTCCTCGGCGGCTTCGCGCTGTCCCGCTCCAGCCCGCAACAGGTCTAGGTAGCGAGAGAGCTGTCCCCGGCGGGCGGGATCGAACGAAAGGTAATGGTAAAGCAGCCAGCTCCTGCCGTAAAAGGCATCATAGCCACCATGCTTTCTCCTCTCGTATTGCTCCGGGTCGAGAAGATCGCTGGCGGTGACATCCGCGGCGAAGAACAGTTCTCCGGCGCGATGCTGCGCCGCCCTGCCGAGCCATAGCGACCCGTCCTTGTCGAACCGGCTTGTCGCGAAGAATTCGGCAGCCCCTTCGCTCAGCCACCGCGGCATCGCGGTCGAACTGGTGGAGATGAGGAAATGGTGGGCATATTCGTGCAGGAGCGGGATCATCGTGATCGTCGCGTCGCCGGTCGAACTGTGCACCGGCGGGATGATCGCCAGCGAACCACCAGCCCGTGGCACATAAAAACCGCCGACGTAGCGGCTACCTTCGCCGTAGATGGTCCGCACCTCGCGCTCGCTGTTCACAACATAGATCGTGACCCGGTTCGAGGGACTGGGCACCGGCAACTGCGATCCCAATGCCCGCGCCATGCCGGAATGGTAGCGTTCCAGCTGTTCGGCAAACTGCGTGATGTCCTTCTCGCTATCGTCCGCATAAATGACGAAGTGTTCGCTGGACGCCTCGAACCATGCCGCCTGTGCGGCACCCGGCCAGAACGAGGCCGCCACGATGGCGACCCAGACTTTCCACTGCATGCTTGCCCCCACACCGCGTGCGCCGACGGACCGCTTCCGCACAGTACACAACTAGGTCGTAAACTCGCGGACACAGACGCGATTGGCAAGTAATTTCCGATTGTTAATAGGAAAATCACGATCTCTGCAAAGTTTGTGCAGGAACCGGCGCCATGCAGCATTCGTCAGGCCGGGACTTTTTCGTCCCACCGCAAGGTCAGTACTTCCACCCCGGTCTTGGTGACCGCCACGGTATGTTCGAACTGGGCCGAGAGCTTGCCGTCGTCGGTCACCACCGTCCAGCCGTCGTCCTCGGTCGAGACCTTGCGGCTGCCCTGGTTGACCATCGGCTCGATCGTGAAGACCATGCCCTCGCGCAGCTTCAGCCCCTTGCCGCGCCGGCCGAAGTTGAGCACCTGCGGCTCCTCGTGCATCTCGCGGCCGATGCCGTGGCCGCAATATTCCCGCACGACCGAATAGCCGTTGCGCATGGCATGTTGCTCGATGGCGAAACCGACGTCTCCCAGCGTTGCGCCGGGGCGGACCTGGCGAATGCCCTGCCACATCGCTTCCTGCGCCACTTTCACCAGCTTCTGTGTCGCGGGCGGCACCGTGCCGACAATGTAGGTCTTGCTGGAATCGGCAATGAAACCGTTCTTTTCCAGCGTGATGTCGAGATTGATGATGTCGCCGCCGCGAATGATCTCGTCATCGCTGGGCACGCCGTGGCAGACCACGTGATTGATCGAGCAGTTGAGCACGTACTTGAACCCGTACTGCCCCTTGCTGGCCGGGCGCGAGGCAAGGTCGACGGTGATGAAGCGCTCGACCATGTCGTTGACCGCCATCGTCGAAAGCCCGGCCAGGTCCTGCCCGTCAAGCATCTCGAACACGCGGGCCAGCAACTGGCCGGAAATGCGCATCAGCGCGAGTTCGTCCGGGGTCTTGACCATGTCAGGCCGCCGCCGCCTCGGTGTCGGCGTCGTAGCCGCCAACGGGCAGATGGACCTGCGCGGCGGCAAGTTCGCGCTGGACGATCTCGGTGAAGGAGAGCGTGGGATTGGCTTCGGCCAGCATGCCGACCTTCATCCAGAATTCGGCCTGTGCGTTGATCGAACGGCACATCACGGCGCTGGCACGGCGGACTTCCTCGTGAAGGTCGTCGGCAATTTTGACGATGCCCATTATCGGGCCTCAAGCATAAAGAACATACGCTTCGTATATGAACCGTATACAGACAGGTCAAGCAGCGGTTGCGGTCACCCGGCCGGCAGGTTCACGCGCGAAGCGTTTTCCTACCGGGCGCAACCCGTTGTAACTTGCAGGAATGGCCCAGTTCCAAGCTCACCCCGCATTTCGCGCAAGTTTACACCTTCACCGCCAAGGTGACAGTGTGCGCCCCAAGGTGACGGTTTTTGTTCTGGACCGTGTCAACAGTGTCAACCGGCCTGTCACCTTGCGGGAGAGATCAGAGCTGATTGCCCAGCCCGGCGGCATGCCTGGCGGCAATCCAGCCGAACGTCATCGACGGCCCCACGCTCGCGCCCGCCCCCGGATAGACACGCCCCATCGGCGAGGCGGTGGACACCCCGCAGGCATAGAGCCCCTCGATCGGCGTGCCATCGGCCCTGAGCACACGGGAATCGCAGTCACACACCACGCCGCCGTAGGTGCCGACATCGCCCGGAACGATCGGAATGGCGTAGAACGGCCCCTTCTCGATCGTGCCCATGCAGGCGTTGGGCCCCTCCTTGAAGTAAGGATCGCCGAGCCAGTTGTCATAGGCCCGTTCGCCGCGATGAAAGTCCTCGTCCCGGCCGCCGCGCACGAAGCCGTTCCATCGCTCCACCGTGGCCTTGAGGGCAACGGACGGTACGCCGATCTGCTGGCCCAGCGCCTCGATCGTGTCGGCCTGCCGCATCCAGCCGGACGCCAGCCAGCTCGCCATGTTCTTCTTCGCCATGCCTTTGCCCGCCACGGCATATTCGTCCATGTATTGCTGGTCCATGATCGCCCAGCTCGGGATCGCGGGAACGGTGCGGTTGCGAACCAGCATGTTCTCGCAGAATTCCTCGTAGGACCCGCCTTCGTTGAGATAACGGACGCCGGTCTGGTCGACCTGGATGGCATGCGGCTTGCCGGTCGTGCTCTGGGTGCCGGGCTTGACATAGTCACTGTCCCAGCCGGGCGCCTCGCTCATCTGGAAGCCAACCATCTGGTCCATCTGCGCAAGGACCGCCCCCTTGCGCTCCAGTTCGGCATGCATATCCCCGGTGTCGCTCTCGATCCCGTTGGACCATGCCGCGCGGGTTCCCGGCATGTAGCGGTCCCGCATCGGCTGGTTCTGCGAGAAGCCGCCCGCATTGATCAGCACGCCCAGCCGGGCGCCGATGCGCCAGGGCTTGCCGTCCTTGACGGTGACCACGCCGAGCGCCTTGCCTGCTTCCATGAGCACTTCGGAAACCGGCGCCTCCAGACGGATGTCCGCAGCCTCTTTTCCCAGCACCGCCTTGAGCATGCGCCCCTGCAAGGCGGCCCCCGCAGTGACCCAGTGCTTGCCGGTAAGCTTGCCGGCGATGATCTTGAGGCCGATGCGCACGAGCAGCATCCTGATCGCCCAGGAATGCCTGGCGAACGGCAGCTTCATGCCGTCATCCAGCTTCACAGGAACCTCGGCAAACCCCTGACGCAGCCGAGCCGCCCACAGCTTGCCCAGTTCGTTCTTGTCGAACGGCACGGCGGTGACGGTGCGGCTCGTCTTCACCCCGCCGGGAAGTTCATCGTAATAGTCTGGCCAGAACGACGACCCACGCTCCATCGCGACGCCCTGCGAGACGATGAAGTCCAGCATCTTCGGCGCTTCGCGCGCATACGTGCGGCGGCGTTCCGGGCTGGTTCCGGGGCTGTCCTCGCCGTCCGGCACCACGGCATCGAGATATTCGCAGGCCCGCTCGAAGCTGTCCTCGCCGGGAGCCATGAAGCGATTGTTGGGAATCCACATCACGCCGCCCGACTTGGCGGTGGTGCCTCCGACCCAGGGCGCCTTCTCGAGGATGACGACCGACTTGCCCGCCTGCTTCATCAGCAGTGCCGAGGCCATCGAGCCCGCGCCGCTGCCCACGACCACCCAGTCGAACGTCTCGTCGAATTCGGCCATCTTGTTCTCTCACCCTCGCCCTTCGCTCCAATGGCGCGGGCTTTGGCCGAGGTAGAACGGACTTGCCCGGCCTTGGCAAGCGAAGCAGGCGGCCAAGCCGCTGGCGGCACGAAGGTTTCGCCGGGGCGAAGCCTTTGCCTCACGAGCGATTGCAGGGTAGCCGAATGAACCGCTGCGCTTATGAGCGAAAGAAACGAGGGAGAGATCGCGATGAGCCAGAACGCGCTGCCGGAATTCGGAACCATCCTGCTCGCGCGCGAAGGACGCCTGCTGCGCCTGACGCTGAGCCGCCCGGAGGCGATGAACGCGGTCAACCTCCAGCTTCACGACGAACTGGCCGAAGCCCTGTGGTTTGCCCAGGGCGATCCCGGCTCCGATGTGATCGTCATCACCGGGGCCGGCCGCGCCTTTTCCGCGGGGGGCGACCTCGACCACATCGAAAATTCCGCCCGCAATCCGCACCTGTTCGATCATGAGGCCCGGATTGCCAAGCGGATCGTGCTGACCCTGCTGGATATCGACAAGCCCGTGATCTGCCGCCTCAACGGCCATGCAATCGGCCTCGGTGCAACGCTGGCGCTGCTCTGCGACGTCATCTTCGCGGCGGAAGGGGCCAAGATCGGTGATCCCCATGTCGGCATCGGCCTTGTCGCGGGAGACGGTGGCGCGGTGATCTGGGCCCAGCGCATCGGCCTCACCCGCGCCAAGGAATACCTCCTGACCGGAGAACTGATCACCGCCGGCAAGGCCGCCGAAATCGGCCTCGTCAATCACTGCCTGCCCGCCGCTGAACTGGACTCAGCCGTCGATGCCTTCTGCGCACGACTGCTTGGCGGCGCGATGATGGCGATCCGCGCGACCAAGGTCCTCACCAACCTCGAACTCAAGCGCCTCGCCGCAGCAGTGATGGACGCAGGCATCGCCTACGAAAGCGTCAGCGTGCGCAGCGCCGATCATCTGGAAGCGGTCCTCGCGCTCAAGGAAAAGCGCGCGCCGAAGTTCGTCGGGCGATAGCGCCGAAGGCCCCTCACGCTTCGGCATGAGGGGCCTTCGAGGTCAGGCGGGAACCACGCGCTCGCCCAGTTCGGAAAACAGCGCAGTGTAGCAGGTTGCCATGTCGGAGGCGTCACTCTGAGTCAGTTCGCCGGCTGCCGTCGCCTTGCCGATCGCACCTAGCAGCACCATCGGATCGTCGCACTCGATATCGTAGATGGCGAGGTACGGGTTGGTGTCGTTGCCGATCAGCTTGGCGACCAGTTCGTAGCGCTGCGCGCCGTGCATGCCGAACTTGTTGACCAGTTCCGGCAAGTGCCTCGTATTGTACCACTCGTGATAGTCGCCCTCGCGGCCGGGCAGCGGCGTGGTCAGCGCGACAAGTTTGTATCGGGGCATCTGCATCCTCCTCTTATACGGGTTGATGCCGAGCATCACCCTGCGCCTCACCGGCTTGCAAGCGCGGCAACCGGGTAGCGTCAGGCATCGCCCGGGCGACGCCGACACTACTGGAGCAAGCCGGAGCCTACTGCAAAATCACCGAAGGCATCGGCAATCATGGGAAGTCCGGCCAGGCCCTCGCCGCGATACTCGCGAGGATTGGCCCCGAACACGCGCTTGAACATGCGGCTGAAATGCGCAGGGCTCTTGAAGCCGACACCATAGGCGATCTCGCTGATCGAGATATCGCGCGGATCCGAACTGGAGAGCCAGTCGCGCGCCTTGGCGAGCCGCTGCTCCCAGACGAGCTCGGAAAATGAGGTCTCACGCAGCCGCAGCAGGAACGAGAGGTAGCGCGGGGAAATCCTGCAGCCTTTCGCGACCATCGCCGTCGACAGCTGCGGATCCGACAAGTGCACCTCGATGAAGCGCAGCACTTCCTCCAGCCGGCGCTCCGCGATCGACCGTCGTGCCGGGCGCGGCTCCTCCAGCAACCGGACGGCCTGCCCGATCAGGCCGAATGCCGTGTCGACCAGTAACCGTGCCGAACGGTCGCAGAGACGACCATCATCGGCAAAGACATCTCCCAGCAGCTTTTCCGCGATGGCCAGTTCAGGAACTCCGCGTGCCCGCAGGTCGGAAACGACGAGCGCTCCGCTGCAATCCTGCGTGACGTGACCGCGCAGCACGTGCGTGGGCACCGTGACGTGCAGCACTTCACTGAACCCGGCCGGGCCTGTCCGGCACTCGATCAGGAACGGCTCCGTCGAGCGGGTGATGACAAAGTCCCCCTCTCCCACGATCTTTGCGCCGCACTGGTTGGAAAACGCGAATTCACCGCGCCGCACGAACCAGAGGATCGAGAGATCGGTCGCATCCTCGCGGATATGCTGGCGCGAACGGCGGAAGAACAGGTTGCTGGAGGACCGCTGCCGGATGATCGACACCGCACCGACCGCGCGTCGTTCCGAACGCACCTCCACCGTCGGCGCATCCTCGACCCAGAAGTCTCCTCGATAATACTCTTGCGCGCGCTCCCCGCGGAACACGTTCTGGCCTTCGTGTACGTTGCGCCTGTCGAGCGCGAACAAGGTTTCCGCCATGACCCTCTCCCCGGGTGCTGAAGGCCTTGCGATTGTCCGCAAGGCCCGTATTGGCGAGGCTGTGGCCGACTGACGACAATCTCACAGGCTCACCAGCGAGAATACCAGCCGGCGCCTCCCCCACTCTACATATGATGCATCTTGATCTGCACTGGACGCAGATTTCATCCGAAGCTGCAGATGGGCTGCGGTTTCAGCCCTGCCGCCCCTTCATCGAAAGGCGCCATTCGGGCGGATAATTAAGGTCATGGTTCTTCACGACCGTTCCAATCCCCTGCTGGAAGGTGCCGCCTTTCCCGAGATTGACGTCATCGGTGCCGTCGTCCTTCATCAGCGGCAGCATACCTTCGAGCCAGCCGGTCAGCAGGCTGCCCATGTATTCGCCGCGGTACTGTTTGTAGGCCTCGATAAAGGTCTTCTGAGCCACCACCACATCGGTCGGCCGGGTGATCGAGCAAGCATGTGCATACTTGGCGGTTTCCGCCTCCAGGCTGTCCCGCGGCACGACCGAATTCACGAAATTGCAGTTGGCCATCTCATCCGCTGTGAAGGGGCGGCCGGTAAACAGCATTTCGGAGAACCGGCGCAGCCCGACCATCTCCAGCCACTGCCACATGCGCGGCCCCCAACCGGCGTAGCGAAACGACGGATGTCCGAACAATGCGTCGTCAGACGAGACGATGATGTCGGCATCGGCACACTGGTAGAAGTGCCAGCCATAGCAATAGCCCTTGGCCTCGATGATCGCGATCTTCTTGAATTCCTGCAGTGGGCGGTTCCCGGAGCGCGCCTTGGCGTAATAGTCGGTCAGACCGTGCAAATAGCGGAAGGATCCTGGAGGCGGATATTTCACGTCGGGATCGTCGATTTCCATGTCGACCAGGAAGCCGTCGCCGGGCTTGGGATTGAGATAGAGATCGCCATGTTCGTCGAGGTCGCCGCCACTGCCGAGGTGATCACCCATGCCGCGGATGACCAGCACCTTTACGTCGTCGTCGATATTAGCCTTGAACACGAGTTCAGCGAAACGCGCGCGCATGCCGATGGTCGCGGTATTGTGCTTGTCCAGCCGGTTGAAGGTGATCGTGGCGATCTTTGTAGCCAGGTCCTTTTCGTAGAGGACGTGGCTTTCGGCGACCTGCTTGTGGTCGGCTATTGTCTTCATCGCGCTCTCCCGTGCCCTTGTCGGAGTCTTGACCGCCGGTCCTGCCCCTAGGGCTTGTCAGAGTGCTGCCACAGGCAAGCCAAGGGGGATTGGCATTAGACGCGGCACTGTCGATATTGGGCGCGCAGTACGAGAGGCGACCGATCGCCCGCATCATGGTGAAAGAGGACAACTATGGTTCACGGCAACAGCTTCTTCAGCCTCGACGGCCCGCTCGACGTCGCACCGAGCGGCGGCCAGGTACGTGCTGCCAATTTCGCCGGACTTGCCAGGCTGGCGCGCAGTCAAGGTCGGGACGCCCGCGGCATCGTCGAGCGACACGGGATGGAAGCGCGCGTATTGATCGACCCGGAAAGCCTGGTCGCCCCGCAGCAGGTGGCGGATACGCTGGAATATTGCAGCACCCTGTTCGACGATCCGTTGTTCGGCCTTCACTTCGCCTCGACGCAGGACCCCGAAGTGTTCGGCTGCGTCACCGCACTGTGCCGGTCGGCCCCTACCGTGCGCGCCGGCATCCGCTGCCTGATCGAGTTCCTGCCGGTCGTCCACGCGCCGGACTGCGAGGTCGTGCTGATCGAAGGACGCGAAACCGCAGAACTCACCTGGCTGGTGAACACCGACATCGGGGTCAACGATCAGGCCAATTATCAGGCGGCAATGCTCAACCTCAAACTGCTGCAATCGATCGGCGGCCCTGCCTTCAGGCCAAGCTGGGTGAGCCTGTCCGCCGACCCTCGAAACAGCGACCTGCCGGAAATCGAAAAGCTGCTGGGCTGCAAGGTACGCGGGCAATCCCAGCGCAATTCGGTGGCCTTTCCAGTTTCCGCACTTGAACAACCCGTGCCGAGTGCCAACCGGTTGCTCTACAAGCTGCTGGGTTCCTATCTCCAGCAGGTGAAGTCGGCGCACAGCCCCTCGATCGTCGACAAGGTGGAAAGCTATATTCGCGGCTCGCTCGCCTATGGACGTTGCTCCATCGAACGCTGTGCCGAGAAAACAGGCATATCGGTGCGCACGCTGCAATCGCGGCTTGCCGAGCAGGATGTGCGCTTCTCGGAACTGGTCGAGAAGCAGCGCGAGACGCTGGCCCGCGCACACCTTGCCGACGGACGGCTATCACTTGACGAAATCGCCGACCGTCTCGGCTATGGAGAGCAGACCAGCTTCGGGCGTGCCTTCAAGCGGTGGACCGGAATGACCCCGCAGCAGTACCGGGCAGGCTGCTGAACCCGCCCGGATCGTCTGGCGTCACTTCCTCTCGATTTCCGCCAGCATGGTCTTTGCCAGCAGCAGGAAATTATCGGTGTCCTGCTGCGCCGAAGGGATGGCCTTCCTGAACGTGGCAAAGCCATGGACCAGCCCCTTGCCCTCGTAATAGGCAGTCGGCACACCGCTTTCGATGAGCTTTGCCGCATAGGCACGCCCCTGGTCGCGCAGCGGATCAAGCCCTGCCGTTACCAGAACGGTCGGCGGCAGCCCCTTGAGGTTGCCCCACAAGGGGGAGGTGCGCAGACTTTTCGGATCGGCCGCGTAGTGCTTCTGGAACAACGCAGTGGCGCTGTCATCCAGCCCATAGCCTTTGCCGAACGCCTGTTGCGACGGATAGCGGCCGACAAAATCGGTCGCAGGATAGATGGGGATCTGCAGGATCACCGGCACGGCCGCCGGCATTTCGCGCAGCGCGGCGGCCACGACCAGTGTCAGGTTGCCGCCCGCACTGTCCCCGCCGAGCACCAATCCGGTAGCCTGCCGGCCCAGCGCCTTGGCGTTTGCGGCCACCCAGCGCGCTGCGGCTTCACCATCATCCGGCGCGGCCGGCCAGGGATGCTCCGGCGCCAGACGATATTCGACCGAGACCACCGGAAGGTCGAGCGTTCTGGCAATCTCCGCCGCAAGTGCAGCGTGGGTATCGATGCTGCCCAGCACGTAACCGCCGCCATGGTAGAACACCAGTACCGGTCCCGGTCCGCGCTCGGCACGTGCGTCATACAGGCGCAGCGCGATCGGACCACCAGGGCCCGGCATCGTCAGATCCTTCGCCACAGCGATCTCGCCCACCGGCAAATCGCGGGACGGCATGGCGCCGGGTGGCAATTTGCGGATCTGTGCCAGCACGTCCGCGGTTAGCGGCGGGATCGGATGCGCGGCGTCTGCCTTGAGATAGGCCGCGACGTCCGGCCGAACATAGGGCACCTCGGCAGCATCGCCGCCGCGCGCTGCCGGAGCATCGGCCAGAAGCGGCGGCGCCAACGCCCCCACCGCGAGAACGGCCAGCACGCCTGCCAAAGCGCTGGAACGTCGGGCCCGATAAAAACTCGTCATAGGTAACCTCTCCCCCTTGTTATGGGGAGAGGTTACGTCGTCCCGCCGGCTCTGGCGAGAGGCCGCAACACGGTCAGTAGACCCCGCCTTGCTCCTCGACGAAGTTGGTCATGTCCCCGGTGTCCTGCGCAGCGGCGGCCGAGCGTGCCTCGCGGGCACGGCGAATTTCGGAAACCAATGCATCGCGCCGCCGAGTGAATTCATCCTCGGCCGTGTACTGGCGCGGCTCGGTATCCGGCTTGAACGCCTCCCAGATCACCGCAGCCTTGGGATCGTCGCTGGGCTCCACGCCCATGACCTGCTTTCCAGTCACGCGGTCGATCCGGACCATGCGAATACCGGCAGGGGCGATGAACGGCTGCATGGACCAACGCGGCCGCGTGGACTCGACGACCTGCTTGAAGATCGGCGCCGCGATCCGACCGCCCTGTGCATAGCCGCCCAGCGAGCGGGGATTGTCGTATCCGATATAGACGCCGCCGACATAGTCCTGCGTACCGCCGACAAACCAAACGTCGGTCGGACCGTTGGTGGTGCCGGTCTTACCGAACATCGGCATGTTCAGTTCACGCAGGCGCACCGCGGTGCCGCGCGTCACGACGCCTTCCAGCATGTGGACGACCTGATAAGCCGTCGGCGCATCGAGCACCTGCTTGCCCCGGCGATCGACGCGCGGCATCGGCTTGCCGTCCCATTCGGGCATGTTGCAGCTATCACAGCGCCGGTTGTCGGACTTCCAGATGACCTTGCCGCTGCGGTCCTGGATATAGTCGATCGGCGAGGACTGGAACTGCACGCCGTTGTTGGCGAGCGCGGAATAGGCGTTGACCATCCGCGCCACGGTCGTCTCGCCAGCACCCAGCGCGAACGAGAGGTAGGCCTTGTAATCGCCGATGCCGACGTTGTGGAACGTCTTGATGACGCGCGGCATGCCGGTGTCGTTGGCAATGCGGACCGTCATCAGGTTGCGCGACTGCTCAAGACCCCAGCGCATGGTGTGGCTGCCCGCCCCACCCTCGCCGCCGAAGTTGCGGAAGCATTTGTCGCCCAGAGCCGCGCCTTGATAGACGCAGAAGGTACCGTCGAGCACCTGGGTTGCCGGGGTCATGCCGTACTGCAGCGCGGTGGCATAGACGAACGGCTTGATCGTCGAACCGGGCTGACGCTCGGCCTGCACGGCACGGTTGAAGGAATCGAGTCCCGCATCGAAGCCGCCCTGCATGGCGACGATCCGCCCGCTGCCCGGCTGCTCCATCATCATGCCGCCCGAGACATCGGGGATCGTGCGCACCGCATAAGTGCCCGCAGAAACCGGCGCTGCGGCGATGAGATCGCCGGCCTTGGCGGCATCGGGCACATTGGTGAGCGCGGACACGTTGCCATCGGCAAAACCGATCCGTCCGGTGCCGCCCGAACGGTCGAGAATGACGCCGACACGCCAGTCCTTGTAATCGATCGTCTTGTTGGCGACGATCAACTCGGTCTGCCAGTTCTCGAGATCGTTGATGTGCGCGATCGGATGCGCCCAGGCACGGCCGCCCTGATAGTTCAGCAGTCCGGCGCGCAGTGCATCGCGCACGGCCTTCTGCATCTCGGTATCAAGCGAAGTGCGCACCCAAAGGCCGCCCGCGTATACGCTGTTGGGGCCGTCCTCGGCCTTTTCGCCATACTGGTCGATCAACCGGCGGCGGACTTCCTCGATGAAATAGGCATTGCTCGTGTCGTAAGTCTCGACACGGCGGGGAATGAGGCCGAGCGGCTTGGCCTTGGCAGCCTCCGCCTCGGCGCGGGTCGCCCAACCGTTGCTGACCATCTGGTCAAGCACCCAGTTGCGACGGGTGATCGCCATTTCCTCGTATTGCTTGCGCCCGTAACGCTCCGGCGCCTTGGGAAGGATCGCGAGGAACGCGGCCTCGTGCAGATCGAGTTGGTCGACATCCTTGCCAAAATAGGCACGCGCCGCCGCCTGCACCCCGAAACTCTGGCGCCCGAGCGGGATCTCGTTGAGGTAGAGTTCGAGGATCTGCTGCTTGTTGAGCACGCCCTCGATCCGGCGAGCGACGATCATCTCCTTGAGCTTGCGCGTCACGGAGTATTCGTCGCCGATCAGGATGTTCTTGGCGACCTGCTGGGTTATCGTCGAGCCGCCCCTGGCGCGACCTCCGGTACCGAACTTGGCCGCGTAATCGACCACGGCGCCGGCCAGGCCGCCAAAATCGACGCCGCCATGCGTCCAGAAGGTCTTGTCTTCGGCCGAGAGAAAAGCGTCGATCAGCTTGGGCGGAAAGTCGACGAACCGCAATTGCACGCGGCGCTCTCGCGCATAGCTGTAGACGATGGCGCCATCGCCGCCGCGCACCATGGTTGGCAGCGGCGGTTGATACTCGAGCAGCTTGTTCGCATCAGGCAAATCATGGGCGACAACTACGTAGAGCCCGCCGAACGCGATCAGCCCCGCACCCGTGACATAACCGAAGCGGCGCAGCCACTTACGCTCACGCCACGCTTTGCGCAGGCCTGCAAAGCGACCGGAAATGGCGGCACGGGCGCCGCGACGCAGGCGGAAGTGGGCATCCTCGGGGGTCTGCTCGGCGCCGTTTTCGCTGATATCGTCAGTCATTACGACCGCCCTCTAGCATGGGGATTTTGCGCTAGGCCAGACTGGAGACGACCCGCCGCGCGCTTTTCACGTTCGACGATGCCCATCCGTCACGCCTTTATCACGCCCCGACGCGCCGCGCGAACCAGGCGCGAACGGCATTGGCAGCCACCTGGGCCAGTTGATCCTGCCCCTGTTTCGACGTCAGGAAACGGGCATCGTCAGCGTTGTTGATATAACCGGTCTCGAACAGCACCGAGGGAATATCGGGCGCCTTGAGCACGGCGAGCGCCGCCGTCTCGATCTGGTCGCGGTGCAACCCGACACCGGCGTCGCGCATCTCGCGCAGCAACAGGTTCGCGAACTGGCTAGAACCGGCTTGAGAACCGCGCTGCGAAAGGTCGAGCAGGATCGCACCGACATCCTCACTGGTTTTTGCCAAGACCACGCCGTTGACCTTGCCTGCCTGATTCTCGCGCGCAGCAAAACGCTCCGCCGCCTCGCTGGACCCTCTTTCCGACAGGACGTAGACACTGGCCCCGCGCGCAGTATCACCCTCAGCGCTATCGGCATGGATCGACAGGAACAGGTCCGCGTTCAAGCGCCTGGCAATGTCGGGACGGTCACCCAAGGCGATGAAGCGATCAGCATCGCGCGTCAGGGCGACGCGCACACCGCCGCCCGCCAGCAGTTTCCGGCGGATCGCCTGCGCGATCTGAAGCGCCACCGTCTTTTCCCGAACGCCGCCATTTTCCGCCCCTGCCCCCGGATCGAAACCACCGTGCCCGGCATCGATGACCACCAGCGGGCGGCTCGCATCGGCAGGACCGTCGACGCGCGGCAGATCGACCGGCGCATCGACGGCAGGCAAGTCGAAACGAACGACGTAATCGAGATCGCGCGCCGAGATCACCAGCCGCGGATAAAACACCGGCAACGCCGCCAGCAGCGCCATCGGCGCTGAAAGGAGCATGATCCACTGCATACGGCGCGACATGGAACAAATGACTAAGTGCGACGCAACCGCCGGGCAATCCTGCATGCATATGCTTTTCCCCGGATATTGCCCCCGCAGGGCGAGGAATGAAAGCATCGCCGATCAACCAAGCTGGGCCAAGCTCGTCCTCCGGCGCTCGGCCGCCTATCCAAGACCCCGGCAGCCGCCGGCGGGACTCGGCAGGGAGCCTAGCCGCAAGCGCAAGGAAAGCACGGCAACACGCTTGCCGTGCAAGGTCATGAATGCTAGGCCCTTCAGTTCCGGGGCAATAACGCTTCCGGTTCTCGTAATCCCGTCGATGCATGCCTACATGCCGCCGGCACAGGACCGGAAAAGCCACAAGCCCGGGCGCCAGAACCGGAAGAATTTCGTCCGGCACGAACAGGTTGACGCGAGAGATGAGAAGCCAATTGCCGCCCTGCCAGCCGACGCCCGAACGGGCGCGCATGGCGTGGCCGCAATTTTCCGCGTGTCTCATATCGCCACGCGAACTCGCTCTCGCAGACACGCTCACGTCCCGAGGGACGACAGACAAGAGAGTCGCAATCGGAGCGGCACTCCGCTCCGACTTCATCTTTATCCCGCTCCGCAACGAGGCGAGCCCTGCCGCATCCGGCAGTTTCGCATCCGGCAGGCATCACGCCATCCTTGCGGACACCACTGAACAGGATCGCGCCGTCACCGCCCCAGAGGCCGGGACCGAGCGCGCATGGAGAATACACAATGGCAACGCGCATGCTCATCGATGCGCGCCACCCGGAAGAAACGCGGGTGGCGGTACTCAAGGGAAATCGCATTGAAGAGTTCGATTTCGAATCGGCCGACAAGAAGCAGATAAAGGGCAACATCTACCTGGCGAAGGTCACTCGCGTGGAACCTTCGCTCCAGGCGGCGTTCGTTGACTTCGGCGGCAACCGCCACGGCTTCCTGGCCTTCAGCGAAATCCACCCCGACTACTACCAGATCCCCAAGGAGGACCGCGAGGCCCTGCTGGCGGAAGAAGCCGCCCACGCCGAGGAAGAAGCCGCGCTGCGTGCATCGGAAGGTGATGACGAAGACGAGGACGGCGGCGAAGGCTACGACAGCGAAGGCTATTCCGACGGCGGCCTGACCGAAGTCGACACTTCCGAAAAGGATCACGTTGCCACCATCGAGGACGGCAACGTCGAGAACGGCTTCGAAGCCGCCGAAGAAGAAGCCGCCGAGGAAGACAGCTCGGGCCGCGGTCGCCGCGGTCGTGGACGCCGTCAGGGTGGCCGCAGTGGTGGCCGTTCGAAGGAAGCGGACGAACTGCGCGCCAAGCGCATGGCCCTGCGCCGCCGTTACAAGATCCAGGACGTGATCCACCGCCGCCAGGTGCTGCTGGTCCAGGTCGTCAAGGAAGAGCGCGGCAACAAGGGCGCCGCCCTCACCACCTACCTCAGCCTGGCGGGCCGCTACTGCGTGCTCATGCCGAATTCGAGCCATGGCGGCGGCATCAGCCGCAAGATCAGCTCGGCTTCGGACCGCAAGCGCCTGAAGTCGATCATCGCCGAGCTGGAACTCCCGCGCTCGATGGGCTGCATCGTGCGCACCGCCGGCCTCCAGCGCACCAAGACCGAGATCAAGCGCGACTTCGACTATCTCGCCCGCCTCTGGGACGAACTGCGCGAACAGACGATGCGCTCCGCCGCACCGGCGCTGATCCATTCGGACAGCGACCTGATCAAGCGTGCCATCCGCGACATCTACAACCGCGACATCGAGGAAGTGATCGTCGAGGGCGAGGAAGGCTACCGCGCGGCCAAGGACTTCATGAAGCTCCTGATGCCGAGCCACGGACGCAAGGTGAAGCCTTACGCCGATCCGGTTCCGCTGTTCCAGCGCTTCGGCGCTGAAGACCAGCTGACGGCGATGTATGACCCTGTCGTGCAGCTGCGTTCGGGCGGCTACATCGTCATCAATCCGACCGAGGCGCTCGTCTCGATCGACATCAACTCGGGCCGCGCCACCAAGGAGCACGGCATCGAGCAGACCGCCGTCGCCACCAACCTCGAAGCCGCGCAGGAAATCGCCCGCCAGCTTCGCCTGCGCGACATGGCCGGCCTTGTCGTCATCGACTTCATCGACATGGAGTACGGCTCCAACGTCCGCAAGGTCGAGAAGGCGATGAAGGAAGCGCTCAAGAACGACCGCGCACGCATCCAGGTCGGCCGTATTTCCAGCTTCGGCCTGATGGAAATGAGCCGCCAGCGCCTGCGCACCGGCGTTCTGGAAGCAACCACCCGCTCCTGCCCGCATTGCGATGGCACCGGCCTCGTCCGCACCGCCAGCTCGGCCGGCCTTTCCGCGCTTCGCCTCATCGAAGACGAAGCAGCCAAGGGCAAGGGCATCGTGGTGTCGCTCTTCGCCTCGACCGAAGCGGCGATCTACCTGCTCAACGCCAAGCGCACAGACCTTGCCGACATCGAGGAACGCTACGGCGTTGCGGTGGAAGTGATCCCCGAAGGCGAGAACGAAGGCGCAAAGATGCGTGTCGTCTCTTCAGGTCCGCGCAACGAGTTCGTGCCCCGCTTCGAGCCGATCGCCGAAGACGTCGAGGATGATTTCATCGACGACGAGGAAGAGATCGAGGAAGAAGAGCGCGAGGAAGCGCGCAGCCGCGACGAGGACGGTGATGGCGGTTCGCGCCGCAAGCGCCGCAAGCGCCGCCGTGGCCGCAACCGCCGCGACGAGCAGACCTCGGAAGACACTGAAATCGAAGCCGAAGGCGACGAGGAAGCAAGCGAAGCCGAAGACGAGGTCGAATCCGACGACGACGCGGGCCCTGCCAGCGAAGGCAACGGTGACGACGACGAATCCGAAGCGCCGCGCAAGCGCCGCCGCCGTGGTGGTCGCCGCCGTCGCAATCGCCGCAATGGTGAGAACGGCGAAGGCGAAAACGCCGGCGATTCGGCCGAAGGTGACGATGGTGACGAAGCACCGGAGGTTGAAGCTGCACCTGCGGCAAACGCCCCGGCTGTCGAAGCCTCCGTTGCAGAAGCCGCAGTGGAAACCGTTGCGGAAGTCGTGGCCGAAGTGACAGCACCCGAAGCGGAAGAAGCCCCGAAGCCGAAGAAGCGCGCTCCACGCCGCAAGAAGGCAGAGACTGCAGAAGTCGAAGCACCTGCCGTGACCGAAGCGGTTGCGGAAGAAGCACCGGCTCCGGTCGCCGAAAAGCCGAAGCGCACGCGTCGCAAGAAGGCCGAGCCCGCCGAAGCGGTTGCCGAAGTCGCAGCCGAAGAAGCTCCGGTTGCCGAAAAGCCAAAGCGCACGCGTCGCAAGAAGGCCGAGCCCGCCGAAGCGATTGCCGAAGTCGCAGCCGAAGAAGCTCCGGTTGCCGAAAAGCCGAAGCGCACGCGTCGCAAGAAGGCTGACCCGGTTGAGCCCGTTGCCGAAGCCGTGGCGGAACCCGCCGCCGAACCGGCTACAGTGGAAGTTGCAGAAACCGCCGACGAACCCGCCGCACCGCGTCGTGGTTGGTGGCAGCGCACCTTCGGCGAATAATGCCGTTGGATCTGCTACCGGCAGATCCAACACCTGAACAAAGCCCCGCATGGCAACATGCGGGGCTTTTTCATTATGCTATGGGCCTTTGATCCGCCCCCGTCAGGCCAGTGAACAACGCTCCGTGGTCGGGTCGATCACGCTTGCGACCTCGGTGATGCGTGTCGCCGGGAAGCCGGACAGTTCGGCATGCCTGCGAATCTGCCCCTCGTTCTCGGCCAGATAGATGCAGAATGTCTTGTCGGCAGCGACGTAGGAGTGTTCCCACTGCCCACCCGCCACCTTCGCGAGCGCTTCATTCGAAGTCCGGGCCGCGCCGCCCAGTTCCGACTCGCTCATGCCGCCAACCCCCGGGAGATCACGTTCAATTACAAATCGCTTCATCATGGCCTGAACCTCTCCCATGCCAAACCCCGCCCTTTCCTGTGGGCGGAGCCATCACCCCACTGGCATTCTACCCTCAAACAACAGCGTTTCCGTGCAAGAATTTGGTCAAGTCCGTGACATTTGCGCCCGCCCGGGCGCTTGCAATTGTCGTCACGGCACTTGCAATCCGCCATGGCGTGCACACTTGCCCTTGCTACGCGCCGCACAATCGCTAGAGGGAGGTCAACTGTCGCGGCTCATGCCGCAGTGCAAGATCACGGGGATTCTTTCATGGCGACCTTCACCCTCCCGGCCAACAGCAAGATCAAGAAGCAGGGCAACGTCCACAAGGCCGAAGGTGCGACGCACGCCAAGAAGTTCACCGTCTACCGCTACGACCCGGATTCGGGCGAGAATCCGCGCTACGACACGTTCGAGATCGATCTCGACAAGTGCGGCCCGATGGTTCTCGACGCGCTCATCAAGATGAAGAGCGAACAGGATCCCTCACTGACCTTCCGCCGCTCGTGCCGTGAAGGCATCTGCGGCTCCTGCGCAATGAACATCAACGGCAAGAACGGCCTCGCCTGCACCACCGCGATCGAGGACCTCAAGGGTGACATCCGCATCACCCCGCTGCCGCACATGGAAGTGATCAAGGACCTCGTTCCCGATTTCACGCACTTCTACGCGCAGTACGCCTCGATCCGTCCCTGGCTGCAAACCGTCTCGACCACGCCTTCGGGCAAGGAACGTCTTCAGAGCCCCGAACAGCGCGAAAAGCTCGACGGCCTCTACGAGTGCATCCTGTGCGCCTGCTGCTCCACTTCGTGCCCGAGCTACTGGTGGAACTCCGACAAGTTCCTCGGCCCGGCCATCCTTCTCCAGGCCTACCGCTGGCTGGCCGACAGCCGCGATGAAATGACCGGCGAACGTCTCGACGAGCTGGAAGATCCCTTCCGTCTCTACCGCTGCCACACCATCATGAACTGCGCCAACGTGTGCCCCAAGGGTCTTTCGCCCGCACGCGCCATCGCCGAAATCAAGAAGATGCAGGCCGAACGTCAGGTCTGATCGACCTGACTGCCGGCCCCGGATCTCTCGTGATTCGCATTGACCCAGCGCGACGCCGGCCCGATTTTCTGGTGGGCGAGCGCCGCGTCGTCGCCGTCGCGACTATCCGCAAGCACGCCCTGCCATGACTGCCATGCTTGAACGCTACGAAACGCTGGTTGCGACCGGCGAGCTTCGCTCCGACCCGGAGCAGGCTGCTGCCGCGCAGCGTCTGGATCGCCTCCAGCGCGAGCTCTACAAGGCCAACGCGGCCTCCGGGCTATTCGGCAAGCTTCTGGGCAAGAAGGCAGCCCCGCCCCGCGGCCTCTACATGTGGGGCGGCGTCGGACGCGGCAAGTCGATGTTGATGGACCTGTTCCACAACACGCTCGACATGCCTGAAAAGCGCCGCATCCATTTCCACGCCTTCATGCTCGAAGTTCACGCGCGTCTGCGTGAAGAACGCAAGAAGGAAACCGGCGACCCCATCCCACCGGTTGCCGCCGCGATCGCACGCGATGTGCGTTGCCTCGCGTTCGACGAGATGGTCGTCAACAACTCTGCCGACGCCATGATCATGAGCCGGTTGTTCACGCACATGATCGTAAACGAGGGCGTGACCATCGTCACCACCTCGAACCGAGCACCGAAGGACCTCTACAAGAACGGCCTCAATCGCGAGCATTTCCTGCCCTTCATCGATCTGATCGAGAAGGAACTGGACGTGCTGACGCTCAACGGCCCGACAGACTATCGCCTGCACCGCCTCGGCGGCATGGCCACCTGGCATTGCCCGCTTGGTGAGGAAGCCACGAACCAGACCCGCGAAGCCTTCTACCGCCTGACCGACTATCCTCCAGAGGATAGCGAGCACGTGCCGTCGGCCGAGTTGGATGTCGGCGGCGGCCGCTTGCTACACGTCCCCAAGAGCCTCAAGGGCGTAGGCGTTTTCAGCTTCAAGCGCCTTTGCGGCGAGGCCCGGGGTGCGGCCGACTATCTGGCGGTTGCCCGCGCCTACCACACGGTGATCGTCGTCGGCATCCCCAAGATGGGGCCCGATCGCCGCAACGAAGCCGCGCGCTTCGTGACGCTGATCGACGCTCTGTACGAGCACAAGGTCAAGTTGATCGCTGCAGCCGACGCCGTTCCTGAGGATCTCTATGCCGCAGGCGACGGACGCTTCGAGTTCGAGCGCACTGTCAGCCGCCTCAACGAGATGCAGAGCGCGGAATATCTCGCCAAGGGGCACGGGGAAGACTGACCGCCGGCGGGACGACAGTCCATGCGTCCTGCAATCCACCACCGATCGCCGAGCCGGATTGAGGGCATTGTGCTGGCGTAGTGCCAGCAAGGTAGCAGCACCTCGATGATGCTGCGTTACGCCCACCCAGAACACATATAGGCAAGATAGTCGGACAGGCGGTTAACCACGCTTTCCAGTTTGCGCCAGAAGCGTAATCGCCCCGCATGCCGAGAGGCAATGGCGTGATTTTCCGTCAGACTGCGGAAGTCTCTCTCGGGCCAAGAACAGGTCTAATCCTACACGCAATCGGTGCGCGGCCTTTGAGGCTAGCAGTTCGGCAACCATCCTGACGGCGTCATTGGCCCTTGCCCGCAATATCGCAGCCTGGTGTTTCCTGCGACAATCGCCAGTTTCATGTCGCGTAAACACGCTACCGATTGGCCGCCGAGAGGCATCGCGCCAATCAGCGCATTCCTCTCAACCGATTCGTTAAAATATTGAAACGCCCCTCCCGATCCGGCCTTTGGGAAGCGTCTCCGCGCTTCAATGGGGTTAACGCTGCCCCCCCGGTTAACGATTCTCCGCCCCCAGACCAATTACGCGCAAGTCGGGAAAACGCTTGTCGGACGCATTCATCACCTCAGGCCCAAGCAAAATTAAAGCGCCCAATCCGTTTAGGAGGGCGCTGCCTGAAGGTGGTATTCATGAGATAGGATGGAGGACAACGCCTCGAAATTTCCCAGAATTCCGTCAATTTTTATTGATTTAGTTACGGCGTTCCACGGTTATTACCGTGAAACGCCGCAAAGTACTTAAAGGATTAACGGCCGCCGAGGCCGCCCCAGTACCAGCTGTAAAGACCCTTGGTCATTGTAGTTACCCCATGTGAACCACCGCTGTTTCGCGGCTGACACAATGGATAACAATAGGTTAAAGGGTCATCAAGACTTTTTTAACCAGTTCGCCTCGCTTCCCGCTCCTTGATTTCAGCCAGCAAATCCCGGAATGGGACGGGACGACAGACGTAGTATCCCTGAATGGTGTCGCAGTTCATGCCCTTGAGAATCTCGAGAGCGGCAAGGGTTTCCACGCCTTCAGCGACAACAGTGCGGTCCTGCGAGTGCGCCATCTCGACGATCGACTGCACCAGCAGGAGATCCTCCTTGTTCGCCTCCATCGCCTGGACGAAGACCTTGTCGATCTTGACTTCCGTGGCCGGCAGATAGCGCAGGTAGTCAATCGTCGCGTTGCCGGTTCCGAAATCGTCGATCGAGAGCCGCAGCCCTGCCTGGACAAGCTTCTGCAACATCTGAAAAGTCCGCGAGCTGCGATCGAGACGATCAGTCTCCGTGATCTCCAGCGTAAGCTTCTCCGGCTCAAGCCCATGGACGGCAAGAATCTCGAGAATCGTGCCCGGCAAGCCCGGATTGCGCAGCAGCTGCGCCGAAATATTAACCGACATCGAGAGTTCAAGGCCCTGACGACGAAGCTCGACAGCGGCACGAACGGCATCGTTGACAACAAAGCGCGTGATACGCTCGATCCGGTGGAATTCCTCGGCGATGCGAATGAACTTGTCCGGGCTGATCGGCCCGCGTTCGGGATGCGTCCAGCGCACCAGTGCCTCGGCACCGGTCACGCGATTGGACGCGACGTCCAGCTTGGGCTGATACGCGACCCATACCTCGCCATTGTCGATGGCGCGGTCGAGTTGGGTCAACAACGAAATTTCCCAACGGGCCTCATGCTTGTGGCTGTCGTACTTGTAGACGAGTTCATCGTTGCGAACCGCCTCCTCGGCCGACTGCATGGCACTGGCGACACGGCTCGACACCGGGCGGTCGAATTCGGAATCAATGCCGCAGTTGAACGACAGGTCGATGTCGAGCCCGCCGACCTGAATGCCGTTCTGAACGATGCGGTGGAGGCCCTCGAGATTCTCGAACAGGTCGAAGGTACTGCGGATGGTCGACAGCCAGAGGAACATTCCGCCTTCGTGATAGACCACCACCTGGCTGTCGCTGATGCGGATGCGCCGGACGATTTCGTGCGCGATCTGGGCCTCGACCTCGCCTGCGAAACTCCCAATAATCGCCGAATAGTTGCGAATCTTGAGCGCCACCAGGATGCGGCTCGAAACGGCGTCATACTTGCGCAGTACCTGCACGCTCGGCAGGCCGGACCCTGCATTGGTTTCTCCCGCGACTTCCACCTTGTCGAGATGCCGCATCCGGAAGACCGCCACTGCCGCCATCGCGATGGCAGGAACGATGTCGATCTGAATGCGTAGCCCGTCGAGCGCCAGCGGCGCGGCCACAAGAATGGCCACAAGCCCGGTAAAGCGATAGATATCCAGCGAACGCCCGCGGCCGACGCCGGTAATGATCACGACCAGCACTAGCAGAAACGCAGGAAGCCATCCCAATTCCAGCGGGACACCTTGCTTCAGCGTCTCCGCCGCAATCGCATGGAAAAAAGCCCCCGGCGTATAGCCCTGCGTGGGCAGCGGATGAATGTCATGATAGACGTCCGCGCTTGGCGCGATAATGATATCCTTGCCGCGCACGATCCGCGGATCGGCACGCCCCTTCATGACATCGACGTAGCTTACCGTGGGTATCGTCGTATGATCGATCGAATAGTCGGGGCGGAACACGCGATCGATCGAACCGGACACACCGGCAATCCTGGCCGCCAATCCCGGGATCTTGCCGATCGGGCTGTCCGACGCGAAGGGAAGGCTCATGCTGAGATTGAACGGGTGGTTGAGCGCCAGCAGGGACACGACGTCGACGTTCGCCCGGAAAGCCGCTGCCGGGACCATGCCGGCATAATTGCCATGGGCACCATCACTGCTGGGCAAGGCACCCAGAAAGATCCTGCCCTGATTGGCCTTGAGAGTGTCGATAAAGGCGTTCGTGCCCTTATCCTCATTGATGTAGGCCAGCGTCCGATCGAAAAACACGCGCTTGGCACCGCTCGCAAAGAGGTTGCGTACGGTCGCCGCATCCTGTCCGCGGGTGATGTCGTAAGTGCCCAGTTCCTGGAGCGTCCTCTCGTCCTGCAGGACGATCACGATCTGGCCATCGGATGGATGCCTGCGCAACATCGTTCGTCCGTTGACGGCGACGTCCTCCAACGGCAACCCGACTTCTGTGACGCCAAACAGCACTCCGGTGAACGCCGCCCAGAAAACGATCCTGAACCGAGGGCTTTTCCAGATCTTGGCTAGGCGCGCGAGCAAGTCAGCCATCGGTGTTCTCACCCATGGCAGCATCGCGCACGGTTTCGCGAGGCGCGAGATATACGCGCTGTTGCGTCCGACATTGGCGACCTACTGTCTTCATGCACGTCCCGTGATGAGGCCTGGACACTCGACCTAAGCCGAAGATCCTAAGAATAGGTTAGGTTAATCCACGTTCACGATGATTGGTGACGATGCATGATCGCGCCCACCACGCAACTGCCCGCAGGGTGAACATCCCCATGGAACTGCTCGGCAGGCGCATGTTCTAGGCGATTCCCAGACCTGCAAGGGACTTATCCAGCATCAGAAGTTGCCACAGGAGTCTCGAATGGTCCGAAACTCCACCGATATGCGCTTCGGCAAGTTCAGAAATACGCCGCGAATCGAACCACCCTGTGCGGGTGAGTGTCGCACTGGCGGCAATATCGCGGGCCGCTCCCGCCAAAGGTCCGCGCAGCCATTGCGCGATCGGCGTTACGAACCCCTGTTTGGGACGATAAAGAATAGGATCGGGAAGCACGCGGCGCATCGTCCGCTTCATCAGCCACTTGCCCTGCCCCCCTTGCACGCGCATCGCTTCGGGCAGGCTCGCGGCAAATTCGATGAGACGGTGGTCCAGCAACGGCTCGCGCGCTTCCAGTCCGACTGCCATGCTCGTGCGGTCGACCTTGGTCAGGATATCGCCGGGCAGCCAGTGCTTGAGATCCGCATACTGCGCGCGGTCCAGCCCGGACCGCGCAGGTGCATCTCGCATGAGCTGCGTCACCCCGTCCTCGGCACGATAGTCGCCCCGCAAGCGCTGAAACGTCTCGGAATAGAGCGATTCTCGCAGTTCCGGCGACATGACACCGATCGAGCGCGCGTATCCGGTAGCGCTGTCCGCTGCGAGCGAGAGCAGCGTCGCCTTGGCCCGCAACGGCCGCGGCGCCCAATCCGCCTTCGGCCAAGCCCGTCCGAGCGCGCCGAACACGGGACCGCGCAGTCCCTGCGGAAGCAGCGCCCGCACCCGATCCTCGCCATGCTGGAACACGTGCCGACGGTAGCCGGCAAAAGCCTCGTCCGCCCCATCTCCCGAGAGGGCAACGGTCACCGATTCGCGCGCAAGCTGGCAGACCCGCCAGGTCGGCAAGGCCGATGCGTCGGCGAAAGGCTCGTCGAACATCGCGGCAAGGCGGTCGATCGCCGTGAAGTCATCCGGCGAGACCCGCCGCGACACATGATCGGTGGCGAACCTGCGGGCCACTTCGTCGGCATAGGAACTCTCGTCCAGCGCCGCGACATCAAAACCGATCGAGCAGGTTTTCACCGGACGGGCACTGACTTCCGCCATCAGCGCCACCACGCTGGAACTGTCCACCCCGCCCGAAAGGAATGCGCCCAGCGGTACATCCGCCACCATGCGCGATGTGACGGCCTCGCGCATCAGGTAGAGCAATTCGGCCTCCAGGTCTGCGACCTTGCCCTTGCGGCGCTCGGCAAACGAAACGTCCCACCACTGCACGGGCTTCGGCACCGGGCCGCCATGGCGCAGCAGCAGCGAGTGCCCGGCCGGCAACTTCGAGACGCCCTTGAGGATCGCGCGCGTGTCGGGCACGTGGCCCCAGGCAAGGTAGTCCTCGACCGCCAGCGGATCGACCTCGCGCCGCAGCAGCGGATGCGCCAACAGGGCCTTCAGCTCCGAACCGAAGACCAGGCTCCCATCGCTCAGCGATGCGTAGTGGAGCGGCTTCACGCCCAGCCGGTCGCGCGCCAGGAACAGCGTGCGAGCGTCCAGATCGTAAATGGCGAAGGCGAACATGCCGTGGAGGCGTGTCACGCACTCGGGGCCCCAGCGCTGCCACGCCGCAAGAATGACCTCGCTGTCCCCTTCGGTACGGAAGTGCACCCCATGGCCTGCCAATTCGCGGCGCAATTCCCGGAAATTGTAGATCTCGCCGTTGAACACCAGCATCGCCCGGCCGTCGAGCGAGGCCATCGGCTGGGGAGATCCTTCAAGGTCGATGATCGACAGCCGGCGATGGCCAAGCGCCACGCCGGGTGCGGTCCATATCCCCTGCCCGTCCGGCCCGCGATGGGCTATCGCGTCGCACATGGCCTCGACCCGCGCCGGATCAACCGGCTTGGGCGTTTCGAGATGGTAGATACCGGCTATCCCGCACATAGGCGCCGTGCCTAGCGGAGCTTGGCGGTGCGGTCCATCCAGGGACCGGGGGAACCCGTCGCCGCAAGGAACCGGCCAATCGCGTCCGCAGCACGAGGACCATGATGGCCTTCTTCGGCGGAAACGATGAGCATGGCAGTCGGACGCGCCCGCAGCAGGAGATGGTCGGCGATTACCGCCAGCTTGAGGCGCGAGTTGCTTCCGGTCGTCACCGGGCCGGAGCGATACCACGTCACCGCCAATCGCTCGACCTCGCCATGTCCCAGCAGGCGCTCGCTGCGCGCATCCGCGAAGTCCGGCCCTTTGCCCTGCCAGGCCCAGGGACTGGATGGCATGAGCGCCCCTTCCCCGAAACCGCCAGCCTCCCGCCCCTCGCCCTGCCCGGCATAGAGTGCATAGAAGACGTCCACGGCATGCCCCCTGTCATCGGCATAACGTCCCAACAGGCGGTGGCCTGCGCCGCCCGCACGCGGCTCCCACCAGATCGTCGGGGCATAATCGACGCGGTGCCATCCCGGAACTTCGGGCAAGTCTATGGCCGCAGGCAGCGGCGCCGCCAACCGCTCTGCCATTACCGCCCACCACAGGACTGCACCGACCAGAGCAGCCAGACCAAGCAACGCGCCTGTCGCGGCAATGGTTGCGGTCGCCATGCGGGACAGGAACGGACTTGCCCCGATGCGCGCGGCATCGATCATCGGCACGTCAAGCGGCCGATCGAAGAAACGCCAGCCTCCGGCGATCACCGCCGCAAGCACCAGTGCGAAGAATATCCAGCCATAGACGATATGGTCAAAACCCGCGGCTTTCTGGGCGCCCACGAACTGCGCCGCATAGATCGTTCCCCATGCCCGCGCGCCGTTAGCAAGGATCGGCACGACAATACAAGCGCCCATGAACACCAGACGCCGGCGCCAGCGAACGAAGCACACATTCGCGGCCAGCGCACCAAAAGCAAACATCGCGATCAGGAACTTCACGCCCGAGCAGGCCTCGGCCACTTCGAACAGGCCTGCCGGAGTATCGATGAAAACGCCGTCGATCCGGGCCGGAATGCCCGAAAAATGGGTAAGTGCAACGGTGATCTTGGCTGTCACCGTTTGCAGCACTTCGACCAGTTCCTCGCCGAAAGGAACCAGGAGAGCCATGTAACAGAGTGGAAACAGCAGCCCCGCCGTCACTTGCGGCCCCAACAGCAGGGGAACGACCGCCCCCAAAAGCGCTACCGCCCCCGCCTGCCGCGCCAGGTCGAGCCCCGAAATGCCGCCCAGCAACCACACGAAGGCAGCGCCTGCCACGACAAGCAGGCCGGGCCACCAGCACGAAGGCGTCAACCGCGCGAGTTCGCCGCGCCGCTGCCAGACCAGCCAGCCAATGATCGGCGGGATCAGCAGAACATGATTGTAGGTCGATATGTCCCACCACTGACGGGCCATCGCGGTCCAATCGGCGTGAAAAACCGCCAGCAGCGCCAGCCATGACGCGGCCAACCGCAGGAGCGCCTTGCGCCATGGGGCGGGTATTGCCTGCAGGAATGAAAGATTTTCGAGCGGCATCGTCTCAGGCGGCATCGCTGATGCCCGGCTTGCTCAAGCCCAGTAGTGCGGGAAGCCCTGCAAGCGCGGCGGGCCATCCGGCGTGGGCCTCGACCCACCCTCGCGCCGCAAGGCCGATGCTGCGCGCCCGCGACGGCGCACCGGCCAGCGCGCAGATCGCTTCTGCAAGGGCAGCATCGTCGGTTCCAACCAGAAATTCCCGGCCATCCTGCGCCCCGATACCCGTGGCTGCCCCCGGCGACAGCACCACCGGCAAGCCCATGCTCATCGCCTCGAGCACCTTGTTCTGCACGCCGCGCGCGATTTCGAGCGGCACCAGCGCCATGTCGGCGGCTGCCAGGAAAGGCCGCACGTCGGCGACACGCCCCCAGATGCGGATGCCGTCCTGCCCGTCATGGCGGGTCAGAGACGGCGGGGGATTGCGCCCTACGACATGGAAGCTTGCGCCAGGAAAGCGCTTACGAACCAATGGCATGATCCGATTGATCGCCCGCTCTGCGGCGGCGATGTTGGGCGCGTAGTCCATCTGTCCGGTAAACACGAGGCGCGGCGCGGGCCAACCCGCCATCGCCGGTTCCGGTATGACCGCGGCGGGATGGTAGACCGCGCTGTCGATCCCGTTGCCCAGTGCAGCGACCGCGCATCGCGGATCATCAAGGCGCTGACGGAACAGGGCAGCCTCGGCTTCGCTGACCAGTAGCGTGGTGTGGGAGCGGCGGGCGATCCGGCTTTCCTCGGCACGCAGCAGGCGGCCTTCACGGCGCTCCATCCAGGCCCGGAAACCTCGTCCCGCAGCGCCATAGGCCTCGAACTTGGCCGAATCGACATCGACCAGATCGGCGATCACGCGGCCGGAAAAACCATCGGGTACATATTGCCCCATCTGCCCGGAAAACAGATAGATAGCACCGATCGGACGCGCCTGGAGGTTCTTTTCCACCCAGCGTGCCATGCGGCGGTCGCGAAACGCGGTGACGCTGATCGGCAGCCCGCCGGCCAACGCCTCAAGCCCCGCGACCGGCAGGGATTTGCGGCGTTCGAGCAGCAGGTGGCTGGTCGCCATGGCCGCCAGATCGCCTTCGCAGGCGCGGTCTTCGGGGTCATCCGCAAAGCAACCTAGATGCACCTGAGCCATGGCTGAAAGGCACCTAAGCACGTGATGGGAGCGGATCTTGTCACCGCGATCGGGCGGAAACGGGATACGGTGGGCGAGGAACAGGATTTCCATCATCCGATCCCTCGGGCGACCAGCGGCCCCAGCCGATTGGCCACCGCAAGCGGCAATTTTTGCCACAGCCTGATCTGCAACGAGAGCCCGGCACTGGTTGGATCGGCATCGCGCTTTTTCGCGCCCGGGGCCGTCCAGTTGGCGTAGCTCAACGGCTCGGGTTCGAAGCCCCAGTTGCGCTTGAAATGATAGGCCCCGCTGCCGGTTTTCGAGCGGCCGAAATCGAAATGGCTGCAGCCGCGCGCGCGGGCGTGTCGCATGAGTTCGAAATACATGCGGTCGTTGGCGCGCAGCCCTCGTGCGGCATGGGTGCCGCCGCCCCAGTAGGGCATTGCAGCGCCGCGGTGATAGAGCGTGATAACGCTGGCCACCGGTTCTCCGCCATGGCGCACGGTGAGGATGTCGGCATCGTCTCCAAAACCGTCGATCACCGAATCGAGCAGCGCGCGCGGGAATACCGGAGTGCCGAGATTGCGATAGCTTTCAGCAAAAACGGCATAGTGCGCCGCCCGGTCCCGCTCGCCGCATCCGGTCTCGATTTGCAGATCGCCCGCCAGGCCCTTGCGCACTTCCGCCCGCTGCTTGCGGGGAATGGCGAGCAATTCGGCCTCGTCGTCCGCCGCCAGCGCGCGCGCGAAGTTGCAGTGGCTTTCGCGCTTGTGTGACCAGCCGCCGAAGGCTTCGGGCAGCACGCCGCCGCGCAGTTCGATCGACGGGCACGCGAGGCGCAGCGCCAGTTCCTCCAGCGCCGCAAAGACCGCCCCCTCGTCCGCGTCCGGGGTGGTCAGCAGGCCGCCGCCGACGGCAAAGCCGCTGGAGGCAAGCAGGCGTCCGAAGACCGGCGAATGGATGGCATCGAGCGGCAGGAAAGCAACGATCTCGCCCCCGCGTTCCTGCACCAGAGCCAGCGCGCGATTGCCGGTGGCGCGGGCCACCGAGACGAACCAGCAGGGCCGGTGGAACGCGGACGCACCATGATGCCGGGCGAGAAAGCCCTCGATCCGCGCCAGTTCGCCGGGATCGTCGAGATCGAGCAGGCGCATGCTGCCTGGCAGCACGAAGGGCGCATTCATGCGGCCAGCGCCGTCGCCCGCAGGGCTTCACGCGCGGCCAGTTCGTCCATCCGGCCCCAGCGGAATTCCCCCACCAGCCGCCGCAGCTTGTCGGCCATCACGCCGAGATTGGTATAGTGGCGCAGCCGCGAGCGCAGCGGCGCCTTGTCGACACGCGGCTGGCCGGGATCGATTTCCCAGGGGTGAAAATAGAAGATCGCCGGGCGCCCCTCGCCGTTCACCTGCCGGATCGCCCAGCGCGAGAAACCATAGGGAAGCACCCGGAAGAAACCACCGCCGCCCGCCGCCAGCCGGCGCCCGGCGAACAGTGCCGTGGTCACCGGGATTTCGACAAAATCGCGGCCGGGGAGCGGATGGAACGCAAACCGCGGCGCCTCGCGCCAGCCGTAATGATCGTGCACGACCGGCGCGACGCTGGAGGAATAGCGGTAGCCCTGCTCGGCCAGCACATCGAAGGCCCAGGGCGTGCGCGCGTCGATCGAAAAGCTCGGCGCGCGGTAGCCGGTGACCGCCGCGCCCGCCACATCCTCGATGGTGCGCCGCGCGCGCGACAGGTCTTCCCCGAAGCGGCGCGCGTCCATGCGGAACACGCGCTCATGATCCCAGCCATGGCTGGCGATCTCGTGCCCCGCCTCGACGATGCGCCGCACGACCGCGGGATGGCGCTCGGCGATCCAGCCCAGCGTGAAGAACGTGCCGACAACGCCCGCCTCGGCAAAGAGCGCCAGGATCTCCTCGCAGTTACGCTCCACGCGGCAGGGCAGCGAAGGCCAGTCCGCGCGGTCGATCACGGTCTCGAAGGCACCGACCTGAAACCAGTCCTCGACATCGACCGTAAGCGCATTGACCGGCCGCGTGTCCGTCATGTCTCGCACTCCGTGTGCTCTGTTCTCGGGTGCCGTCAGGCGGCGGCGCGTTGCTCGCCGCCCTCGAACCATTCGATCAGCATCGTCAGCATGTGGCGCAGCGTGGCCTCCTGCTCCTCGATCCGCGCTTCAAGGCGGGCGATGTGCGCCCGGGCATCGGCAAGCTGCTCCTGCAACGCGGCGGCCGGCGCGGCGTCGTGCGCCGAAGCGCCGCTTTCGGATGCAACCCGACGCGCATGTTCGGCAGAAGCGGCGACTTCCAGCACGGCCTGCTGCAGTTCGTCGATCTGGGCATCGCGGTGCGCCAGCGCCGCTTCGATCATCGCCGCCGCCGCCGCCGCGTCGAGGCCGGCCCCGGCCGGCGCCTGTGCGACCTGTTCGGCTACGGTAGCGGCCGGCGCCGCCTGAAGCGGTTGCGCCGCCCTGGCCTGGGGAGCGACCAGCGCGATCGCGCCGTCGTCATCCAGTTCGCCCAGCACTTCCTCCAGCATCGCCACCTCGATCCGCGAACGCTGTTCGACGGCGCCGAGCAGCAGCAGGCGGTTGAGCACCTGGTTGATCCGGCGCGGGATGCCGCCGGTGGCGGCATGGATGCGGGCGTGGACCGCCTCGTCGAAGCTCGGGCTGCCCTGCCATCCGGCACAGGCAAGACGATGCTCGATATAACCGCGCACTTCCTCGGCGGTCATCGCGGTCAGGTGATGGGTCGCGATCACGCGCTGGCGCAGCTGTTCGAGCTGGTCGCTTTCAAGCAGCAGCTGGCGGAACTCCGGCTGGCCCAGCAGCAGGGTCTGCAGCAGCGGATGCGCGCCAAGCTGGAAGTTGGACAGCATGCGCAGTTCCTCGATCGCCGCGACCGAGAGGTTCTGTGCCTCGTCGACGATCAGCAGGCAGCGCCGTCCGGCCCGTGCCTCGGCGTGGAGGAAACTCTCGATCGCGCCGAGCGCCGAGGCCTTGTCATGGCCTTCGACCGCCAGCCCGAAGGCCTGTGCGACGACATGAACGATCTGCTCGCCGTCGAGCGCGCTGGTCACGACCAGCGCGGCGGTGAGCCGCGCGGGATCGATGGTCGCCATCAGGTGCGCGACCAGTGTCGACTTGCCCGCACCGACTTCGCCGGTGATGACCACGAAGCCCTCACCCTGCGCCAGCCCGTAGCCCAGGTAGGACAGCGCCTTGCGGTGCGTCGCGCTCTCGAAATAGAACGCCGGATCGGGGGTGAGTTGGAAAGGCCTCGCCCTGAGCCCGTAGAAGTCTTCGAACATTTCGCTGTTCTCCCGCGAAATTCTTAAAAACTGTACCGCAGCCCGGCGAGAGCCGATGCGGTCCAGTAATCGTCGATCAAGGCGTCATCGCGGCTCGATCCGTCGATGCTCACGGCCAGAGTAGCGCGCAATCGCCGCGCAAGCATCCGATAATACGAGATGCTGCCGCCATAGCCCATGCTGTCTCCGGTCAGCGGATCGTTGCTGGACAGCAGGTTGGCATAGACACTTGTCGACCAGCCCGCCTCGCGGCCGAGGCGGCCGGACAGGTAGGCGCTCAGCCACCAGTTCTCGTCGACCACGCCGTTGGCGGCGGCGAGGATGGAATCTTCCCGCGCAATATAGCTGCGCCGGTCGTAACCGAGACCGATCCCGGCATCGAGACGGCCGATCCGGGTGGCATAGCTCGCCGCGAACCCACGCGAACGGAACACCGCCGAACGCACCGAGCCCAGCGCGCCCGAAAGGCAGTTGCCGCCATCGATCGAGGACACGCAGCCGCGCAAGTCACCCGTCACCGGATTGGTCACCACCGTGAAATCGTCCGGCAGCGAATCGAGCGTCCGGTTGAGCTGGCCGCCGAAGGCCGAAAGGTTGTTGTAGACCGCCAGGCTCAGGCTGCTGCGGTCGTTGGGCGCCCAGGCCAGCGTGCCGCCATAGGCCGTGCCGCCGTACCGCCTCCCGAAATGGGCCGAAAGCGACGTGCGCGGGCTCGGCCGCCACATCACCGCCGCATCCCACAGCAGGCCGCTGACGTCGTAGGCCAGTTCGCGCGGCGCGCTCTTGTTGGTCTTGTAGCGGCCGTTGCTGCCGATCTCCGGGTTGCCGTCGGCATCGCGCTGGACGTCGCGGCTGGAGACCTCGACATCCTCGTAACCCAGCGCACCGACCACCTGCACGGTGCGGCTGACCGGCACCGTGACCATGGCCCGCCCCTGCAGGTCGCGCACGCGCTGGTCGAGGTTGGAGACGTCCTCCTGATAGAAGCTGCCGCCGACGCCGAGCCCGACCGGGGCCACCACATGCGGCTTCACCCCGGCCTCGACATTGGCCATCTGCGACACGCTGTGATCGAAGATGTCGGCGGCATCGCTACCCGGCGCGACCACGTAAGCATTGGGCTGCTCCACCTGCGTATAGCCGAGCAGGTAGTTCGCCTTGAGATCGATGTCGCCCGCGCGCGTCTGGTACGACGGGCCGCCGTAGACCGAATAGATGTTGGTGCGCGAGGAGCCCGGCACGAGGCCGCCGGACAGGGCCGAACCGTCGTTCCCGACACGCGCCTGGGTGGCGAGCGCGCCTGCCTCCAGCGTCAGGCCGGGCAGCAGCGTGGTGTAGCCGCGCGCGACGCCGCTGATGATGTCCCCGTCCCGCGCCCTGCCCCAGCCGATCTGCTTCTGGTAGCGGACCGAGGCCGACAGCGCGTTGTTGCGCCCCGATATGCTGGCATCGGCGCCGACCGAAAGCTGCGTCCAGGTCAGCACGTCATTGCCCGGCGAAAGTTCGGCGGTGACGACCTGGTCGACTTCGATGTAGGGCGTGACTTCCAGGCGGCGCGCGCCCTTCTGGCCGTTCCCGCTGCGGCGGGATGCCTTGTCGGACACGGCATCGCCCTCAGCGCTTGCGCCACCGCTCGGAGTGGTCGCATCGTAACCGATCGTCTGCGCCGCGCCGCCCGAGGGAGCCAGCAGCGCCGCCCCCAGCACACCGGCCAGGCTGGAGAGAAAATGGACAGGCTTCATCCGCTATACCCATAGTAGGCACCGAAGCGCCGTCCGCTCGGGCTGAACTGTGCCCCGTTGAGCAGCAGTTGCACGTTGGGACAGGCCGCCAGCAGCGACACCGCATCGTCGATGGCGCCCTGCCCGGTGCGGTCCGCCCGCACGATCACGACCGCCTGGCCGACATGCTTGGCCAATTCGGCGGCGGGCGATGCGGCCAGCGCAGGCGGGGAATCGAAGATGACGATGCGGCGCGTGGTGCCCTCGGTCAGCCGGTTCAGCACTTCCGCCGCGCGCGAGGAGGACAGATATTCGCTGTCGTTGACGGTGGTATCGCCCGCGGGCAGCACCCAGAGACCGGGCACGTCGGTGCCCAGCACGCAGTCGGCGACGTCGATGCGCTCGTCCATCAGTGCGTCCATCAGGCCCGGGCCGCCCGGCAGCCCCAGCGCCGAGAGGATCGAGGGCTTGGCGAAGTCGGCATCGACCAGCAGCACCTCGCTTTCCTTCTCCGCCGCGATCGCGAGTGCGAGATTGAGCGCGCAGTAGGTCTTGCCCTCGCCCGGATGCGGCGAGCCGATCAGGATGCGCTGGGCGGCGGGACCGGCGTTCTGGCGGCGCAGGTCGGCGGCCTGGACCAGCAACCGGCGCTTGACGATACGGAACTCTTCGAGGAGCGCGCTTACCGCACCTTCCGGCTCGATCAGCCCCTGCTCGCGCAAATGCTCACGGTCCACCGGGTGGCGGGGACCGGAAAAGACCACCGGAAGCAATCTGGCATCGGCAAGCGGACGGGCGAACGGGGCAGCCTCCGGCGGCGTCGCCATGAGCGGCGCTGCCGGCTCTGCCGGGGCGGCTTCAGGAATTGGAGCGGCTTCGGGAATGTCAGCGGCAGGCACTTCCACCATCGGCTGAACTGCCGGCGCAAGGGCGGCGCGAGGCTCTGGGCGAGGCTCTGGGCGAGGCACCGGGCCAGCGACCGGCGGCGCCACTGGAGGAACCACCGGCGGCGTCACGCGCGCAAAATCGAAGCGGCCTGCCGCCCGCTCGAGCAAGGACTCGCGGGGGCGGGGCTTGGGTTCGGTGTCGTCGGGCATGATGGGGGTGCTCCGGGCAACGCTGCTCTGATCCGTCATCGTCACGTCCCTTACGTCACCGTGCCGCGCTGGATGAACTCCACCGCGAGCAGGACAACAAAAAGACCGCAAAGCGCCGCGCCGGCACCGCAGAACAGCTTGATCCCGCGCCAGCGCAAGGCGCGCGCGCTATCGGTCATGTGCTGCGAGATCGCGCCGAGCACCGGCAGCCCGGTCGCCTTTTCGAGGCCCGCGCTGGTGGCGAACACCGAACGCACCTTGCCGAGCGCGAAGGCCGCCACGCAGCCGCCGCCAATACCGGCGATCAGCACGCCCAGCAGCAGCAGCGGGCGGTTGGGTGCCACCGGCTTGCGCGGGCTCGTCGGCGGATCGACGACCTGGAACTTCACCGCCTCGCGCCCGGTCTTCACTTCGCCGCGCAGGCGCAGTTCCTCGCGGTCCTGCAGGAGCTTGTCGTACTGGTCCTTGAGCACGTCGTAGTCACGGTTGATGCGCTGGGCCTGGGTCGCCAGTTCCGGGTCCTGGATCGCCGATGCCGTCAGCGAGGCGATGTCGGACTGGAGCCCGGCCTTGCGGGCAAGCAGCGCCTGCACCGATGCCTGGCGCTCCGCCCGGATCGACTGCAGCGAGCTGTAGGCCGGGTTCGGCGTGCCGCTGCCGCTGGCCGCCTCCTGCGCGGCCGGTCCCCTGAGCGCGGCGATCTGGTTGCGTGCGGCGATCACGTCGGGGTGATTGTCGGTCAGGCCCCGCGCGCGCATCGAGGCGAGGTCCGCCTGTGCACGGGATAGCGCCGCCCCCGCCCCGCCGCCGCCCGCCCCCGGGATCGTGCGCGGGATGCTGGAGAGCTGGCCGTCCATGGCCGCCAGCGCGCTCTGCGCGGCGATGAGATCGGCCTCGACGTCGCGCAGCTGGGTGCGCGAGGCATCGAGCCGCTGCACCACCGCCACGCCGCCTTGCGCCAGTTCGGGATGCTGCGCCTCGAAGGCGGTGCGGCGCTGTTCGGCGCTTTCCAGTTCCTTCTCACGCTGGCGCAGCTGCTGGTTCACGAAACTGATCGTCTCGACCATGTCGCCCTTGTCGCCCGAAAGGTTTTCCTCGCGGAAGATGTCGATCATCTTCTGGGCGATCTCGCGCGAGAGCGTGGCGTTTTCGGCATCCGAGAACGAGCGGTAGTCGGCCGTGGCGCTGATCTCGAAAAGATTGTCCTCCTGGCTGACGACCTTCACCTTGTTGCCCAGCTGGAGCACGGCCTGCTCCATCTGGCTGGGCGAGGCGATGGTGTTGCCAAGGCGGGTGCCGCGCACGACCTTTTCCAGATTGACCGCACTGGTCAGGGTCTGGCGGATACGTTCGATGTCGCGTTTCTTGTCGGCCACGCCGATGCCGACCTGCTCGGCCAGGGCATCGTCCAGCTGGATGAAGATACGCGCCTGCGATTCGTAGGCGTTGGGGATCAGGGCCACCGCCAGCCAACCGGCAAGACAGACCGCCCAGGCAACGGCCAGCGCGATCCAGCGCCGGTGCCAGACGCTGTAGATCGCCCCCATCAGTTCTTCGTACAGGCCGTTCATCTCCCCCGCGCCTTCCTCAGAACATGCTCTCGGGAATGATGATCACATCGCCCGGGCTCAGCATCACGTTGGCCTTGCTGTCGCCCTTCTTGAGCAAGTCGCCGAGCCGCAGGGCATATTCCTTCTGGGTGCCGCTGGACTTGTCGAAACGGATCAGCTTGGCGCGGTTTCCGGCAGCGTATTCCGACAGACCGCCCACCGCGATCATCGCGTCGAGCACGGTCATGTTGGCGCGATAGGGGATCGAGGCGGGTTTTTCGGTAGCGCCGACCACGCGGATCTGCTGGCTGAACGTGCCCGCGAAACCATCGACGATCACCGAGACGAGCGGATCCTGGATGTACTGCGAGAGCTGGAGGCGGATATCCTCGGCCAGCATCGCCGGCGTCTTGCCGACGGCGGGCATGTCGGTGATCAGCGGGGTGGTGATGCGCCCGTCGGGCCGCACCTGCACTTTCGCCCCGAGTTCCGGATTGCGCCAGACAAAGATCGTGAGCTGATCGAGCGGGCCGATCACGTATTCCTCGCCGGGGCCTTCCTGCATCGCCACGAACTGCGCGGGCGGCAATTCGGGATGCGAGGCCCCGCCCGCGCACCCGGCGAGCACCGTGCTGGCCAGCGCGGCGCCTCCGAGAAGTCGGGCAAAACGGGGGTACGACATAGGTTCTTCCCTCCAGCACCAGCTCCCGACCGGATGCTTCCCGATCGCGGATATGGCAGAATTCAGCCTCCGCTATCGGTTAAAAGGGTGAACATTGCGTTAGCCAAATTACCACGCATCCGCGAAAGTCCCAAAATGAGACAGGTCATTCATTTGTGTTAACGCGCTTTCAAACCAGCATTTCCCGGGCCGGCCCCTGCCCCAGAAACGCGGCCGGACTGGCGCTGGCTCCGTAAGCTCCCGCACAGAACACCGCGATCAGGTCTCCCACTTCGGCGCGCGGGAAACCGCCCTTGTCCGCCAGCTTGTCGAGCGGGGTACACAGGCAACCGACGATCGAGGCCTCCTCCTCCACCGGAGCACCAAAGCGCGTGGCGATGGCGGATGGATAATTGCGCCGCACCACGGTGCCGAAATTGCCGGAAGCCGCCAGTTGGTGATGCAGCCCGCCATCGGTGACGAGGAAGATCTCGCCATGGCTTTCCTTCCGGTCGACCACGCGGGCGATGTAGACGCCCGCCTCGCCCACCAGATAGCGGCCGAGTTCGATGCAGAAATCGGTCTGGGCGAGGCTGTCGGGCAGGGTTTCGAAACGTGCGCCCAGACGCCCGCCCACCAGCGCGAGATCGAGCGGGACGTCGCCCGGGAAATAGGGAATTCCCAGCCCGCCGCCGAGATTGCAGTGCGGCAGCGCCACACCGCTTTCCTCCGCCAGCCGCGCGGCAAGGTCGAGTGCCTGGCCCTGGGTTTCGGCAATCGCGGCCCCGTCGAGCGCCTGCGACCCCGCAAAGATATGGAAGCCGCGCCACTCGGCCCCGCTGGCAGCGACCTCGCGTACCAGTGCCGGCACCCGCGCCGCATCGATGCCGAATGGCTTGGCACCGCCGCCCATCTTCATGCCCGACCCCTTGAGGTCGAAATCCGGGTTCACGCGAATGGCCAGACGCGGCGCGCGGCCAAGTTTCTCGCCGATCGCAAATACCCGCCGTGCTTCGGCTTCGGATTCCAGATTGAGCGTCACGCCTGCTGAAATGGCCGCTTCCAGTTCGCGGTCGCGCTTGCCCGGCCCGGCAAAGCTGACTTTGCCGGGCTCGATTCCCGCGCCGCGCAGAATCTCCAGTTCGCCGCCCGAGGCGATATCGAACCCGTCGACCAGCCCGCTCATCAAGCCCAGCAGCGGCGCGAAGGGATTGGCCTTCACCGCGTAATGCAGCGCCAGCCGCGCCGGCATCGCCGCGCGCAACTGCGCCACCCGCTGGCGGACCAGATCGGCGCTGTAGAGGAACAAGGGCGTATCGCCGGCCTGTTCCGCCCAATCGGTCACCGGCCTGCCGCCGACCGCCAGCACGCCGCCAATCGCATCATAGCCTGCCGGGATCGGCCCCAGCGGCTTCACGAAACCGCTCCCGCCACTTGGGCCGCCAATTCGGCCGCCAGCCCGGTGCGGTCGATCTTGCCATTGGGGCCGATCGGCATCGCCTTGCGCCAGTGGATGGCCTTGGGGATCATGAAATTCGGCAAATCTTCCTTGAGCTTGCGCAGCAATTCTGGTTCCCGTTCCGAACTTTCCGAAGCCCCCCGGACAACAAGGTGGACCGCCTGACCCAGCCTGGGATCGGGCACCCCCAGCGCCGCGGCTTCGAGCACCAGCCCGGTCGCCAGCGCGGCCTCCTCGACTTCCTGCGGGCTGATGCGATTGCCCGCCGACTTGATCATGGCGTCACGACGCCCAACAAAATAGAGCAGCCCCTGGGCATCGCGCCGAACCCGGTCGCCCGACCACACGGCCATGCCGCCATAACGCGACGCCGCCGGAGCAGGCTTGAAGCGTTCCGCCGTGCGCTCCGGGTCCTGCCAGTAGCCTTGCGCCACGAGCGGCCCGGAATGGACCAGCTCGCCTTCCTCATCATCCTGAGAAATTTCACCCAAATCATTGATTACAAGGACTTCAGCGTGGGGAATTTCCTTGCCCATCGAGGTCGGATGGCTGTCGATCAGGGCGGGATCGAGATAGGTCGAGCGGAACGCTTCGGTCAGGCCGTACATCGCAAAAAGGCGCGCGTCCGGGAACAGGCTGCGCATGCGGCGGACGAGGTCCACCGTCAGCGCACCGCCGGTATTGGTGAGACGCCGCAGTTTCGCGGCGGTCCCGGCAGGCCAGTCCACTTCGGTGATCTGCACCCAGAGCGGCGGCACGGCGCCGAGCGTCGTGATGTCATGGCGTTCCACCGCCTTCACGACGTCGCGCGGCATCAGGTAGTCGAGCGGCACCACGCAGCCCCCGGCATGCCAGGTCGAGAGCAACTGGTTCTGCCCATAATCGAAAGACAGCGGCATCACCGCCAGCGTCCGGTCGTCCGCCGCCAGCCCCAGATAGTCATGGACCGCATCGGCCCCCAGCCAGAGGTTCGCATGGCTGAGCATCACGCCCTTGGGCCGCCCGGTGGAACCGCTGGTGTAGAGGATCGCGACAAGGTCATCGGGGTCGGCCGCGGACGGCGGCAGGTTGCCGCCCAGCGCTTCGGCGGCGACGAGTGCGGCACCTTCCTCGAAACGCTGGCAAGTATCGGGCACATCCCCTTCGCCCAGCGTCGCCAGCCGGGCGGGCGTAGCGATCAGCATCACCGCGCCGCTATCGGCCAGGATATGGGCAACCTGCGCATGCTTGAGCAGGGGATTGATCGGAACGTGGACCAGTCCCGCCCGCGCGGCCGCCAGCGGCATCAGGCAAGTCAGTTCCCCCTTGGCCGCCCAGGTCGCGACACGCGCGCCTTTTTCGGGAATTTCCTGCGCCAGCCATGCGGCAAGACGCGAGACACGCGATCTTAAGGCCTTGTAGTCCAGCGTCTCGCCGCGCAACACCAGTGCGGGGGCATCGTCGCTCCCGCGCAGCGCCAGATGGTCGAGCGGCAGGATCGGGTTTTCGGCAATGCCGCTCATGTCGAGGGAAGGCTCCGCAAGAGGTTCATGGCTACGTGGTAAAGATCGATTATCACCGCGATCTTAAGCAAGTGCAATCGGACGGCCAGCTAGCGCTGTGGCTTTCCGAGAGCAACCAGCACGCACCTTTCGACCGGCTGGAGTGGTTCACGATGCTGGCCGAGCACTGCGACCTTGCTCCGCTGATCGCCACGGCGCGCACCGTCAGCGACATCGCGGTGCTGCCACTAACCTCGAATCATTCTGAGATCAGAGGTCTATCAAATTGGTACACCTTTCGTTTTCGGCCGATGCTATCCGACGAACGGTTGCTGACCGCGCTGGCACGAGACCTCGCCCGGTCCACGCACCGCGTCTCACTGCAAGGCGTTCCTGACGAGGACGACAGTGCCAGCGTGCTTTCCCGCGCCTTCCGCAAGGCGGGATGGGTCGTCTTGCGTGAAGTCTGCGATTCCAATCATGTACTGCCGGTTGGTGGGCGCGATTATGAGGACTATCTCGCCTCGCGCCCCGGCCCGCTGCGCACGACGCTGAAGCGCAAGTCGGGCAAAGTCGCGACGACGATCTTCGATCACTTCGATGCCGGGGCATGGTCGGCCTACGAAGAGATCTATGCCGAAAGCTGGAAAGACGCCGAGGGCAGCCCCGCTTTCCTGCGCGCCTTTGCGGTTGCCGAGGGCAAGGCCGGGCGTCTGCGTCTTGGCGTTGCCCATGCAGGCGGTGAGGCGGTGGCGGCGCAGATGTGGACCGTGGAAGGAGGCACCGCGTGGATCCACAAGCTCGCCCACCGCGAAAGCGCCAAGGCGCTCTCGCCCGGATCGGTGCTGAGCGCGGCGCTGTTCCGTCATGTCATCGACATCGACAAGGTCGACCTCGTGGACTTCGGCACCGGCGACGATCCCTACAAGCGCGACTGGATGGAAATTGTGCGGCCGCGGTACAGGTTGGACATCTACCGCCCGCTCGATCCCAGAAACTGGCCCAGAATCTGGCGGGCAATCGCCAAACACGGCGCGCGGCGCCTTGCCGCAGCCGCGAAGCGCGGCTAGAGGCGCGAAAGGTTAAGACAATGCCCGAAGAGAGGGGCCATGCAAGACGATACCGACCTGCTGCTGCGCCGCATCCTGACCGATGTGCTGGGTCTGAAGCAGGGACAAGCCGAGACTTTCCAAGCCGATACCGGCCTGTTCGGACACCTGCCCGAACTCGATTCGATGGCCGTCGCGGGTCTCCTGACCGAGTTGGAAGACCGGCTGGACATCATCATCGAGGACGACGAGATCGACGGCGAGATGCTGGAGACGTTCGGCGGCCTGCTGGACTTTGCCAAGGCCAAGCGCACCGCCGCCTGAGCGGTCTTCATGGGGGGATCGACCGATGACCCCGCACCTCTGGCCCTGCCCTTTGCCTCATGGGGGAACCGGCGAGGAATACGCCCTCGCCTGCGATTCCGGCCGCGCCTTGCGCCTGCTGATCGTCCCGGCCCTGTTCGAGGAGGCAAACCGCTTGCGGCGGTTCTGCGCGGAGGTGATGCGCCGGCTCGACAGGGGCGGTATCGATAGCTTCGTGCCCGACTTTCCCGGCACCAACGAAAGCCTGCGCCCGCTTGGCGATCAGGACGCCGAAACATGGCGCGCTTCGATGACGGCGGCGGCCGGTCATTTCCGCGCAACGCATGTGCTGGCGCTGCGCGGCGGCTGCCTGTTCACGCCCGCAGGGCTACCCGCATGGCATTATGCACCCGTCAAAGGCGCCAATATCCTGCGCGCGATGATCCGGGCCCGCATCCTGGCGAGCCGGGAGGCAGGCCTGGATGAGAAGCGCGAGGCGCTGACCGAGACGGCGCAGGACCATGGCATCGTGCTGGCCGGTCATGCGCTGGGCCCGGCGCTGTTCCGCGACCTGGAAGCCTTTGCGCCCGATCCCGCCGTCCCGATCATCACCCAGGAGCAACTGGGCGGCAGCGGCCTGTGGCTGCGGGCCGAGCCGGACGAGGACGGCGCGCAAGCCGATGCCCTCGCCGCGCTGCTGGTCGAAGGGATGCGCGGATGACCCGGCGGCATTTGACCTTTGCCTGCGAGGGGGCGCAGCTTGTGGCAACCCTCGACGAAGCGCCGGGCACCACGGCCCTGCTGATCGTTTCCGGCGGCAACGAGACGCGGGCCGGGGCATGGAACGGACAGGCCCTTCTCGCCGCCCGGATCGCTGCCGAGGGCTATCCGGTGCTGCGCTTCGACCGGCGCGGCGTGGGGGACAGTGAGGGTGACAACCGGGGCTTCCGCTCCAGCGCGCCGGACATGGCCGCGGCGCTGGCCGCCCTTCGCGCGCAGTGCCCACACGTCTCGCGCGTGGTCGCATTCGGCAATTGCGATGCGGCGAGTGCGCTGATGCTCGCCGGTGGGGCCGGTCTGGACGGGCTGGTGCTGTCCAACCCCTGGACGTTCGACGAGGATGCCGCCGACGAGGCGCCCGCCGAAGTCGTGCGCGATCACTATCGGCGCAGGCTTACCGATCCGGCAGCCTTGAAGCGGCTGCTTACCGGAAAAGTCGCGGTTGGGCCGCTGCTGCGTAGCTTGCTAGCGGCAGCCCGCCCAGCTCCAGCCGTGCCGAAGGGCCTAGCTGCGGAAATCGCAGCAGGGATTGCCGATTTCAAAGGAAGCGTGCGTTTCTTGATCGCCGGAAGAGACCGTACGGGCCTCGCATTCATCGCGAACTGGAGCAAGGCCGACACCCGCCTGCAAACCCGCCCCGACGCCACCCATAGCTATGTCGAGCCGCAGGCTCAGGAATGGCTCGTGGAGCAAACCCTGCAAGTGCTGCGCGGCGCGTAGCGCAGGGTAAAACAAAGACGGTAATGGGGGTGCAGGGGGTATTAACCCCCTGCTTTTTCCCTTTTTACCTACTTATGCCTCGACCTTCGCCGCTTCGGCGAAGTCGCGGTGGGCGAGGTAGCGCTCGGCATCGAGCGCGGCCATGCAGCCCGTACCGGCGGCGGTGATCGCCTGGCGGTAGGTGTGGTCCATCACGTCGCCGCAGGCGAAGACGCCCGGGATTTCGGTCTTGGGCGTGCCGGGTTCGACCAGCAGGTAGCCGGTTTCGTCCATCGGCAGCTTGCCCTTGAACAGTTCGGTCGCCGGGGCGTGGCCGATGGCGACAAAAGCGCCGTCTGTGAGGATCTCGCTCTGCTCGCCGGTCTGGGTGTCGATCAGGGCCAGCGCGCGCAGTTCGCCGTTCTCACCGTCCAGGAAACGCTCGACGCGCTGGTTCCACACGACCTTGATCTTCGGGTTGGCGAAGAGGCGGTCCTGCAGGATCTTTTCGGCGCGCAGCGTGTCGCGGCGGTGGATCAGGGTCACTTCGTCGGAGTGGTTGGTGAGGTAGAGCGCTTCCTCGACCGCGGTGTTGCCGCCGCCGATGACCACGACCTTCTTGCCGCGATAGAAGAAGCCGTCGCACGTGGCGCAGGCCGAAACGCCCTTGCCCGACAGTTCCTGCTCACCCGGAACGCCCAGCCACTGCGCCTGCGCGCCGGTGGCGATGACGAGGGTTTCGCCTTCGTAGACATCGCCCGAATCGCCGATCGCCTTGAAGGTCGGGCCTTCGAGATCGACCGAGGTGATCACGTCGTACATCATGCGGGTGCCGACATGGACGGCCTGCACCTCCATTTCCTGCATCAGCCAGGGGCCCTGGATCACTTCACGGAAGCCGGGATAGTTCTCGACATCGGTGGTGATGGTCAGCTGGCCGCCGGGCTGGAGACCCTGCACCACGATCGGCTGCATGCCCGCGCGGGCGCCGTAGATCGCGGCGGACAGACCGCCGGGGCCGGAGCCGATGATGAGCATGCGGGTCTTGTGCGTGGTCGCCATTTACGAAGCCTCCGGCCTTGATCTCAAAGAATGCGATGCGTGAAAATCGTCGGGGCGCGAGATAGGGGCAAGACCCCCGGTTTGCCAAGCGTTTCGGGCTTCATGGAAATACTTGATCCCCGCAAATCATCGCTTCGCCGTGGTTGACGGGCCCCACGCGGCGGCTCACGCTGGGGCATGGACTATCAACTCGGGCCTACTTCCAACCACTTCGTCTCGCAGCGCCTGCGGCTCAACTATGTCGACTGGGGCAATGCCGAAGCGCCGCCGCTGATCCTCCAGCACGGCGGGCGCGACCATTGCCGCAGCTGGGACTGGGTAGCCGAGGAATTGCGGCGCGACTGGCACGTGATCTGCCCGGACCTGCGCGGCCATGGCGATTCCGAATGGTCGCCCGAAGGCCATTACAGCATGGACGCGATGGTCTATGATTTCGCGCAGCTGGTGCACACGCTGGGGCACGAGAAAGTCACGATCGTCGCCCATTCTCTGGGCGGCAATGTCGCCACCCGCTTCACCGGCCTCTTTCCCGAGAAGGTGGACAAGCTGGTCAATATCGAGGGGCTCGGTCCGCCCAGGCACATCCGCCAGCAGATGGAGGAACGCGGGGTGGTCGTGCGCATGCGCCAATGGATCGACGACAAGCGCAAGGCCGCCGGTCGCTCCCCGCGCAAGTACGCCACCCGGCGCGACGCCTATGAGCGCATGAAGGAGGAAAATTCCTTCCTCACCGACGATCAGGCCCGCCACCTCACCATCCATGGCACCAACCGCAACGAGGACGGCACCTGGAGCTGGAAGTTCGACAACTACGTCAACGTCTGGTCGGTGGCCGACATGCCCACCAGCGACGTGATCGACCTGTGGCAGGCGATCACCTGCCCGATCCTGATGCTCTGGGGAAAGAACAGCTTTGCGCAGAGCCCCTCGACCGATGGCCGGATAGAGCACTTCCCGACCGCCCGCCTGATCGAGTACGAGGATGCCGGACACTGGCTGCACCATGACCAGTTCGACCGCTTCATGGCCGACGTGAAGGCGTTCCTCGCAAGCGGATGAGCGCTGCGCGTCAGTTCAGCAGGAAATATCCAAGGCCGAGCCAGCACACACCGCACATCGCAACCGCGATGATCAGCGAACGGGCATCGTGCCCGCCGGACAAGCCTTCACGCGCTTGGCCGTCCAGCACTGCGCCAAAGCCCGCGCCTGCCGGATCGGAGCGTTCGAAACGGATAATTCTCTCGTCAGCGACCTTCATCCACGCATCCTCTTTCGTGCGTGGGGCGATTGGAGCCGTCGCTTTTGGCGATTTTCCCGCCTCGTGCATGATTGCACGAACGAGGCCCAGATCACTCCCACCAGTCCCCATCCGCTCGCCTTTTTGACGTAGCGGCCAGAAGCCAAGGGGCTTCCTGAGGGCATGATAACAGATCGTTTCGTCCGCACAATCATGTCGTTGCGCCTTTCGAAAGCGGTCCTTTCGAAAGGCCTAGGCAGCGTGGACACATTCCGCATTGCCTAGGCAAGGCCGGTACGACCATATACAGCCCGATATAGCTTGATGCGGAGATCCCAGAACGTGCGCCGGTCCCTTGCCCTTGTTCTTTCCATGCTGCTGGCCCTCACCGCGATCGGCCGCCCGGCCATGGCCCAGAGCGAAGGCCCGCTCGTCCTTGCCGCCGCCAGCCTTCAGGAAGCGATGACCGCCGCCGCGGACGGGTGGGCCGCCAAGGGCCACCCGCGCCCGCGCATCTCCTTTGCCGCCTCTTCCGCGCTTGCCCGCCAGATCGAGGCGGGCGCCCCGGCCGACATGTTCGTCTCGGCGGACGAGCCATGGATGGACGAAGTCCAGACCAGGGGCCTGCTGCGCAAGGGCACGCGGGTCTCGTTCCTGACCAACAGCCTCGTGCTGGTCGCCCCGCGCAGCCGCACGCAGGCCATCACCGTCAAGCCCGGTTTCCCGCTCGCCCGTGCGCTGGGCAATGGCCGCCTCGCGGTCGGCGATCCCGCTGCCGTCCCTGCCGGGATCTACGCCAGGCAGGCGCTGACCCGCCTTGGGGTGTGGGATTCGGTGAAGGACCGCCTCGCCCCGGCCGAGAACGTGCGCGCCGCGCTGGCACTGGTGACGCGCGGCGTGGCACCGCTCGGCGTGGTCTACGGCACCGATGCCCGCGCCGATCCGGGCGTCCGGGTGGCGGGCACTTTCCCGGCGAGTTCGCATGCCCCGATCAGTTATCCGGTCGCGCTGCTGGCCGCCTCGCGCCACCGCGACGCCGAAGGCTTCCGCCGCTACCTGCTCTCCGCCGAAGGCAAGGCCGTGTTCCGCCGCTTCGGCTTCGGAACCCGGTAAGCCGCCAGCCCCATGAGCGCACTGACCCCGGAGGAATGGGAAGTCCTGCTGCTGTCGCTCAAGGTCAGCGGCGCGGCGATGGCCTGCGTGCTGCCGGTGGCCTTCGCGCTCGCCTGGGCGCTTGCCCGCTGGCGTTTCCCGGGACTGATCCTGCTCGACGCGCTGGTTCACCTGCCACTGGTGCTGCCGCCGGTGGTGACCGGCTGGCTGCTGCTGATCGCGCTGGCCCCCAATGCCCCGCTCGGCCGGTTCTTCGCCGATGCGCTGGGCATGACCTTCCTGTTTCGCTGGACCGGCGCCGCGCTGGCCGCCGGGGTCATGGCGCTGCCGCTAATGGTTCGCGCCATGCGGCTGTCGCTGGAAGCGGTTGACCGCAAGCTCGAGCAAGCCGCGCGCACGTTGGGGGCCGGGCCGGTCCGGACGTTCGTCAGCGTCACCCTCCCGCTCGCCATGCCGGGGGTCCTCGCCGCGCTGGTGCTGGGCTTCGCCCGCTCGATCGGCGAGTTCGGGGCGACGATCACGTTCGCCTCGAACATTCCCGGCGAGACCCGCACGCTGCCGCTGGCGATCTACAATGCACTGCAGATCCCCGGCTCGGAATGGCAGGTCACGCGCCTTGCCGGGCTGTCGGTGCTGCTGTCGCTGATTGCGCTCGTGCTGTCGGAATGGCTGGCCCGCCGGGGCCGCGCCGAGGGGATGCACCATGTCCTTTGACGTTGCCGTGACGCTCCGGCGCGGCGGGCGTCGTTTCGATTACCGGTTCAAGACCGAAAAGGGCGGCCTCACCGCCCTGTTCGGCCCGTCCGGAGCGGGCAAGACGACATTGCTCGACATGATCGCCGGACTGGCGCGCCCGGCCTCAGGCCACATCACGGTGGCAGGCGAGCCCTTGTTCGACAGTGCCGCCGGGATCGATCTGCCTCCCGAACGTCGCCGCTGCGGCTATGTCTTTCAGGACCTGCGCCTGTTCCCGCACCGCAATGTGCGCGAAAACCTGCTCTACGGCTGGAAGCGCGCCCGCCCCGAGCACCGCTGGCTCGATGTGCCCACCACGCTCGACGTGCTGGGCATCGGCCATCTGCTGACGCGCGCGCCGCGCTCGCTTTCGGGCGGCGAGGCGCAGCGTGTGGCCATCGGTCGCGCGCTGCTCTCGGGGCCGCGTTTCCTGCTGATGGACGAACCGCTGGCCTCCGTCGACGCCGAAAGACGCGAGGAAATCCTGCGCGTGATCGAGCGTGTGCGCGACGAGCTGCGCATGCCGATCCTCTACGTCAGCCACGACCGCGGCGAGGTGGACCGGCTGGCCGACCGGATCGTCCCGATCGGCACCGCCGAGGCTACTTCGCCGCCAGCACCGCAGGTCTGGGGCCGAACAACCGGGTAGCCGCCGCGACCAGTGCGGTCCGGCCCGGCGTATGCGCAAGATCGCGCGTCACCTGCCGCAGTTCCGAACAGCTCGCCCAAGGGTGCCCGGCGCCGTACTGGTTGGCCATGATCACGCTCATCTTGTCGAGCGCCAGACGCGCGTTGCGTTCCCCGACCTGCTCGGCAAGATCGGCCTGCATGACCCGCGCGGCCTCGTTGAGTTCGGCAAGGTGGCTGCTGGTGAAATCGCCGTAGTCGGCCTGGAAATCGTCCACCGTGGTGCGGCAGCGCAGACCGGTCACCATCAGCATGATGTCGAGCCGGCGAAGCTGCTCGGCCGTGGAGTCGGCTGGCGGCCGGTCGGCCTCGGCAGCGATCTCCTGGCCATGGGCGGGATCGGCCATCCCGATCGCCACGGCTGCCCCCAGCCCGACCAGCGAGGCCAGCAGCAAGCGGAATTCCGACTTGCGATGTGTCATGCCGGCGCGCTTCGTCGCGCGCGGCTCATGAAGGCAGGTGCTTTGCATGGTGCTCCTCCGATCCCCGGGCGCTTTCCGCCCTGTGGATAAGATTCGCAGACGATGGTTGCGAGCCGTTTGCGCAGTACGGTGAAGGCATCTTAACGAACGGGACATTGCCCCGCTCGCCGACAGGCCTATATCTCGCCTCCGCGATTCATTTGCAGACAAAGGACATTCCCATGACCATCGCCGTTGGTGACAAGCTGCCCGACGTGAAGCTCATCAAGGCCGGCGAAAGCGGCCCCGAGCCCGTGCAGACCGCCGATTTCTTCGCCGGCAAGAAAGTCGCGCTGTTCTCGGTTCCCGGCGCCTTCACGCCGACCTGCTCGGCCAAGCACCTTCCCGGCTTTGTCGACAAGGCCGCCGAACTGAAGGCCAAGGGCATCGACGCGATTGCCTGCACCGCCGTCAACGACGCCTTTGTCATGGGTGCCTGGGGCAAGGCCTCGGGCTCGGACGAGGTGGCGATGCTGGCCGACGGCAACGGCGACTTCGTGAAGGCCATCGACCTCGTCATGGACGGCACCGGCTTCGGCATGGGTGAGCGCGGCAAGCGCTTCTCGATGGTCGTCAACGACGGCGTCGTCGAGCAGCTCAACGTCGAGGCACCCGGCGCGTTCGAAGTCAGCTCGGCCGACTACATGCTCGGCCAGCTCTGATTTCAGGCTGACGGTTTGAAAGGCGGCGCTTCCCGCGGGAGGCGCCGCCTTTTTTCATGCCCTCGGCATCGGCGGGGCGCTTCCTTGCGGATGAACGCCCGGCCCTGCTTGTTCCTCTCTTCGCCGCGCTATAGCCTTGCAGCAAAGAGAGGAGTTTCCATGTCCCGTTCGGTTATCGTCACTGGAGGTTTCGGCGTGCTCGGCCATGCCGTGGCCTCGGCTTTTGCCGCCAAGGGCGACCGCGTGACGCGGATCGACTTTGCGCCTTCGGCCAGGGAGGCGCTCGAAGGCGCGCTCGACATCGGCGGCGTCGACCTTACCGACGAGGCCGCGACCCGCGCGGCGCTCGACCAGGTTGTCGCGGCGCACGGCGGCATCGACGTGCTGGTGAATGTCGCGGGCGGTTTCACCTGGGAAACGCTCGAAGGCGGATCGCTTGCCTCCTGGGCCAGGATGCAGGCGATGAACCTGACCACCGCGGCCACGATCACCCAGCTGGCGCTGCCCATGCTCAAGGCCTCAGCTGCCGGGCGCGTGGTCAACATCGGCGCGGGCGCGGCGATCAAGGCGGGCATGGGCATGGGCGCCTACGCCGCCTCCAAGTCCGGCGTCCACCGGCTGACCGAAGCGCTGGCCGAGGAACTGGCGGGCACCGGCGTCACCGTCAACGCCGTCCTGCCCAGCATCATCGACACCCCCACCAACCGGGCCGACATGCCCGATGCCGATTTCTCCGCCTGGGTGCAGCCGCAAGCGATTGCCGAGGTGATCGAGTTCCTGGCTTCAGACGCGGCGCGAGCGGTAACGGGGGCACTGGTGCCGGTCACGCGCGGCAGATAAGCGCGCCCGCTACGTCCTGCGTATATAGACCACCACGCCGTCCGAACTGCGGAATATCCGCTTCCAGCGCCGTGAATGCGCCAGTTCGCCCGCAAGCGGCGCATTGTGGTCTTCCTGGATGACAAAGGCCGCCGGGTTCCACTTGGCGATCACGTCGACCAGCGGAACATAGCCGTTCTCGATACCGCCGTTGTACTGCCATTCCTCATGGCTGTAGCGATAGTAACGCCCGTCGTAGGCCACCCGCCAGTCGGGCCAGCCGGCGTCGATGACCGGCCCGCCGAACGGGAAATCGGCATAGACGGTTCCGCGCAGATGCTCCTGCCGAAGCCGGTCGATCGCATCCAGCGGCAGGCTGGGCGCAAAGCGCGTAGGCGCGAGAAACGGCAGCGCCAGCGCGGCAAGCACCACGGCAACGGCAGGAAGCCAGCGCGGCACAGGCTCTTGCCGCGACGGCCCGGTCGCCTTCCCTGTCGCAGCGCGCGCGATCACCGGCACCATCGCCAGCGCCCAGAACAGCACGAAACGATAGGCCAGCACCGTCATCGCCAGCAGGGCCAGCGCGGCCAGCACTTCGGCGATGTCGAACCGGCGCGTGCGCGCCGCGATGCCCAGCGTCAGCAGCAAGACCGCCAGCACCGGCACGGCATTGGTCCAGTTCGCCTCGATCCACAGCGGCCGCCACTCGCTGGCACCGATGGCAAGGCTCATCTCGGTATTGGTGGCCGATATGTCGAGGATCGAGACCCCGTCCGGCGTCGCGAACATCGCCGCGACGGCGACCAGCGTCAGCACCGCCGCCGCTATCGGCAAGGGCCGGCCGCGATCCCGCAGCCATGCGAACAGGCCGCTCGCGGCATGGATGCCCAGGGTCAGCACGCCGATGCTCACCGAAGGGTGGAAATTCTGCCAGAGCACCAGCAGCGGCGCGCCCAGTGCAACCGTCGCCAGCGGCCGCAGCCGCAAGTGCATGAGCGCCAGTAAGAGCCCGAAGTTCAATGCGGCAAAACTCTGCGGGCGTATGCTGGCGCTCGGCAGCGCCGCACAGAACGAGAGCGCGAGTGCCAGAGCCACCGCCGTCGCGCTCGCACCGCGGCGGCGGCAGGCGGCGGCGATCACCCAGAAGCCGCCGAGCCAGACCAGCGAATCGAACACCCGCAAGGCGCCCCATCCGCCCAGCGAGCGCACCCAGGCCATGCTCGCCTGTGCCAGCCAGCCCACCGCCGGAAGCGGCTCGCCGAGATGGAGCGCGGCGAACGGTTCCCGCGCAACCGGGCCGCCGCGGGTGAGAATGATCTCGCCCAGCTTGAGCTGCCAGAAGATATCGACGTCCCAGACGGCGCGCAGCAACAGTACGCAGAGCATCGCTGCCGGAACCAGCGCGGCTCCATATCGCAGCAGGCGCCCGCCCTGCCCTTCGACGCTAACGTTCCGACCGCTCACGTTTCCCCCGGCGCGGCGCAAATGGTGCCGCCACGCCTCCATCGCCGCAGGCCGGGGGGCGTTTCAAGCCCCCCGGCCTCGCGGAAACGGGGATAAGAGAGTGTTTTCAGATCCGCTGCGCGCGGATTTCCCAACGGCCTCTCAGTACCCCATCAGGCTCAGCACTTCCTTGCGGCTGCGCTCGTCCTCGAGGAACGTGCCCATCATGCGGCTGGTGATCATGCTGACGCCCGGCGTGCGCACGCCGCGCGCGGACATGCAGGCATGGCTTGCCTCGATCACCACCGCCACGCCGTGCGGCTTCAAGTGGGTCCAGATGCATTCGGCCACTTCGGCGGTCAGGCGCTCCTGGATCTGCAGGCGGCGCGCATAGCCCTGCAGCACGCGCGCCAGCTTGGAGATACCGACCACATGATCGCGCGGCAGATAGGCGATCGCCGCCTTGCCGATGATCGGCGCCATGTGGTGTTCGCAGTGCGACTGGAACGGGATGTCCTTGAGCAGCACGACTTCGTCATAGCCGCCCACTTCCTCGAACACGCGGCTGAGGTGAATGGCCGGATCCTCGCCGTACCCCTGGCAATATTCCTTCCACGCCCGTGCCACCCGCTTGGGCGTGTCGAGCAGGCCCTCGCGCTCCGGATCGTCGCCCGACCAGCGGATCAGGGTGCGGATCGCCTCTTGAACTTCGTCCGGAACCGCAGGCTTCTTTTCGAAAGGGCTGTCCTCGTCGGGACCGACCAGGCTGCTCATCCCTTGATACTCCTTCGCAATCTTTCCTGTAGGTGCAGCCGCATGAGCTGCCCCTTGCGGCGGAACAGACCGCGCCGCTCGATCGGCTCGAACATCTCCCCGGGTCGTTCCGGATCGAGCAGAGCGCTTTCGCCAAGCGCTCTTTCAGCATCGGAGAGATGTTTCAAGGGCAAGCGTTCGAGATGTTTGCCCGCAGGCACAAGAGTTTCGATCATTTCGGCCATGCGGCCATGGCGATCCAGCGCCGCGGCGATCACGGCTTCCTCCTCGCCGCAATGTTCGGCGAGCAGGCGAAGGCGCAGCGCGCGGATCGCCGGAACCACATGGCCGTTCGCCGGCCGCGCCGCATCGATGAACACGTCGCACTCCGAATCGAGCCCCATCGACCGGTTGTTCATGTTGGCCGAGCCGACCCGCAGGATCTCGTCGTCGACGATCATCAGCTTGGCATGGACATAGATCGGCGTGCCGTCGGAGGCGACCGGGTGGAAGATGTGGAAACGCCCCAGCCGGTCGGCATTGCGCAGGGTCTGCACCAGTTCCACGCGCGCGGTGTCCATCGCCACCTGCTCCAGCCAGCCATTGGCGGTAAGCGGATTGATGATGAGGAATTCGGGCGGGTCCTCTTCCAGCAGGCGTTCGGCGATCGCCTCGGCCACCGCGCGCGAGGCGAAGTACTGGGTCTCGGCGTAGACAAAGCGCCGGGCCCGGCGGATCTGCTCGACAAACAGCGCCTCGATCTCGGCAACCTGCGAACAGGCTCCATACTCCGCGCGCGTGCGCGCGATGCCGATCTCGACATCGTGGAATTCGGCCCGCAGGCTCCCCGGCCAGGGGCTGAAGTCCTGCGGCGCACAAGGGACGATGTCCTGCCCGCCGGCAACCTTCCAGCGTTCGCGGCCGAGTTGGCCGAGCGCCTTGGCGACATCGCCTTCCATGACCATCGTCACGTCGTGCCAGGGCCCGTAGAGCCGCCCGCTCGGCTTGCGGCGGCGCGGATCGCCGGGACGGTGGTCGGGCGTATCCCAGCGGTCGGAGGTCATGTCGATGCCGCCGCAGGCCGCAAAGACATCGTCGATGACCACGATCTTCTGGTGATGGCTGCACCCGATCGGGTGCGCGCCGTCGAACTTGAAATGGATGCGCTTGCGCGCCGCCCAGCGGATCAGGTCGAACACCATGGTGCCGCGGAACAGCGACTTCACCAGCGAGAAATTCCACTTGAGCAGCCGGATCTCGAGACCGGGCTGGGTACGCACCAGCCAGACGATGAACGAACCCAGTCGCGCCGGAAACCGCGCCTTGCGCCCGCCCTGCCACCAGCGCCGCCCGGACGAGAGCAGGATGCGCGAATCGAAATCCCAGCCGATCATGAAAATGCGCTGGCGCGCCTCGTCCATCGCCTCGCGGATCACCCCGAAGTAGGCGGCGGCGTCGATGACCACATGGGCACGCCGAGCCATCGCATAGCGCCACACCGAAGGAGACACGCCCCGATCCGTTTCGTGCCCCTTGTCCTGTTCGTCCACCCGCCCGACCCCTGATCCGCGATTACGCAATCGTGTGCAAAGCGAACAAGAGCGCAACATGTTCCACAGGGCAAGTGCGCGGGCCAATGCGTGGGACAATGGATAGGCCGCCTGGGGGTGAATCCGCAGTTCACCGCAGCTAGCGACCGTAACGGCGGATTAGCGGCGGTTCACCGCAAACTCGGCTCATCCGAACGGTTGATCCGGCACCGTTCAGCCGCCAGACCGTTACGCACATGCAACATAGCATGTCTTCGCCCCGCTCCTTCCCACGCGCCTCGGCGCGCGGAGCGGGTCTCCGGCCAAATGGCCGGGCCAAGCCGTCCGGGTCGTGAATATTTCCGGACCTGTTTTTCAAGCCCTCTCGCGTTGGAGGGCAGCGAGTCGGTCGCCGTTGGGGCGGTGGCCGCGTCGAGAAGGAGTACGCCATGAAGAAATCCATCATCGCCGCCGCACTGGCCGCCGCCACGCTCGTGCCCGCCGCCGCCATGGCCCAGGCTGCACCGGCCGCCGCTCCTGCAACCGCAAGCGCCAGCCCGACGGCGGGCGCCAAGGTCTACGACACCGATGGCAATGAAGTGGGTACGATCGAGGCCGTCCAGGGTGACGTCGTGACCGTCAACACCGGCACCGCTCGCGCGGGCCTGCCCAAGTCGGCGTTCGCGACGCGCGAGAAGGGCCTGACGATCGGCATGACCAAGGTCCAGCTCGAAGCCGCCGTCCAGGGCGCCCAGGCAAAGACGGGTGAGGCCCTTGCCGCCGCGCTGGTCCCCGACGCTCCGGTGAAGAGCAGCGACGGCGTCGTCATCGGCACCGTCAGCAAGGTCGAAGGCGACAACGTGACCATCGCACTGCAGGGCGGCACGCCCGTGGCATTGCAGAAGGCCGCGATCGGCCTTGCCGCCGACGGCGGCCTGGCGATCGGCGTGACCGCCGCGCAGTTCACCGCCTCGGTCCAGGGCGCGACCGGCGGCAACAGCGGCAAGTAACTTTGCCCGACCTTCGGACGGCTCCCAACCGGTGAGACCTGCCCGAAGGAAAGGCCGAAAGGAAAGGCCGGGATCGCAGTGCGGCCCCGGCCTTTTCCATGCCCCTCGCCGATCTCTGCATTTTTCCGGTAAAATGCTTGCGGGCAGGAGGAGGACGGCTCAATAGGGCGCCAAGCCCGTCGCACGGCTCGGTGCGGCGCCTCCCTGCCCTCCAGCGATTGGCCCCTGCTTTGACTCCTCTGGAGCATATCCGGACCTTCCAGAAGTCCGTCCCCGGTCTCGATGCCTCTATCGACATGGCCCGCCGCCGCGCCGCCACCATCGCCGGGGCCGTCGCCCTCGGCCTGGTCGCGATCGTCTTTGCCCGCATGGGCGACCTTGCACAGAAGGTCTTCACCGAGTTTCAGGCGCAGCATCGCTACGCCCCGCTGATCCTCACCCCCTTGGTGTTCGCCGCAACCGTCGCCGTTACCCTGCGCTGGGCACCGGCCGCCAAGGGCTCCGGCATTCCGCAGGTCATGGCCGCCGGTCATGACATCCAGCTTGCCTCCTCGCGCCTGCTCGCCCTGCCCACCGCCATCGCGAAGCTGCTGCTCACCACCTTCATGCTGCTGGCAGGCGGCTCGGTCGGCCGCGAAGGGCCTACCGTGCAGGTGGCTGCGGCCATCATGGTCACCTGCCACCGCATCCTGCGCGTGCCGATCTCCGCAGGCGTGCTGATCGCCGGCGGCGCGGCGGGCGTCGCCGCGGCCTTCAACACCCCGCTGGCCGGCGTCGTTTTCGCGATCGAGGAACTGGCCGCCGCGTTCGAGCAGAAAGTCGCCGTGCTGGTCATGGGCGCGGTCGTCATTTCCGGCCTCGTCAGCCTCGCGGTGGCGGGCGACTACGTCTATTTCGGCGCGATGCGCCAGACGCTCGACGTCCGCTCGGTGCTGATGGTGACCCCCGTGGCGGGGATCGCCGGCGGCATCCTGGGCGGCCTGTTCGCCCGCATGATGCTGGCCTTCGCCCGCAGCGCCCATCCCGCTTTCCTGGCGGTGCGCGCCCGCCCCGTCACGCTGGCCTTCGCCTGCGGCCTGGTCGTTGCCGTGGTCGGCATCGTCACCCACGGCTCGACCTGGGGCACCGGTTACGAAACCACCCGCCACATGATCGAGGGGCAGGATGATACCTCGCTGTGGTTCGGCCCTGCCAAGTTCCTGGCGACCGCCGCCACCGCCGTCTCAGGAGCGCCCGGCGGCATCTTTGCGCCCTCGCTTTCGGTCGGCGCCGGGTTTGGCCAGTTGCTCGCCCTGTGCTTCCCGGACGACCCGATGCCCGCCGTGATCCTGCTCGGCATGGTCGGCTATTTTGTGGGCGTCGTACGCGCGCCGCTGACGGCGGTCATCATCCTTATGGAAACCACCGCAAGCCGCGGCATGATCGTGCCGCTGTTCCTGACCGCGATCATCGCCGACGCCGCCAGCACGCTGGTCTGCAAGGAAAAGCTCTACCACGGCCTGTCGCGAGGATTTGCCCGCGCCGCAGCCCACCCGACTTCGGGGCCTAACCCGGAGCCGGAACCCGCGCGAAGCTGATTCGCGCGGGGCAACCGCCCGGATGCCACCGGGCGGTTCGCACCAGACACGAAAAACCCCGCCGAGGTGATCCTCGCGGGGTTTTTCGTGTCTTGTGGCAAGTGGCGCGCCCGGAACGATTCGAACGTCCGACCCTCAGATTCGTAGTCTGATGCTCTATCCAGCTGAGCTACGGGCGCGCATGATGCCCTATGTAAGGCTCGAAAGGCCTGGGACCTTTCGACGGGAAAATGGCGCGCCCGGAACGATTCGAACGTCCGACCCTCAGATTCGTAGTCTGATGCTCTATCCAGCTGAGCTACGGGCGCGTGCCAATTTTCTTTCCAACCAAGGCCACATTTTCCCCGAGAGGAAAGTGGCGCGCCCGGAACGATTCGAACGTCCGACCCTCAGATTCGTAGTCTGATGCTCTATCCAGCTGAGCTACGGGCGCGTTGGAGTGGCGCCAATAGAAAGGGATCCGCCCCCCGTCAACGCCTATATCGAACTTTCTTCCAGGAATTTGCACAAGGCCCTCGCCAGCGGGTAATCCAGAGGCGGCATTGCAAGGGTTTCGATCGCCCCGGGGGCAAGCCAGTCGATGGCCTCGGCCTCATGCGGATGCGGCTCGCCCTGCCATTGGCGGCACGCGTAAAGAAGAATGACAAGCGAGCGGCGCTTCGCCTCGCGCTTCGCCTCGCCCTCCGCTCCGGTCCATCCGCTCGCGAAACCGACCGCCTCCAGCAAATCCGCATCCAGCGTCAGCCCCAGTTCCTCCTGGAGCTCCCGGACGGCGGCATGCTCGGGGCTTTCTCCCGGATCAACCTTGCCCCCGGGGAATTCCCATAGGCCGCCATGCGTATTCGCAAACGGTCGCTGCTGCATCAATACGGAGCCGTCCGCGCGCACCAGCGCAACGGCGACCACCAGGAGCGGTGTAAAGGAACTTTCCAGCTTCGACGCCCTTCTTAGGAACTCGTTAACGCCCCCATGGCACTCCCCGGAGTGTTCTGGAGAACTGTGGGTTTACGCATGAGCATCCGATCGATCAGCCTTCAAGTCTTCAAGGAACAGGCCGCGGCCACCACCGTGGAATACGGTCTCATCCTGGCAATGATCGTGCTGGTCGTCGTGGTCGCCATCAGCGGCGCCGCCGACGAGACCGTGGCGATGTGGAACAGCATCTACTCCAAATCGGACGCCGCAATTTCCGCAAGTTGAAGCAAACTCCAACTTAAGCAATTTTCAACACTTCCCCCCTAGAACCAAGATTGTCCGAAGCGCTGAAGCGAGACGCCAGGCGGGAAGGACCGGGTACAGAAGACTGCTATTTTTCAGGAGACATACCATGAAGTTTCTCGCCAAGCTGCGTCGCAATGAAGAAGGCGCCACCGCAATCGAATACGGCCTCATCGCCGCTCTGATCGCCGTCGCCGCCATTGCCGCCATGCAGGGCATGGGCTCGCAGCTCACCTCGACCTTCTCGAAGACCTCGTCGGCTATCGGCACGACGAACGCCTGATAGGCTTTCGAGCTAAACGGTTTGGGGGCGGCAGGTATCCACCTGCCGCCCCTTTCCGTTTCCGGCCCCTGAGGCCCTGGCAAAACCCGCGGGAAACCGCGGGTTTTTCAGTATGTAACGATCTTCACCTTCTGCCCCGGCACCAGCTTGTCCGCCGCCTGGAGGCCGTTCAGCACCAGGAAGCGATCGAGCTGTGCATCGCCATAGGCCATACGCCGGGCGAGCGACTGCGAAGTGTCGCCAGTCTTTACAACCACGACGCGCAGCATACGCGGGCGCACTTGCCCGGCTTCGGCGGCCGAGATCCGGCGGAAGCTCCTGAACATCGGATTGAACACCGCGGCGCCTCCCGAACGGGTAATGGTGACGAAGTGGTAGGCATTGCCGCCGCCAAGGTCATAGGCGAAGACCGCGACCTCGTTCGCGCCGCTGGAAGTCTGCACCCGGGCAACGCCATAAGCGGCGGAAAGGCCGTTCACGGTCGCCCGCTCCACGCTCTCGGGCCTGATTCGCGCCTGCCCCTTGTCGGTCAGCCCGGCAAACACGCCATCGATGTACGAATCGAGGCCGGTTCCCAGCTTTCCGCCGGAAAACTGCGCCTTGCCCGATGCACCGCTGATCGACACCGCCTTCGTGCCGTTGACCAGATAGAACCCGTCCGGCGCCTGGAACGTGAAGCGCAAGTCGGCATGGGTGAACCGGCTGCCCTCGATCACGCCCTGATGCGGGTCGTCGCCGTAGACCAGCCCGTCGATTCGCGAGAGGAAAACGTCGCGATTCGTCGCGCCCGACGCCGCCTTGCCCGCCAAACTCTGCGCATCGCGCACGCGCGAGGCGGGATCCGGGTGCGTCGAGGCCCATTCCGGCACGCGGTTCGAGGTTCCCTGAAGCTGCGCCTCAAGGGCATTCTGCCGCGCCAGGCTCTCCAGCACGCTCGCCATCGCGCGCGGATCGTAACCCGCGCGCTTCAGGTAGGTGATGCCAAGCCGGTCGGCCTCGAGTTCCTGCGTGCGCGAATACTGCAGCGTCAGCATCTGCGAGCCTTGCGAGGCGATCCGCTGGCCAAGCTGGCCCAGTGCCGAATCGCCCAGCAGGACGCCGGAAAGCAGCGAGCCAAGCACGCCGATGATCTGGTTGCGATTCGCCGCTTTCTGGCGCTTGGCCGAATGACGCGCGGCGACGTGGCCCACTTCGTGCCCCAGCACACCGGCCAGTTCCGCCTCGTTGTTCATCAGCGCGGTCAACTGCCGCGTCACGTAGATGTACCCGCCGGGTATCGCGAAGGCGTTGTTCACCGAGGAATTGAGCAGGGTGACGGTAAAGTCCCCGCGCGCGTTCGACAGGCCGGACTGCACCGCGATGGTCTTGCCGACCTGCTCGACATAAGCCGCCTGCGGACCGGAGACGGCCCCGCCGAATTCGGCCAGCAGATCGGGATGGGCCTTGGCGCCTTGCGCCTTGTCCGACTGGCTGATCGCGCTTGCCGCCGGAACGGCGGCCGCCGCCGTCGCCTCACTCACGCTGGCCGGCGCCAGCGCCAGGACCAGCGCCGCCGCGCTCCCTCCGGTCACGGCCGCACGCCGATAGCCCCCACGCACCTTCTTCATCGCTTGTCCTTTACCGATCCGCCAAGTTCGGCTTCTTCTTCCGCGCGATAACGCACGGGGCAAGCCCCCTGTTCCGCAAATCCGCAAGCGTCATCAGGCCGATCGGGCGAGTGGGTGCCGCGCGTTGACCAGCGCCACCAGCCTGGCGCTATCGACATGGGTGTAGATCTGCGTGGTCGCGATGTCGGCATGGCCGAGCAGGGTCTGCAGCACCCGCAAGTCGGCCCCGCCTTCGAGCAGGTGGGTGGCAAAGGCATGGCGCAGCACATGCGGAGACACCCGCTGCGGGTCGAGATCGGCGCGCACGGCCAGATCGCGCAAGAGCTGGAACAGCCGCACCCGCGTCAGATGACCGCTCTCCCCGCGCGAGGGGAACAGATGACGCGAGCCGTCCGGCCGCAAGGCCAGCCAGCGCGACAGCACCGCGCGGGCACGCGAACTGACCGGCACCATGCGCTGCTGGCCGCCCTTGCCGGTGACATGCAGGAACGGCGCATCACGCGGCACCGCCGCCACCGGCAGCGACACCAGTTCGCTGGCCCTGAGGCCCGAGCCGTAAAGCAGTTCCAGCAGCGCAAGCAAGCGCACCGCTTCCGGGCGGTCGCCCTCAGCCTCCTCCTCCGCCCGCGCCAGGAACCGCGTGACCTCCTCGCGCGACAGCAGGCGCGGCAAGGGCCGGCGGGTGACCGGACGCGGGAGCGAGGGCGAAGGATCGTCCTCGCGCAGCCCTTCGTCGACAAGGAAACCGTAGAATTGCCGCAAGGCCGAACAGCGCCGCGCCAGCGTTGCCGGGGCGACATCGCTCCACGCCGCGCCCAGCCCGGCCAGTGCCGCGCCGCTGGCGCCGACGAGATCCCCCAGTTCGTCCATCGCCGCTTCGAGATCGCGGCGATAGGCGGCCAGGGTATTGGCCGCCGCACCGCGTTCGGCAGCCAGCATCGTCAGGAACCGTTCGGGCGCGCTACCAGTTGACGAACGGCCGGTTGACGAACCGCGCCCTCGCACGCCGTCAGGCCCGCGCGACCGCCTCGGCCGCGATCATCCGCGCCTCGGCGTCGAGCCCCACGCTGCGCAGTGCCGAAACGATATGGTAGAGATAGCGCGGCGTCATCCGGTGCCAGTCGCTGCCCTGCATGCCGAGCCCGGCCAGCAGCGCGACACTGGCCGCATCCCCATTGCCCGCCGCCCGGTCGAGCGCGGTGAGAAAACGCGAACTGCTGTCGAGGCCGAGGCCCAGCTGCCCGGAAAAGCTGCGCGCATCGCCGTCGTCGATACGGCCGAGCGCCGCCAGGCCTGCCACCAGAAACGCACTGCGGCGCTTGTCCTGGCTGTCATCGCCATCGACAAATGTCGAAACCGCGCTCGATCCCACCGTCTTTATCCGTCCGGGGGCCGCCAGCACCAGCAGCGCCCAGCCCTGGCTGCCCGAGGCGACGACCGGTGACCAGGCGAGCGCATTGGCATCGAAGCCCGCTGCCAGCATCGAGGTCAGCAGTGCCGGAGCGTCGCCCTCCAGATCCTTGCTGGGCGCGATGCGTGCGGCGGCGGCGGCGGTGAGAACCTGGCGGGCATAAACGGCATTGGCGCCGCTTGCCCCGTTCCACAGGCTCTGCATCGCCGCGAAGCGGGCCGCCGGATCGTCGAGCACATAGGCATTGCGCAGGGTTTCCGCGCGCTGCTGCCACTCGCCCTGCACTTCGGGATCCGAATAGAGCTGGCTGTAGAGATCGACCATCGCCGCATTCGAGAGCACGCCGGTGCCGCCCGCGTAATCGGCCGCGGCGGCGCGGCGGGCAAGGCCGACCATCGGCGCCAGCGCGGTCATGTCATCATAGATCGGCGCCGCGCCGCTCATCGCGCTGTCCGGCGGGGTGAGGCCCACCGCATTGGCAAGGCCGAAGCGCCACGGCGTCACCGTCGTCACGCCGTCCCACTCGATGGTGACGGCCTTGCGTGAACGACCGGCGGCACCGGCGTACTTCTGCGCCAGCAGCACGTCGATGCGGTCCATCGAACCACGCACGCGCGCCTTGTCGAGTTTGGCCATGGCCGAAGTGCCGCTACCGCGAAACGCCTCGCAGATCGCCTTGGCAGCGTTCCACTGGGGATCGTCGCGCAGCGAGCCGAGCGACGAGAAGACCGGGCACAGGCCGGTGAAATCGGCGGTATTCTGATACGTGTCGAACGCCGCATTGCCGAGTTCCGGCGTGTAATTGGCGATGTCGATATCCTGCAGCACCGCACGCGCCGCATCGCTTTCGCCCATGCGCAGCAGGAGCGCCACGCGCAGCGCCAGGAAACGCTGCGCGCTCATGCCCGCAGGCGGCGCCAATCGCGAGATCAGCGCACGGCGCAGGAGAATGTGCCCCCAGCGCGAAACCAGCTGCCCCCGGTTCGCGGCCAGCGCGGCCTCGACCACCGAGGCATGTTGCGAGCCCAGCGAATCCGCCGACAGGCCGCCCTCGGTATCATCGATCAGGCCAACCTGCTCCATCGAGCGGCGCGCCTGCGGCGGCATGTCGAGATCGATCTTGTTGCCCAGCAGATCCTCGAAGTCCTCGGGCGACATGCGCTCCAGTTCCTCGAGGGTCGGCACGCGCGTCAGCCCGCCGGGGCCGGTGAGCGCGGGCACCGCCAGCGCGCCGTCCAGCACCATCGGCGCGGCCTTCGGCACCGGCTGGACGACCGGGGTGGAGACCGAAGCGGGATTGGGACGGGAGGCGGAAGCGGCCGGCGCACTTGCCGCAGGGGCCGCGGCGGACGGCGGCGGTGCCGGCTCGTCGAACCCCTTGGGAAGAAGCGATTCGGGGCCCGACTGCGCCACGGCCCAAACCGAAGTAAGCGCCAGCGCCGTGCCGACCATCACATGCCAGGTGCGGATACGGACCTTCATTGCGGCGCCTTCTCGCTCGTCTGGTCCGGCACTTTCACCGTCTCCACGATGTCGCGAACCTCCCGGTGACCGCCGTTGACCCATGCCCAGCTGCCCACGACCACCACAATCGCGAGGACCGCAGCCACGGTTACGCCCGGAAGCTTCCGCCTGCGCCTTGGTATCGTCACTCGTCTTCCTTCACCGATGCTTGCGCTGCGACCTAGCGCAACTATAGGCGATGGAGCAATGGACGTTCAACAGACCCGGTTTTCGACACAGGAAATTGCCGCGCTTGCCCGGCGGATCGATCGCCCCATCGTGCTGGTCGGCATGATGGGCGTCGGGAAATCGAGCGTGGGCAAACGCCTCGCCGCCCTGCTCGACGTGCCATTCGTCGACGCCGACGACGAGATCGAGCGCTCCGCGCAGATGACCATTCCGGAAATCTTCGCCACTTACGGCGAATCCTATTTCCGCGACGGCGAGCGCCGCGTGATCTCGCGGCTGCTGGCCGCCGGCGCCCAGCGCTCGGTGATCGCGACCGGCGGCGGCGCCTTCTGCAATGCCGAGACGCGCGACCTGATCCTCGGCAACGCCATCACCGTGTGGCTCGACAGCGAAGTCGAGACACTGGTTGACCGCACCGCACGCAAGGACAACCGCCCGCTGCTGCAGGGCGGCGACCCGCGCGAGATCCTCGGCCGCCTGCGGGACGAACGCCGCCCGCACTACCAGCAGGCCCCCATCCACGTGCTGTCCTCCCCCGGGCCGCATGTGCAGACCATCAACAAGGTACTTCAAGGACTCTCGCAATGGCTGTGATTTGCGTCGACATCGCCGGGCGCCCCTATGAAGTGCGCGTCGGCGCCGGGCTGCTGGCCGAACTCGTTCCCAATTGCCGCGGCCTGCTGCGCAAGCGGGGCGTGCCGATCGTGACCGACACCCATGTCCATGCGGCATGGGGCGAAGTGGTCGAACGGTCGCTGCGCGACAACGGACACGAACCGCACTGGCGCATCCTGCCGGCGGGCGAGGCGACCAAGTCGTGGGACGAACTGGCCGCGACGGTGAACTGGCTGCTCGAACTCGGCGTCGAGCGGGGCGACAGCGTGATCGCCCTTGGCGGCGGCGTGATCGGCGATCTCACCGGTTTCTGCGCCTCGGTGCTGAAGCGCGGCTGCAAGTTCATCCAGGTGCCGACGACCCTGCTCGCGCAGGTCGATTCGAGCGTCGGCGGCAAGACCGCGATCAACACGCCCGCCGGCAAGAACCTGGTCGGCGCCTTCCACCAGCCCTCGCTGGTGCTGGCCGACCTTTCCGCGCTCGACACCCTGCCCCGCCGCGACCTCCTGGCGGGCTATGCCGAAGTGGTGAAGTACGGCCTGATCGACGATGCCGACTTCTTCGCCTGGTGCGATGCCAATGCCGCCGCCATGATCGACGGCGATGCGGCCCTGCGCGAATATGCCGTCGCCCATTCGGTGGCAAGCAAGGCGCGCATCGTGGCCGAGGACGAGTTCGAAACCACTGGCAAGCGCGCGCTGCTGAACCTCGGCCATACATTCGGCCATGCGCTGGAGGCCGAAACCGGCTTCTCCGCCCGCCTGCTCCACGGCGAAGGCGTGGCGCTGGGCATGGTGCTGGCCGCGCGCTACTCCGCCCGCAAGGGCCTGATGCCGCAGGCGAGCGCCGAGCACGTCGCCCGCCACATCGGCGAGATCGGCCTGCCCGCCAGCCTCTCCGCGCTCGGCCTCGAATGCGATGGCCGCGCGCTGGTGGAACACATGCTCCACGACAAGAAGATGGATGCCGGCACCCTGCCCTTCCTGCTGATGAAAGGCGTCGGCCAGACCTACCTCGACCGCGAGGTCTCGCTGGACGATGTCGCAGTCTTCCTCGATGAGGAACTGGCCCGCAGCCCGGCGTAAAACTGGGCCGCTTCGGCGGCTTGCGGGAACTTTCATCACGCGCTTCGTGTCATCCCTTGCATCACCGCAAGGGAGCAAAAGCCATGCCCGCAAAGTCCAGAGCCCAGCAGAAAGCCGCAGGCGCGGCGCTCTCCGCCAAACGCGGGGAAACGAAGAAGAGCACCCTCAAAGGCGCCTCGCGCGAGATGGTGGAGAGCATGACGGAAAAGCAATTGGAGGACCTTGCCTCCACCAGCCATAAGGGCAAGCCGGAGCACGTCCCGCATTGAGGCACTCCGCTGACAGCATGACGTCATTGGCGTGACATTTCCCGGACGCGCCATTATAGGCGCACAACAAGAACATAACCATCCTTCAAATATAACAATATTTCCGGGATCGCCATGACCGTTGCCGAAGCCACCCCCGAGCTCGACTTCCCCGAAGAAGCCTCGCGAGACGATCGCGCCTTCCTCGGCCACCCCAAGGGCCTTGGCTATCTCTCCTTCGTGGAAGGCTGCGAGCGCTTTTCGTACTATGCCATGCAGACGCTGCTCGTGCTCTACATGGTCAAGTACCTGCTCCTGCCCGAAAACGTCGGCAAAGTGCTGGGCCTGTCCTGGCTGCGCGGCTGGCACTATGCCGGGCTCGACGGTCAGCCGCTCGCCTCCGCGATCTTCGGCGACTACACCTCGCTCGTCTACCTGACACCCATTCTCGGGGGCGTCATCGCCGACCGCTGGCTGGGCCGCAAGGCGACGCTGATCGCCGGCGCCGTCATCATGTCGATCGGCCACTTCCTGATGGCGTTCGAGGGCCTGTTCCTCTTCGCGCTGATCTCGCTCGTTGTCGGCGTCGGCCTGTTCAAGGGCAATATCGCCAGCCAGGTGGGCGAACTCTACAAGCCCAATGACCTGCGCCGCGCGATGGCCTTCCAGATCTTCTACATCGCCATCAACGTCTCGGTAATCGCGGCCCCGCTGATCTCCGGCACGCTGGGCGAGAAGGTGGGCTGGCATTACGGCTTCGGCTCGGCCGGGGTCGTCATGGTCATCAGCCTGCTTGCTTATCTGAAAGCGCAGCCCTGGCTTCCCGCCGACAATCGCGCGGCAAAAGACGGCACCAAGGCACCCCGCCCCCCCCTCACCAAGTCCGACTGGCCGCGCCTTGGTGCGCTGGCCGTGCTGGTACCTGTGCTGGCCATCGCGATGATGACCAATCAGGAGATCTTCAACGCCTACCTCGTCTGGGCGGACGACAAGTTCCAACTGACTTTCTTCGGCGACACCCTGCCCACAAGCTGGATGATCACCGTGGACGCTACCCTCAGCTTCTCGATGCTGGTCGGCGTGGCGGCGTTCTGGAAGTGGTACTCCGCCCGCACCGGCCGCGAACCCGATGAACTGGGCAAGATGATCATCGGTTCGGTCTTCTCGATCTGCGGCGGCATGTGCCTGGTGATCGCGGCAGCCACCGCAGGCGGCGGCAAGATCGGCCTGTTCTGGCCGGTGATGTTCCACCTGTTCAACTCGATCGGCTTTGCCCACATCATGCCGGTGAGCCTCGCGCTCTTCACCAAGATCGCGCCGCGTTCACTCAATGCGACGGTAGTGGGCATCTACTATCTGGCCTTCTTCGGCGCGAACAAGATCGTCGGCGTGGTCGGCGGCTGGTATTCGACGATGGACACCGTGTCGTTCTGGCTGACCCACGTGAGCGCTGCCGCATTCGGCCTGATCGCCTTCGCCGCGTTCAAGATCGTGCTGGGCAAGACGCTGGCGGGCGAGCCCGGCCCCGCCTGATCGCAATAACGGCGCCCCTGCTCAGGCAAGGGCGCCGTTATTGCTTCAAGCGTCAGGACTTCTCAGCCGAACACCGCGACCGACTGCATCCCGGCAATCACCGGCCTGCCCGCCGCATTCCACTGCAGGATATGCTCGCTCGCCCCGCCGTCGCGGGCGAATTCGCTGGTCGAGCGCAGCAGCCACCAGCCGTCCTCGGTCACGGGCATGGGTTCCAGCAGGTTGACGTGCCAGTGCATCGAACTGATCGGCACACGGAAATTCAGTAGCGGCAGAACCGCCGTCGGCAGCGCATCGCCGATCAGTACGGCTTCCAGCGCCGGATCGAGCCCGTCACGCTCCTTGAGGCGCACCCACCAGCACAGGTCCGCTTCCCCCAGCGCCGATTTCGGCAAGGCAAAGCGCGCATCGAAATTCTCGCGCAGGAAAGCGGGCGCATGGTCCATCGGCACCGGCTTCGCGTCTTGGGCCGGGTTCACGTTTTCCGGCATAAGATAACCGGCAATATCCGCCGCGCTTTCGATCTGGCGCATGAACACGAAGCTGGCGCTGAAACCGACGCCCTTCTCGTTCGACAGTTCCGCTGAAACCCAGGTGGCATTGCGCCCCTTGCGCACGATCTGCGCCCGCGCCTCCACGCGGCCCGCCAGCGGCGCGATCATCGCGAACTGGCCGGAGCGCAGCGGCGGCAATTCGGCATCGACCCGCTGCGCTGCCGCCAGCGACAGCGCCGACGTCAGCCCGCCGTAAGCGGTGCGCCCTTGAAGCCACTCCTCGGTAATGTCGAAGGCGAAACCACCGTCGATCTCTTCCGCTGCGGCAAGACGCGCGGCAAAACCCGTCATCAGAATATACCTTGAAGCGTTGGGCTTGAAGTACTGGGAATGCGGCTCTCCGACGGATCGGAGAGCCGCCAGGCATCATTCCATTTCGAGGATCACGGCATCCACGGCAAGGCTTTCGCCCGCCTTGGCATTGACCGCCTTCACCACGCCCGACTTCTCGGCGCGCAGGATGTTCTCCATCTTCATGGCCTCGACGACGGCAAGCGGCTGCCCCGCCTCCACCTTGTCGCCCTCGCCCACATGGAGCGCGACGAGCAGGCCCGGCATCGGGCAGATCAGGAACTTCGAAAGATCCGGCGGGATCTTTTCGATCATGTGCTTGTTGAGCGGCGCCACGCGGCTCGGCAGGATCAGCACATCGTGGATGCAGCCGCGCGTGGTCATCTTCAGGCCCGTGCGCGTGGGCGCAACGCGGATGCCGATGAGCTCGCCGTCGATCTCCGCTTCGATCAGGCGATCGCCCGGCGTGTATTCCATCGCCAGTTCGACCGAAACGCCGTTCACGGTGACGTCCTCATCGTCGATGACGACTTCGTACGGCGCCTTGTCGATGGTAACGGTCCATTCCGACGGCGGCATCAGGCGGCGCGGTGCCAGCTGGCCATCGACGCGGCGCGCACGGTCGGCCCGCGCGGTGGCGACGAAGGCAGCAACGGCGGCCAGCTTGCCCTTCAATTCTTCGGGCGCAGGCGCGCCGGTGAAGCCTTCGGGATATTCCTCGGCAATGAAGCCGGTGGTCAGTTCGCCCGAGCGGAAGCGCGGGTGCTGCATGATGGCCGAGACGAAATCGATGTTATGGCCAAGGCCCTCGATCTCGAACAGGTCGAGCGCGGCAACCTGCTTGTCGGCCGCCTCGTCGCGGGTCTCGCCCCAGGTGATCAGCTTGGCGATCATCGGGTCGTAGAACATCGAGACTTCGCCGCCTTCGTAGACGCCGTCATCGACACGAATGCCGTCCACACCGCGACGGCCGTTCTCCGAACCGTCGTCGGTCCAGCCGTCAACCGGCGGGTTGTAGCGCACAAGACGGCCGGTCGAGGGCAGGAAGCCGCGATAGGGGTCTTCGGCATAGACGCGGTTTTCGATGGCCCAGCCGTCGATCTTCACGTCGTCCTGCGTCATCTCCAGCTTCTCGCCTGCAGCGACGCGGATCATCTGCTCGACGAGGTCAACGCCGGTGATCGCCTCGGTAACCGGGTGCTCGACCTGAAGGCGGGTGTTCATTTCCAGGAAGTAGAAGCTCTCGCCCGTCGGATCCGCGCCCGAGACGATCAGTTCCACCGTACCGGCCGAATAGTAGCCCACTGCGCGCGACAGGGCGACGCACTGCTCGCCCATGGCCTTGCGCATCTTTTCGGTGACGAAGGGCGACGGCGCTTCCTCCACCACCTTCTGGTGGCGACGCTGGATCGAGCATTCGCGCTCGTTCAGGTAGAGGATGTTGCCGTGCTTGTCGCCGAGGATCTGGATTTCGATGTGGCGCGGGTTGAGGATGAACTTCTCGATGAAGACGCGGTCGTCGCCGAAGGAATTCAGGCCTTCGCGCTTCACGCTCTCGAAGCCCTCGCGCACGTCCTGCTCGTTATAGGCAAGGCGCATGCCCTTGCCGCCGCCGCCGGCCGATGCCTTCATCATCACCGGATAGCCGATCTCGTTCGAGATGCGCACCGCGTGCTCGGTATCCTCGATCTCGCCTACGAAGCCGGGGACGACGTTGACGCCGGCCTGCTTGGCAAGCTTCTTGGACTCGATCTTGTCACCCATCGCGGCAATCGCGCCGACGGGGGGGCCGATGAACTCGATACCCTCTGCGGCCAGAGCCTCTGCGAAGGAGGTACGTTCGGACAGGAAGCCGTAGCCCGGATGGACGGCCTCGGCGCCGGTCTGCTTGCAGGCCTGGATGATCTTGTCGGCAATCAGGTACGACTGCGCGGCGGGTGCGGGGCCGATGTGGACGGCCTCATCGGCCATCTGCACGAACGGCGCGCGGGCATCGGCGTCCGAATAGACGGCCACTGTCTGGATGCCCATGCGGCGCGCGGTCTTGATCACACGGCAGGCAATCTCGCCCCGGTTTGCGATGAGGATTTTCTTGAACATCTCAATCCCTGTCTTTTGTCCTACGCCAAGCGGCGAAAAGTCCCACCAAGATCAGAACGATCAGGCTCCCCGGAAACATGAGGAACTTGATCAGCCCATCGTTCTTGCATGCCGTACTGCCAGGGCGACCGCAGTCTCCCATCGCCGCGCCGCCCAGCAACGTCGCCACAAAGGCAGTGCCGAGCAGCCCCAGCGCAATGCAGCCCAGATGCTGTTTCAGGCTTGCGCCGGAATCGCTGAAGCTCACCCGTCACCGCCCCTCTCGTCGTCATCCCCGCGAAGGCGGGGATCCCGCTCGTTCGCGAGGCTCCGCAAGGAAGCGGGATCCCCGCCTCCGCGGGGATGACGAGAAAGGCCGAACGTCACCGCTCGCCCGTCTCAACAACGGCGCGCAGCTGTTTTGTGCGCGCTTCGGTCAATTCCGTGAGGCAGCCGTTCTGCTGGAGCGGCCAAATCGTGCCGCTTTCCTCACGCGGGCCGTTCTCTGCGAAACACTGGGCGTCGCGGTAGGCGAGCCACTTGCGCTGCGCGTCGAGCAGCCGATTGAAATTTCCGCCGGGGCCCTGCCTGTCGGCGGCCTTCGCCGCCGCTGCCGCCTTCCCCCAGGCCTCGTTCATCGCCCGGTCGGCCGACTGGAAGTCGCGGTACGAACAGATGTTCATGTCCGTCTGCGTCATCGCGTTGGCGCAATCGATCGCGGGCTCCGAGGCCAGGAGAAGGATCGGCAGGATCATGCGTGGATCACTCCGCCGCTTCCAGCTTCGCGCAGCCCTTGGGCATACGCTGGGCTTCGACCTGAGCCGGGGTCAGCTCGATGGCCATCGGCTTGATGCCGAGGCGGGCGAACATCGCCGCGTCATTGTCGTCGCCGGAGTTCGGCGCGGTCAGCAGCTTGTCGCCGGTGAAGATCGAGTTGGCGCCGGCCATGAAGCACATGGCCTGGGTCATTTCGGACATGCTCTCGCGGCCTGCCGAGAGGCGCACCATCGACAGCGGCATGGTGATGCGCGCAACCGCCACGGTGCGCACGAATTCGACGTCGTCGATCTTGGCGAGCGGGGTATCGGCCAGCATGTCGCCCAGCACGGTGCCCTTGACCGGCACCAGCGCGTTGACCGGCACCGACTGCGGGTGATCGGGCAGCGTCGCCAGCGTGTGGATGAAGCCCACGCGGTCGGCGCGCGTCTCGCCCATGCCGACGATGCCGCCGGAGCAGACGTTGATGCCCGCCATGCGCACGTTCGACAGCGTATCGAGACGGTCGTCCATAGTGCGCGTGGTGATCACCTGGTCATAGCGTTCGGGCGAGGTGTCGATGTTGTGGTTGTAGTAATCGAGGCCCGCTTCGGAGAGCATGTCCGCCTGATCGGGGGTCAGCATGCCCAGCGTCATGCAGGTTTCCATGCCCATCGCACGCACGCCCTTCACCATCTCGATGATGGCGGGCATGTCGCGGTCCTTGGGGTTGCGCCAGGCGGCGCCCATGCAGAAACGGGTCGAGCCCTGATCCGCCGCCTGCGCCGCGCGCTGGAGCACCTGCTGCACTTCCATCAGCTTGGTCGCCTTGACGCCGCTGCTCGCAGAAACCGACTGCGAGCAATAGCCGCAGTCTTCCACGCAGCCGCCGGTCTTGATCGAAAGCAGCGTGGAGAGCTGCACTTCGTTGTGCGGATGGCTGGCCCGGTGCACTTCGGCCGCGCGGAACACCAGTTCGGTGAACGGCAGGTCGAACAGGCCTGCGATTTCCTCGCGGGTCCAGTCGGTACGGGGGGTGATGGCGGTGGTCTCGGTCATGATCATTCCTCAGGCGGCCGGAACGCGCGCGGGATAACGCACGGGATTGCTGGGGGCCAAAGCTCCGCCATAATCACAAGCGCGGCGCCGATCCAGCATCGCCGTCCTTATTCCGCCGCTTCCAGCGCCGAACCAAGCGGCGGCATGTTGTGGCCGAGCAGGCGCAGCACGTCGGCGGCGCATTCCACCACGTTCGTACCGGGGCCATAAATGCCCTGAACGCCCGCATTGCGGAGGAATTCATAGTCCTGCGGCGGGATCACGCCGCCGGCGATCACCTTGATGTCGCTGCGGCCGGCTTCGCGCAGTTTCTGGATCAGTTCGGGGATCAGCGTCTTGTGCCCCGCCGCCAGCGACGATGCGCCGACCACGTCCACGCCGCTTTCCAGCGCCAGCACCACGGTTTCCTCCGGGGTCTGGAACAGCGGACCGGAAATGACCTCGAAGCCCATGTCCCCGAAGGCCGAGGCGATCACGTTGGCACCGCGATCGTGGCCATCCTGGCCCATCTTGGCAACCAGCAACCTGGGCTTGCGGCCGAGACGACGCTCGACCGCCGAGACGCCGTCCAGCACTTGCTGCCAGCGGCTATCGCCTTCGTACGGCGCGGCATAGACGCCCTTCACCGGGGTCGGCTGGGTGCCATAACGCTGGAAGCTGTCTTCCATGGCCGAGCTGATCTCGCCCAGCGTCGCGCGGGCACGGGCGCACTCGACGGCGAGCGCGAGCAGGTTGTTCTCGATGCTGGCGGGCGCGGCGGCACCATCGCGCAGAGCCTGGAGTGCGGCCTGACAAGCCGCCTCGTCACGATCCGCCTTCATCTTGTTGATGCGGGCGATCTGGCCTTCGCGGACCTTGGCGTTGTCCACTTCCAGCGTTTCCAGCAAGTCTTCGCTGGCAAGACGGTACTTGTTGACGCCGACGATCACGTCGTCGCCCCGGTCCACGCGGGCCTGACGGGCGGCGGCGGCAGTCTCGATCATCGCCTTGGGCCAGCCGGCAGCAACCGCCTTGGCCATGCCGCCTTCGGCCTGCACGCGCTCGATGATCTCCCAGGCCTGGTCGACCAGCTGCTGCGTCAGCGATTCAATGTAGTAGGACCCACCCAGCGGATCGACGACATTGCACATGCCGGTCTCTTCCTGGATGATGATCTGCGTGTTGCGGGCGATGCGGGCCGAGAAATCGGTCGGCAGCGCGATCGCCTCGTCCAGCGCGTTGGTGTGCAGCGACTGGGTGCCGCCGAGCATCGCCGCCATCGCCTCGATCGTGGTGCGGATGACGTTGTTGTAGGGGTCCTGCTCCTGCAGCGACACGCCCGAAGTCTGGCAGTGGGTGCGCAGCATCTTCGAGCGTTCGTCCTTGGCACCAAGCTGCGTCATCACCCGGTGCCACAGCACGCGTGCGGCGCGCAGCTTGGCCACTTCCATGAAGAAATTCATGCCGATGGCGAAGAAGAACGACAGGCGGCCGGCGAACTTGTCGATATCGAGGCCCGAGGCCACACCGTACTTCACGTATTCCGCGCCGTCGGCGATGGTGAAGGCCAGTTCCTGCACCTGTGTCGCGCCGGCTTCCTGCATGTGATAGCCGGAAATCGAGATCGAGTTGAACTTCGGCATCTCGCGGCTGGTGTAGCCGAAGATGTCCGAGATGATCCGCATCGAAGGCTCTGGCGGGTAGATATAGGTGTTGCGGACCATGAACTCCTTGAGGATGTCGTTCTGGATGGTCCCGTCGAGCAGCTTGCGGTCGACGCCCTGCTCTTCACCGGCAACGATGAAGAAGGCCAGGATCGGGATCACCGCGCCGTTCATCGTCATCGAGACCGACATCTTGTCGAGCGGAATGCCGTCGAACAGGATCTTCATGTCCTCGACGGAATCGATGGCGACCCCGGCCTTGCCCACGTCCCCCACGACGCGCGGATGATCGCTGTCATAGCCACGATGGGTGGCAAGGTCGAAGGCGACCGAAAGCCCCTTCTGCCCCGCCGCAAGGTTGCGGCGATAGAAGGCGTTCGATTCCTCGGCAGTAGAGAAGCCCGCGTACTGGCGGATGGTCCAGGGGCGGCCGGCATACATCGAGGCACGCACGCCGCGCGTGAAGGGGGCAAAGCCGGGAAGGCCGGGATCGCCCACCTTGTCCGGGGTCACGTCCTCGGCAGTGTAGAGCGGCTTCACCGCAATACCCTCGGGCGTGTTCCAGGTCAGGTCCTTACCCTTGACCTCCTTGTCGGCGGCTGCCTTCCAGTCGTTGATGTCTGCCATGTTCCGCATCCCTTCCGGCCCGCTCGCATTGCCGCGGACCGTAAATCCTATCAGTGAGCGCCCTTGGGCGTTTCCATGATCTCGGTGAGCTGACCGCCCATGTCCCGGGGGTGGACGAAGAAGATCAGCGTCCCGTGCGCGCCGATGCGCGGCTCACCCAGCACGCGCTTGCCGAGGCTCTCGAACCAGGCCTTGGCGGCGTAAATATCCGGCACTTCGTAACAGATGTGGTGCTGTCCCCCGAGCGGGTTCTTCTCCAGCCACTTGCCCACCGCCGAGTCCGGCGCGGTCGGCTGGAGCAGCTCGATCTGCGTGCCCGCCGTGCCATTTTCACCGGGCGTGTTGACGAAGCAGACGCGCACCTGCTGGCTTTCGAGCACGAACGGCTCGGTGATGTCGGTCGCGCCCATGACGTCGCGGTAGAACGCGATAGAAGCGTCGAGATCCGGCGTCGCGACGCCGATGTGGTTGAGACGGCCAAGCTTCACAGTCTTACTCCGCATTCTCGATGATGAGGGCGATGCCCTGCCCGCCGCCGATGCACATGGTGACGAGGCCGTACCTGCCGCCCGAACGCTTCAGTTCGTAGGCAGCCTTGATCGTCAGCATGCAACCCGTCGCGCCGACCGGGTGGCCGATCGAGACGCCAGAGCCGTTGATGTTGGTCTTGGCAGGATCGAAGCCGAGCACCTTGGCGCAGGCCGCAGCCTGGGCGGCAAAGGCCTCGTTGCTCTCGATCACGTCGATCTCATCAAGCGTGAGCCCGGCGCGTTCGAGCGCGATGGGAGCAGCCTTGATCGGCCCCTCGCCCATGTATTCGGGCTCGACCCCGGCGTGGCCCCAGGCGACGATCTTCGCCAGCGGCTTGAGCCCGCGCTTTGCGACTTCGCTGCCGGTCGCCAGCACGACCATCGCCGCGCCGTCGTTGATACCCGAAGCGTTGCCCGCGGTGACGGTGCCGTCCTTCTTGAAGGCCGCGCGCATCGCGCCCAGCACTTCCATCGTAGTGTCGCCCTTCACATGCTCGTCGGTGTCGAACACGGTCACGCCCTTGCGGGTCTTGATCTCGATGGGGAGGATCTGCTCCTTGAAGCGTCCTTCCGCGATCGCCGCCGCCGCGCGCTGGTGGCTGGTGACGGCCAGCCGGTCCATGTCCTCGCGGGTGATCTGGTGGCGCTCGGCCACGTTCTCCGCCGTGATGCCCATGTGATAGCCGCCGATGGCGTCCGACAGACCCAGCGTGAGCGCGTCTTCCTGCGTATTGGCGCCCATCTTGCGCCCCCAGCGCACGCCGTGGTCATGGTAGGGCACGTTCGACATCGATTCCGCGCCGCCCGCGAGCGTGACCGAGGCCTCGCCCAGCTTCATCGCGCGCGCCGCGTTGACGATCGCCTCGACGCCCGAGCCGCACAGGCGGTTGAGCGTGAGCGCGGGCACCGAGAGCGGCACGCCGGCATTGATGCCGATCACCCGGCTGAGCATCTCGTCTCGCGCGCTGGTCGGCATGACCTGCCCGACAACGACATGGCCCACGGCCTCGGGCTCGATCCCGGCGCGCTTGAGCGCTTCGGCGGCGACAAGGCCGCCGAGGTCCGAGGGCATGAACGACTTCAGCGAACCGCCGAAGTCGCCGACTGCCGTGCGCACGCCACTGACGATGTAGATGTCTTCAAGATCAGCCATCACCCGGTTCCCAATTTCAACCAGATCAGCCCGGCAAGCACGCCAAGGCCGCCCAGAAAGTTCATTGTCACGGCGAGGCCGAACATCGTCGTGCCTCGCGCGAATTCATCGTCGTTCAGGAACTGCAACGGAATACGCACAGTCCCTTCACGCAATCCTCTAACCCCGTTCCACAGGAACGCGCTGGCGATGCCGGTAAAAACAAAGATCTGCCAGACATCGAGGAATTCCAGCGTCACAGCGGAATGTTGTCGTGCTTCTTCCAGGGGTTTTCGAGGCTCTTGGTCCGCAGCTTGCGCAGGCCCAGCGCGATGCGCCGACGGGTCGAGTGCGGGTAGATGACCTCATCGATGTACCCCCGGCTCGCCGCCACGAAGGGATTGGCGAAGCGGTCCTCGTATTCCTTGGTCTTCTCGGCGATGCCCTCGGGCGAGAGACCCCGGAAGATGATCTCCACCGCGCCCTTGGCACCCATCACCGCGATTTCGGCGGTCGGCCAGGCATAGTTGAGATCACCGCGCAGGTGCTTGGACGCCATGACGTCGTAGGCGCCGCCATAGGCCTTGCGGGTGATCACGGTGATCTTGGGCACGGTCGCCTCGGCATAGGCGAACAGCAGCTTGGCGCCGTGCTTAATGATGCCGTTGTGCTCCTGATCGGTGCCCGGCAGGAAGCCCGGAACGTCGACGAAGGTGATGATCGGGATGTTGAAGGCATCGCAGAAGCGCACGAAACGCGCGGCCTTCTTCGACGAATTGATGTCCAGCACGCCCGCCAGCACCATCGGCTGGTTGGCGACGACGCCCACGGTCTTGCCCTCGATACGGCCGAAACCGACGATGATGTTGCCTGCATGCAGCGGCTGGACCTCGAAGAAGTCACCCTCGTCGAGCGTCTTCTTGATGACTTCGTGCATGTCGTAAGGCTGGTTGGCCGAGGGCGGGATCACGGTGTCGAGGCTTTCCTCGGCGCGGTCCCACGGATCGGCGCAAGGACGCTCGGGCACTTCCTCGCGGTTGTTCAGCGGCAGGAAATCGAAGAAATCGCGCGCCGCCAGCAGCGCCTCGATATCGTTCTCCAGCGCAAGGTCGGACACCGAAGTCTTGCTGGAGTGCGTGACCGCACCGCCCAGTTCTTCCTGCGTGACGACTTCGTTGGTCACGGTCTTCACCACGTCCGGCCCGGTGACGAACATGTAGGAGCTGTCCTTCACCATGAAGATGAAGTCCGTCATCGCCGGCGAGTAGACCGCGCCGCCCGCGCAGGGGCCCATGATCAGCGAGAGCTGCGGCACCACGCCCGAGGCAAGCACGTTGCGCTGGAACACTTCGGCATAACCGCCAAGCGAGGCCACGCCTTCCTGGATGCGCGCGCCGCCGGAATCGTTGAGACCGATGACGGGGGCGCCGACCTTCATCGCGTTGTCCATCAGCTTGCAGATCTTCTGCGCGTGACGGTGCGACAGAGAGCCACCGAACACGGTGAAATCCTGACTGAACACATACACAAGGCGGCCATTGATGGTGCCCGAACCGGTAACGACACCGTCGCCGGGGATGCGCTGGCTTTCCATGCCGAAGTCGGTGCAGTCATGCTCGACGTAGAGATCGAACTCTTCGAAGCTGCCTTCGTCCAGCAGGATGTCGAGACGTTCGCGCGCGGTCAGCTTGCCCTTGGCGTGCTGCGCGGCGATGCGCTTTTCACCACCACCCAGCTTCGCTGCGGCGCGGCGCTTCTCCATTTCGGCGATATTCGCTGACATCCGTTATCCCTTGCAGTGACCTTGCAGTACCTGGGGCCTTTGGCTGGCCGCTCGGCGCAAATTTGCTGTGACTGCTAAGGCAGGTCGGAACGCTCAGGTCAATAGTTTTAATCGCGCGGTTAAATGGTCGGAGTAATGATCTGGCGCCAAATCCGCCCCACCGATGGCTATCCAACGCCCCGCCGATAAAATGGCGCAATTTCGCGATATCAAAGCCGTGCAGCACCCTGAAAACACGAAGCCCGGGAGCCACACACGACGGTGACCCCCGGGCTATCTTCACTCCCGCGCGGAGGCGGTTGCGACATTTGCATGCAACTGAGCGGAGGCAGGCGCCCCCGCTCGGCGTCACTTCATCAGCACCAGTTCTTCCGACATCGTCGGGTGGACGGCAACGGTGGCGTCGAAATCGGCCTTGGTCAGCCCCGCCTTCACCGCAATGGCGGCAGCCTGGATGATCTCGGGCGCTTCCGGCCCGATCATGTGCAGCCCCAGCACGCGCCCCGTGCCCGCCTCGCAGATCATCTTGTAGAGCGAGCGTTCGTTACGGTGGGCAACAACGTTCTTCATAGGCCGGAAGTCGCTGGTATAGACTTCCACCTCACCGTACTGCTGGCGCGCCTGCGCTTCGGTCAGGCCCACCGCGCCGATCGGCGGATGGCTGAACACGGCCGAGGGAATGCAACCATAGTCCACCGTCGCCGGCTTGCCGCCGAACACGGTATCCGCAAAGGCATGGCCCTCGCGGATGGCCACCGGGGTCAGCTGTACACGATTGGTCACGTCGCCCACGGCGTAGATGTGGTCGACGCTGGTCTTCGAATACTGGTCGACCAGAATCGCGTTCTTGTCGTCCACTGCGACACCGACGTTCTCCAGCCCCAGCCCCTCGACATTGGGCACGCGGCCGGTGGCGAACATCACGCAGTCGACTTCAATCGGATCGTGATTGGTCATCGAAACCGTCAGTGAACCATCGGCATTCTGCTCGATGCCGCGGAAGTCGGCGTTGAAGCGGAAGTCGATGCCCTTGGCGATCGAGATCTGCAGCAGACGGTCGCGCAGCTGTTCGTCGTAGCCGCGCAGGAGCTGATCGGAGCGGTTGATCAGCGTCACCTTGGCACCGAACTCGTGGAAGATGCCCGCGAACTCGTTGGCGATGTAACCGGCCCCGGCGATCAGCATGCGCTTCGGGATCGCGTCGAGGTGGAACGCCTCGTTGGAGGTGATGCCCAGTTCATGTCCCGGGCAGTTCGGCACCTGCGGACGCGCGCCGGTGGCGATCAGGATCACTCTGGCCGTCTTCTTCTCGCCGCTCGACAGCGTGATCTCGTGCGGACCGGTGATGACCGCACGCTCGTGGAAGATCTCGACCTTGTTGTTCGAAAGTGTCTGCGTGTAGAGCCCGTTGAGCCGGTCGACGTCGCCCAGCACGTTGTCCCGCAGCTTCAGCCAGTCGAACTTCGCCTCGGGAATGTCCCAGCCGAAATGCTTGGCGTCTTCGAGATCCTCGGCAAAATGCGCGCCGTAGACCAGCATCTTCTTGGGCACGCAGCCACGGATCACGCACGTCCCGCCGACCCGGAACTCCTCCGCCACCGCCACGCGCGCCCCGTGCGATGCGGCAATGCGGCTGGCACGCACGCCGCCCGATCCGGCGCCGATGGTGAAGAGGTCGTAGTCGAATTCGGACATGCGGCTTGCTCCTATGCCCCCCATCCGGGGGCGTACTCTCTTGCGGCGCGCATATGGGGCATCGGCGCATGGATTGCCAACGGGTCATTTGCGCCTGACCGCCGCAGGCCTTTCGGAACGGACCGGCATTCGGGTCGTCGAAAACCTCAAACCACTGGACGCAGACTCATTGTCAACTTTTTTGGTTGAGTTATAAGGAGTCGCATCGCCCACCGCACCTTGTCTATCCCCGGGGTTCGGTGGGCACCCTTACGGGAGACGATGAATGGCACAGACGCACACGCCGCAGGCGCCTGCCGAAAAGCCCCTGGTCCTGCTGATCCCGGGCCTTGATGGCAGCGGGCCGGGCCATTGGCAGCGCCGCTGGTCGGAAGAGATGGACAATGCCCAGATGGTCGACCTCGGCCTCTGGGAAAAGCCGCACCGCAACACCTGGATCAACCGCCTGAACCTCGCCGTGCAGCGGGCCGGACGGCCGGTGGTGCTGGTCGCGCACAGCCTCGGCTGCCTGCTGACCGCATGGTGGGCGAAGTTCGAGCAACCCGGCTGGTCGAGCCCGGTAGTCGGCGCGCTGCTGGTGGCGCCGCCGGAAGTGGACTTTTTCCCGCGCGATGACCGCCTCAACGGCTTTGCACCGACGCCCGCCGATGCCCTGCCCTTCCCCTCGATCCTCGTCGCCAGCCGCAACGATCCATGGATCGGTTTCCCGACCGCAAAGCTGCTCGCCAAGCAATGGGGCAGCGAGTTCGAGGATGCCGGCGAGGCCGGGCACATCAATGCCGATTCGAAGATCGGCAGCTGGGAAGACGGCAAGCTCCTGCTGCACCGCCTGCTGAACACGCGGCCCGTCGCCTCGGCCCCGCATATCCCGACCCATGGAGACTGGTCCGAGGGCCTCGAATACCGCTCCTGACAGTCCGTCAGAAAATGCGCCGCAGGCGAATTTTGCGGCACCGGCCCACTCCCCCACCCGACCACCCACCAGGGTATAATCGTTGGGTGGTCGGGTGGGGGAGTGGGCCGGTGCCGCCATTCAACTTGAGGAGGATCGGGCCGGGGATGCACCTGCATCCCCGGCCCGTTCTTTTTACTTGATGCCGGCGAGTTCCAGTAGCGCCTCGGTGGAGGGATCGAACGAGGTGCCGCCGGTCTCGATCTGCTTGGCAATTTCTTTGCCCAGTTCGACGCCGAACTGGTCGAAGGGATTGATGCCCATCAGCACGGCATTGGCGAACGTGCGATGTTCGTGGAACGCGATCAGCGCGCCGAAAGTGGCGGGGCTGACTTCGTCGAGCAGGATCGTCGCCGAGGGACGGTCGCCCGGATAGGCGCGCGCCGGGTCCTCGCTGGCCTTGCCCGCCATCAGCGCGGCGCCCTGCGCGAAGCAGTTCGACAGCAGGATGCGGTGATGCGCGGGATTGAGATCGTCGCCCGGCCCGATTGCGGCAATGAAGTCCACCGGCACGATGTTGGTGCCCTGATGGAGCAACTGGAACACCGCGTGCTGCGCATCGGTACCGACACCGCCCCAGGTGATCGGCGCGGTCGGCCCATCGACGGGCGAGCCATCCACCTTCACGCTCTTGCCGTTCGATTCCATCTCCAGCTGCTGGAGATAGTCCGGCAGCAGCTTCAGGCGCTCGTCATAGGCAAAGACGCCGCGCGTCTGGCAGCCGCGCAGGCGGGTGTAGTACTGGTCCGCAAAGGCGGCGCGCAGCGGCAGGTTGGCAAGGCCGTCGGTATCGCGGAAATGCGCGTCCATTGCCGCCGCCCCGTCGAGCAACTCGGCAAAGTCCGGCCAGCCGAGCGCCATCGCGACCGGAAAACCGATCGACGACCACAGCGAATACCGGCCGCCGACGCTTTCCGAGAACGGCAGGATGCGGGTCTCGTCCACGCCCCATTCGATCGCCTTGTCGGGCGCCGCGGTCAGCGCGACGACGCGGCCATAAGGGTCCTCCACGCCGTTCTCGCGCAGCCAGGCGATGGCGCTTTCGGCGTTGGTCATCGTCTCGATGGTGGTGAAGGTCTTGGAAGCGACCGCCAGCATCGTGGTCGCCGGATCGCACTTGGCAAAAGCGGCTTCGAGCGCGCAGCCGTCGATGTTCGAGACGACCTGCACGTTCACCATCGCGCCGTCGCGCGCCAGCGCGTCGATCGCGAGCGCCGGGCCAAGCGCGGAGCCACCGATGCCGATGTGGATGAGGTGCTTCACCTCACCCATGGCACCGCGGTGGATGGCCTCGACGATGGCGGCCATCCGGCCGTGGAATTCAGCGGCGAGTGCGACGCTCTCTTCCTTGCCGACGCCGCGCTGGGCGGTGTGCTCGGCAGCGCGGCCTTCGGTGATGTTGACGATCTCGCCGTCGAACAGCGCCTTGCGGCGGGCATCGAAGTCCATCGCGGCGGCCAGTTCCTCGAAGGCGGCGACGTGCGCGGCATCGAGGTGGGTCTTCGACCAGTCGAACCGCATGCCGCAGTCGGTCTCGATGTCACTGGCCTCGAAATGGGTCGCAAACGTGTCGAGGCGGGCGGGATCGGCGGCAAAAAGCTCCTTCAGGGTCGGCTTGGGAAGGCCCTCCAGCTTGGTCCACACCGCTTTGCTCATGCCTCGTATCCCTTCATTCGAATATATCGCCAGTCTTGGGGGCAAGCTGGCGGCTAAAAACGCGGGCCGCGTTATGCATGGCAGGCAGGGCAAGGCCAAGTGCCATTGTTGGAGCCTCACCGTTAGAGGGCCAATCCAGCGAAAAGATGACGATTTTGGTCGACCTGAAACGGGTCTCCATCGGGATTGCGCTTGACGGCAGCGCGCGGGCGCAACAAGGGTCGCCACATGAGCGAAACCGACACTGCCACTCAGGCCCCGTCATCCGCAAGCCCCGCGCAGGCCGACAAGGCACAGCGCGACAAGCGATCAGAACAGCCCAAGAAGGACGACAGCTTCATCGCTTTCCTGTTCTGGCTGGTTCTGGGCGTGGTCGTGCTGCGCAGCTTCATCATCTCGCCCTTCAACATTCCCAGCGAATCGATGCTGCCGCGCCTGCTGAACGGCGACTATCTGTTCGCCACCAAGTGGTCCTACGGCTACTCGAAGTACTCGCTGCCCTTCAGCCTGCCGCTGATCCCGGGCCGCGTGTTCGCCAGCCAGCCCGAGCGCGGCGACGTCGCCATCTTCAAGGCGCCCCCGGGCAACGACGTCGACTACATCAAGCGCGTCATCGGCCTTCCGGGCGACGAAGTGCAGGTCAAGGGCGGGCAGGTCTGGCTCAACGGCAAGCCGGTGCCCCGCGTGAAGCAGCCCGATTTCGTGCTGCCCGTCACCCCCAACACCCATTGCTACGCGCCCGAATTCGAAGGCACCGACGCCAAGGGCGGCCCGGTCTGCAACTATCCGCAGTACCGCGAGACCCTGCCCAACGGCAAAAGCTACAACGTGCTCGACCTCGGCCAGACGCCGCAGGACGACACCGGCGTCTATGTCGTGCCCGAAGGCCAGATGTTCATGATGGGCGACAATCGCGACAACTCGCTCGACAGCCGCTTCCCCGCCGTGGAAGGCCAGGGCATCGGCATCGTTCCGCAGGAAAACCTCGTCGGCAAGGCCTCGGTCATGATGTTCTCGACCGATGGCTCGGCCAACTGGTTCCTGCCCTGGACCTGGTTCACAGCCGCGCGCTGGAGCCGCATCGGGAGCGTGATCTGAGTGCTTGACGCGCAGGACCGCGCCTTCATCGCCAGGATTTCCGGGGCGGAGCCCGTCGACGAAGCCCTCTGGCTCGCCGCGCTCACCCACGGCAGCACCGGCGAAAAGCGCAATTACGAACGTCTCGAATTCCTCGGCGACCGGGTGCTTGGGCTCTCGGTCGCCGAATGGCTCTTCGAGAACAGCGAGGAAGCCGAAGGACGGCTTTCGCAACGCCTCAACGCGCTGGTCGCCCGCGCGACCTGCGCGCAAGTGGCGCGCGGCATCGACCTCGGGCCGCGCATGCGTCTGGGCAAGCAGGCCCGCGACGACGGCGGCCAGGACAGCGACAACATCCTGGGCGACGTGATGGAGGCGCTGATCGGCGCCTGCTTCATCGAACGCGGCTTCGATGCCGGCAAGGCCATGGTCCGCGGCCTCTGGGCAGGCGAGATGCAGGGCAAGGCCGGCAAGCGCAAGCACCCCAAGTCCGCATTGCAGGAATGGGCGGCCGGCAATCGCCGCCGCATGCCCGAATACAAACTGGTCGACCGCTCCGGCCCCGACCACGCCTCGAAATTCACTGTCGAGGTTTCGATTCATAACGTAGGCTCGGCGCGCGCGGTCGCGAACTCCAAGCAGGATGCGGAAACGCAGGCCGCCGAGGAATTCATGAGGAAATTCGGATGACCCAGCATTGCGGTCTCGTCGCCGTCATCGGCGCCCCCAACGCGGGCAAGTCAACGCTCGTCAACGCGCTGGTCGGCCAGAAGGTGGCGATCACTTCGGCCAAGGCCCAGACCACCCGCGCGCGGCTGATGGGCATTGCCCTGCTCGATGAAACCCAGATCATCCTGGCGGACACGCCCGGCATCTTCGAGCCCAAGCGCCGCCTCGACCGCGCGATGGTCGCAGCGGCCTGGGAAGGCGCGCAGGAAGCCGATGCCGTGCTGCTGGTGGTCGACCCCATCAAGAAGCGCCGCCATGAGCTGGAACCGCTGCTCGAAGCCCTTGCCGCGCGCCCGGAACGCAAGATCCTGGTGCTCAACAAGGTCGATGCCGGTGCCAAGGAGCCGCTGCTGGTGCTGGCCCAGGAACTGACCGGCAAGGTCCAGTTCGACGAGGTGTTCTTTGTCTCGGCGCTGACCGGCGACGGTGTGCCCGAACTCAAGACGCACCTGGCCGGGCTCATGCCCGAAGGTCCCTGGCACTATCCCGAGGATCAGGTCTCCGACGCCAGCGAACGCCTGCTCGCCTGCGAAATCACGCGTGAACAGCTCTATCGGCAGCTTCACGAGGAACTGCCCTACGACGCCGCCGTCCGCCCCGAGGCCTACGAGCAGCGCAAGGACGGATCGGTGGAGATCCGCCAGCAGATCGTCGTCACCCGCGACAACCAGCGCGCCATCGTGCTGGGCAAGGGCGGCGCCAAGATCAAGGCGATCGGCGAGGCCGCGCGCAAGGAACTGGCCGAAGTGCTGGGCCAGAAGGTCCACCTCTTCCTCCACGTGAAGGTCGAGGAAAACTGGGCCGACGCACGCGACATCTACGAAGAGATCGGGCTGGACTGGGTCAAGTGATGGCACGCGTCTCGCTGACGGGACTTGCCGTCACCGCGCTGCTGCTCGGCGGCTGCGCGACCCCTTACATGAAAGCCCGTGCGGCCGAGGCCGATGTCGCCGCCCAGGTCGAGGAAAGCTTGGCCGGGCAGCGCTATGTCGCCATCGGCTCGTCCTTCGCCGCAGGCCCGCAGCTGCCTCCCCCAAAGACCGGTGCGCCGGTGCGCTGCGGGCAGAGCCTCAGCAACTATCCCACGCTGCTGGCCGAACGTTTCGGCATGGTGCTGACCGACCGTTCCTGTTCGGGCGCCAAGACCGACAATGTGCTGGGTCCATGGTCCGAGATCCCGCCGCAGATCAACGCGGTGACCCCGCAGACCCGGCTGGTCACGCTGACCATCGGCGGCAACGACCTCAACTACGTCGGCAACCTGTTCAATGCCGCCTGCGCCTATCGTTCGAAGCAGGCTGTGGCGGCGGGCGGCAAGCCGCATGCCTGCGGCCCGGTCAAGGTCCCGACCGACTACGACTACGCGCGCGACGAGATGCAGATGATGGAGATCGCCCGGCGCGTGCGCACGCAGGCGCCCCATGCCCGCATCGTCTTTGTCCAGTACCTGACGCCGCTGCCGGAACCCGGCAAGCTCTGCGCGAATACGCCGATCAGCGAAGAGCACGCCGCCATCGTGCGCAAGATCGGCGTGCGCCTTGCCGAGATCACCAACCGCGTCGCCCAGGCCAACGGCGCGCTGCTGGTGGAGATGAACCAGGCCTCGGCAACCCACACCCCGTGCGACGCGGTGCCATGGCTGATCGGCTCGCCCGACGGCTATGACGGCAAGCAGGGCCTGCAGTGGCACCTCAACTCCGCCGGCATGGAAGCCACCGCAAACGACATCGCCTGGTGGCTCACCCGTTCGGGCGTCAAACAGGTGAAGCCGAACTTCCCGCAGACGGTGACCCCGCCCCCTGCCCCCGGCGCCACCCCGGTCCCCCTGCCCGTACCGGCCCCGCAGGTGACGCCTCCCAAGAGCGGCACTGGAAGCGGCACCGCACCTCGCCGCCGGTGAATACCGTTTCGGCCAGCCTTTGCTGCCACCTCGATGGCGGCAAGGTTGGCCGATAGGGCTAACCGCCCCGGCACGGCACGGCTCGATCCGGCCACCCTTTTTCCGACCCGGCATAAATCCCGCGCGGCACGCTGCGGATCCCGTGCGCCGGCGGCGTCTCGGTACCGCAATCTTCATGCGCCATAGCGCGCCCGAAGCCGCTGCGCGCAATCACTGCCCGGACACGCTGCGGGCCCACGGGACAAAAAGGGTCAGCCATGATCGCAGCTGCCGGGCGTCTTCTCGCCCGCACCGGAACCTCACTCCGCGCCGGATTGTCCGCGCGGGCCGGTCTCTCCGCGCGCACCGGGATGGCGTCGCCGGTGCTGTACCTGCCAGTGGCACTGGCGGTCCGCCTGCTCATGCTCGGCAAGCCCGCGTTCCAGTCCGACGAGCAATTCTACTTGCTGGTCGGCCAGCGCATGGCCGAGGGCGCCGTGCCCTTTGTCGACATCTGGGACCGCAAGCCCTGGGGGCTCTTCGCGATCTTCCGCAGCGTCTACCTGCTGCCTTTCGACCCCGTGCTGAGCTATCAGTTGCTCGGCCTCGCCTGCTCGGTGCTGACCGCGCTGGCGATCGAACGCATGGCCCGCTGGATCGCCCCGCCCCGCGCCGCACAGGCGGCGGGCCTTGTCTATCTCCTCTGGCAAGTCGTGTTCAACGCCGCGCTGGGACAGGCACCGGTGTTCTACAACCTGCCCGTGGCGCTGGCCGCGATGGTGGTGATCGAGGCCTGCCAGCGCCGCGACGATCCGCTGCTCCGGCGCCGCGCACTGGTACCGATGCTGCTGCTCGGCATCGCCATGCAGATCAAGTACACGGTGCTGTTCGAAGGGATCGGCTTCGGCCTCATGCTGCTTGCGCGGGGGCGGGCTGACGGCTGGAGCTGGCCCCGCCTTGCCGGGGCAGGTGCGTCATGGCTGCTGGCCGCGCTGGCGCCAACCGCAGCGGTCATGGCAGGCTATGCCCTCACCGGCCATCTCGATGCCTTCGTGCAGACCAACTTCCTCTCGATCTTCGGCCGCGCGACCGACCATGCCGATGCCTATGCCCAGCTTGCCAAGGAGACGCTGGCGATGACGCCCTTCGCGCTGGCCATCCTGCTGGCGCCGCATCGCCTTTCATCCGTGCGCGCAGGCTCGCCTGCCGCACTGCCGGCCCTGCGCATCTGGGCCATCTTCGCCATTGCCGGATTTTTGATTTTCGGGACGTGGTACGACCACTACCTCGGCCCGGTGCTGGTGCCGCTTTCGATCCTCGCCGCCCCGGCACTCGCCCGCACCCGCAAGGGCGAGCGCTGGTATGGCCAGTTGCTGATCGGTCTGGGCCTGATCGGCGCAGTACTGGTCCCCGCCTTTCAGGTGCGCGAAAAAGGCGATGCGGAGGATTTTGCAATCGCCAGCGATCAGGTCGCCCGCGAACTTCACGGGCGCTGCCTCTACGTCTACGAGGGTGACAGCGCGCTTTATCGCACAACGAACGCCTGCATCCCGACGCGCTACGCCTACCCCAGCCATCTCAATGCGATGAACGAAGCGGGCGCGCTGGGCGTGGACCCAGCCGCGGAAGTATCGCGCGTGTTTGCGAGCAAGCCGGGCGTGGTCGTGGTGGCCGAATCCGGCCGCCCCAACCTGCCCAACCTGGCAACGCGGGCGCTCGTCCGACGGCAGCTGGCCGAGAGTTACCAGCGCTATGCTGGCGTCACTCTCGGCACCCGCAAATACGGGCTCTATCGCCTCAGGCGGTGATCAGCGCGCCTTGGCGATGGCAAAGCCGTGCTGGCGCGCGGCGTCCTTGGTCGATTCCTCGGTGCGGTTGAGAGCCTTGGCGATCTCCTTCAGGCCCTTGCCCTTTCCGGCAAGGACCTGGAGCTTCTGAAGCTCTTCCGGCTTCCAGGGCTGCTTGTGCTTGGCGATCTTGTCGCTCATTCGGCCGCTTCCTTCTTCACCGCCTTCTTGGCCGGAGCCTTCTTGGCAGCGGGTTTCTTGGCGGCAGGCTTCTTTTCAGCCGCCGGCTTCTCCGCCGCATTCTTGGGGGCCGCTTTCTTGGGGGCCGCCTTCTTGGCCGGGGCCTTCTTGGCGGGCGCCTTCTTCTTGCCCTTTGCCGGGCCCTTGGCCGCCTTGGCATCGATCAGCGCGATGGCCTGCTCTGGGGTCAGGTCCTCCGGCTTCTGGTCGCGCGGGAGCGTGGCATTGGTGGTGCCGTCGGTCACGTAAGGACCGAAGCGGCCGGCCATGACCTTCATCTCGCCTTCCGAAGTCGGATGCGCGCCCAGCACCTTGATCGGCTCGGCCTTGGCGCGGGCGCCGCCGCCGCGATTGGCGGCATCGGCCAGCATCGAGACGGCGGCATTCATGCCGGTCTCGAACACTTCGGCGGTGTTGCGCAGGCGGGCATACTTGCCATCATGGGCCAGATAGGGCCCATAACGGCCGATGCTGGCGGTGATGTCCTTGCCGCTTTCCGGGTGCGGACCGATCGTGCGCGGCAGGCTGAGCAGCTTGATGCCCCATTCCAGGGTCAACTCGTCGATGTCCTTGGGGATCGACGCACGCTTGGCTTCCTTGCCCTCACCCAGCTGGATGTAGGGACCGAAGCGACCGACGCGGCGGACGATCTCCAGCCCGGTTTCGGGATCCTTGCCCAGCGCCTCGTCCTCACCCTCGCCATCGGCGCTGCCGCCGGGCTGCGCGAACTTGCGCGTGAACTTGCACTCCGGATAGTTCGAGCAGGCGACAAAGGCGCCATAGCGACCGCCGCGCAGCGAGAGACGGCCCTCCCCGCACTTGGGGCAGACACGCGGATCGCTTCCATCAGCCTTGGGCGGGAACAGGTAGTCGGACAGGAACTCGTCCAGCGCCTCGGTCACTTCCGAGGGCTTCTTTTCCATCACTTCGTCCGACTTCGGCTTGAAGTCGCGCCAGAAGGCTTCAAGCAGCGCCTTCCATTCCTGACGGCCACCCGAAACGTCGTCGAGTTCGTCTTCCATGCCCGCCGTGAATTCGTAGGCGACGTAGCGCTGGAAGAAGCGTTCGAGGAACGAGGTCAGCAGACGGCCCGATTCCTCGGCGAAGAAGCGGTTCTTCTCGGTGCGGACGTAGTTGCGGTCCTTGATGACCTGGATCGTCGCGGCATAGGTCGACGGGCGGCCGATGCCGAGTTCTTCCAGGCGCTTCACCAGGCTTGCTTCCGAATAGCGCGGCGGCGGCTGGGTGAAGTGCTGTTCGGCGCTGACGTCCTTCTTCGCGGGCATGTCGCCCGACTTCATGAACGGCAGCAGGCCCGAATCGTCGTCGTCCGACTTGTTGTCCTGGCCTTCCTCGTAAACTGCGAGGAAGCCGGGGAACTTCACCACCTGGCCGGTGGCGCGCAGCTCGTGCTGGCCGGTGCCGTCGCGCAGGGTGACGGTGGTGCGTTCCAGCGCGGCGGAAGCCATCTGACTGGCCATCGCGCGCTTGAAAATCAGGTCGTAGAGGCGCGCCTCGTCACCCGAGCCATAGCGGTCCTTGGTGAAGTCGGTCGGGCGGATCGCCTCGTGCGCTTCCTGCGCGTTCTTCGCCTTGGTTTCGTAGTGACGCGGTTTTTCGGGCAGGTAGTGACCCGAGAAACGCTCGGTGATCGCCGCGCGTGCCGCCGAAATGGCGCTGGGGTCCATCTGCACACCGTCGGTACGCATGTAGGTGATCGCGCCCGCTTCATAGAGCGTCTGCGCCACGCGCATCGTCTGGCTGGCCGAGAAGCCCAGCTTGCGCGAGGCTTCCTGCTGCAAGGTCGAGGTGGTGAACGGCGGCTGCGGATTGCGGCGGTGGGGCTTGGTCTCGACCGTCTCGACGCGGAAGGCGCCGTTCTCGACAGCGGCCTTGGCGCGCAGGGCAGTGCCTTCGTCGCCGATGCTCAGACGCTCCAGCTTCTGGCCCTCGAACGTCACCAGACGGGTGGTGAAGTCGGTGCCGTCATGCGCCATCTGCGCGGTGACCGACCAGTATTCCTGCGGCGTGAACGCCTCGATCTCACGCTCGCGGTCGACGATCAGGCGCAGCGCCACCGACTGCACGCGGCCGGCCGACTTGGCGCCCGGCAGCTTGCGCCAGAGCACCGGCGAAAGCGTGAAGCCGAACAGATAGTCCAGCGCGCGGCGGGCAAGGTAGGCGTCGATCAGGTCCTGATCCAGCTCGCGCGGCTGGGTCATCGCCTTGGTGACGGTTTCCTTGGTGATGGCGTTGAAGGTAACGCGCTGCACGTCCTTGGGCAGCGCTCGGCGCTTGGCCAGGAGTTCCTTAACGTGCCACGAAATCGCCTCACCCTCGCGATCAGGGTCAGTCGCGAGGATCAGTCGGTCGGCTTCCTTGGCAGCATCGGTGATGGCCTTCACCTGGCGCTGCTTGTCGCCATAGAGTTCCCAATCCATCTCGAAACCCTCGTCCGGGCGGACCGAGCCGTCCTTCGGCGGCAGGTCGCGGACGTGGCCGTAGCTGGCCAGAACCTTGTAGTCCTTGCCCAGGTACTTCTCGATGGTCTTCGCCTTGGCCGGCGATTCTACGATGACTAGCTGCATGCGATACTCTTATAGCCCCTACGCGCGCGCTCCCACGCGTGCGCATGTGTGTACACGCATAGGGTGGGAAGCTTTGAGGCGCCTCGTCAAGCACCCCGATGGGCCCAAGCACCCCGATATGGCAAGGTCATTTCAGGCTGCAACAATAGTGATACCCCGCAACCCTGCGGAAAACCGCTCTTTTATCCCAGACTGACACGCCCGCCGGCGTGGCGCACCAGCCTTCCGGCAATCTCCAGTTCAAGCAGTTCCAACTGCACCGCAGCCGTACCCGCACCCGATTGCCGGATCAGCTCGTCGACCGCGACTGGCGCCGTCGTGAGCAGCCCGGCGATGCCCGCCGCCTGCACTTCGACACCGGCATCGCCCGCCCACGCCCAGTCCTGCGCCTCCTCGCGAAAACGGGAGCGCGGCGTACCGTCAAAGCCGGTCAGGAGTTCGATCACATCGGCCACCGACTGGACCAGAACCGCCCCGTCGCGGATCAGGTTGTTGCATCCGCGGGAGCGCGGATCGAGCGGCGACCCCGGCACGGCCATGACCTCGCGTCCCATCTCGCCTGCCAGCCTTGCGGTGATGAGCGAGCCCGACTTGGGCGCCGCCTCCACCACCACGGTACCGGCAGCGAGCCCGGCGATGATGCGGTTGCGCGTCGGGAAATGACGGGCGAGCGGTTCGGTACCGGGCGGCTGTTCCGCCACCAGCAGGCCTTCGCCGGCGACACGCTGCTGCAACTCGGCATGTTCCGGCGGATAAGTCACGTCGATGCCGCTGGCGATCACGCCGATCGTTGCCCCGCCCGCCAGCGCGCCCTGATGTGCTGCGCCGTCAATGCCCCGGGCCAGCCCCGAGACAACGGCATGACCGGCCTCCGCCAACCCCTGGGCGAATTCGCGCGCGATCCGCACCGCGCCTGCCGAGGCGTTGCGCGCGCCGACGATGGCGACGCAGGGTTTGGCAAAAATCGCGAGGTTGCCGCGCACCGTCAGGATCGGCGGCGCGCCTTCACTATGGGCAAGCAGGCGCGGATAGTCCGGCGAATCGTGAAACAGGTAGCTGGCGCCCGCCTTGCGGATCCGCGCGATTTCGGCCTCGACGACCCGTTCCGGCGCCGCCGTGTAGCGCCGTCCGGCGCGGCCGGCCAGTTCCGGCAGAGCCTCCAGCGCCGCCGCCGCGCTGCCGCAGCGCGCCATCAGTTGGCGGTAGGTGACCGGGCCGACATTGGGAGAACGCAGCAAGCGGATGCGCGCAAACGCCTCGTCCTGCGAAAGCGGTGCGGTCTCCCCCCCGGCGCCGCTCACGGCTTCTTGCCGCCCCCGATCCTGGGCTCGGTGCCTGCGCGCAGGCGGGCAATGTTCTCGCGGTGCTGGAACAGCACCACGGCGGCGATCACCGCCAGCACGCCCGCGGCTTCACCGTAGCCCAGCGCCCATGCCGCGAGCGGTGCCGCCACCGCAGCGGTCATGCCCGCAACCGAGCTGATCCGCACGGTGAGCAGCAAGCCGATCCAGGTCAGCGCGTAAATCAGCCCCACCGGCCATGCGAGGCCAAGCGCGATTCCGGCCGTGGTGGCGACCCCCTTGCCGCCCTTGAAGCCGAGCCAGACCGGGAAGCAGTGACCGGCAAAGGCACCAAGCGCCGCCAGCCAGACCCAGTCGGGCAGGAAATGCCGGGCAATCAGCACCGCGGCGAGCCCCTTGAGCAGATCGAGCAGCAGCGTTGCTGCGGCAAGACCCTTGCGACCGGTGCGCAGCACGTTGGTCGCGCCGATATTGCCCGATCCGATCGAGCGCAGGTCGCCCGCCCCGGCGATCCGAGTGATGAGAAGCCCGAACGGCACCGAGCCGAGGGCGTAACCGAGGACAATTGCGAGAATCCAGTTCATGGCATGCCTCTTAGCCGCTCATGCCGGTGAGGCGAAGCGGCTTGCAGCATTCGACATTGCCCTTTGCACATCGGCGCGGTTAACAGTGTGCAAGGTACAGGGAAAAACGATGCCTTCCGAGAATTTTGCCGTGTCGACCGCGCACGACGTCGACCCCGCCGCCCCGATCCTGGTTTTCGATTCGGGCGTGGGCGGACTGTCCGTGCTGGAAGAAGTGCGAAAAGCGCTGCCCGATGCACCGATCATCTACGCCGCCGATACCGCCGGCCTGCCCTATGGCACCAAGACCGAGGCGCAGATCGCCGCCCGCGTCGCCGGGCTGCTCGGCCGGATGACCGAACGTTTTGCGCCGCGCCTTGTCTGCATCGCCTGCAACACCGCCTCGACCATCGCGCTGGGCATGGTGCGTGACGTGCTCGAGGTGCCGATCGTCGGCACCGTGCCCGCCATCAAGCCCGCGGCCGCGCTCACGCGCACCGGCACCATCGGGCTGCTCGGCACCCAGGCGACCATTCGCCAGGCCTATGTCGACCGGCTCGAACACGAATTTGCCGCCGACAAACGCCTGCTGCGCCATGGCGCGCCCGAACTGGTGGAAGCCGCCGAGGCCAAGCTGCGCGGCGAAGCCGTCGATCCCGCCGCGATCCACCGCGCCGCCGATGCCCTGCGCACGATGCCGGGGGGGACGGACATCGACACGGTGGTGCTCGCCTGCACGCATTTTCCGCTGCTGGAAGAGGAACTGCGCGCAGCGTTCGGCCCCGACGTAACCTTCGTTCACGGCGCTGCCGGCATCGCCCGCCAGATCGCCCGGCTCACGCAGGGCCAGGAATATGCTCGCCAGGGCCCCGACCGCGCGCTATTCACCGGAACCAGGGATTTGTCCGCATCCTACGCCGAGACCCTGGCACGATACGGACTCATAGGGGGCGGGCTGTTTTGACGCCGAGATTCAATATCTTCATACTCGTCGTGCTGCTGCTCGCCGGGCTTCCGATCTACTGGTTCCAGTTCGATGCCAGCGCCCGGGATGCACAGGCCAAGCGCCTCGACATAGCGGTGCTGCGCGAGCTTGCTAATGCCGTTCCCGGCGCGCATCCCGCACAGATCCGCCATGAGATCATCGGTTCGCGCATCGCCCTGTACAACCAGCTCGCCGCGGGCTCCGGCCTGCGCCCGATCCACACCGGCGTGCGCGCCTACCAACTGGTTGTTCCCGGCCAGCGCCCGATCCTGATCGATGCCGGCACCTCTGCCGAACTGGCCGAGGAAAACAAGGTCAACGACTTCGACGCCGCCGCGCAGCAGCGCGTGGACCATGTGGCCAGGGAAGCCGGCCTGCGGCTCACCCTGCTCGACCGGCCCGTCCACCGCGGCAATCCCGCCGTTTCCTCGCCCCACGCCGCCCCGCTGCCCGACCTTGGCGACGGCCGCCCCCGCGCCGTCGCGCCGGGTGTGGTTGTCATTCCCCAGGACGACCTGCCCAACCACCCCCGGATGGTCTTCGTGCAACTGGCGAACGGCGCCGAGTTCCTGTTTGCCGGCGACGTCGCCCAGGTGCCGCTGAGCTGGGAAATGACGCGCCCGCCGGCGCGCACCTTTGCCGACCTCGGACACCCGGCGCTGCGGACCGAAATCGTCTCCTGGTTGATGACGATCAATGCGCTCAAGCGCGCGGCGCCCAAGATGGAGGTTGTCGCCGGCCATGACCCGGCGGCGCCCCGGGTCATTCCCTGGGGGTTCGTCCGTAGCTGAAAGCCCCTCGAATGCGAAAAATTCGCCTGTGCGACGATTTATTTCAAGCCAATCCCGAGGCGATATCGATCACTGTATCCGGTACAAGCGACTGGTCATGCCGTCCGCGATACGGTATTGGCCCGCAGCAGAAAGTAGAAGCCGTTTTAAGGCCAGCGCAGGATAACGCCCAGGTGAACTACGAGCATATTTTCGATCAGGCGATCGACCGCCTGCATTCCGAAGGCCGTTACCGGGTCTTCATCGACATCTTGCGCAACAAGGGCGCTTATCCCAACGCACGCTGCTTTGCCGGCCACAACGGGCCCAAGCCGATCACCGTGTGGTGCTCGAACGACTATCTTTCGATGGGCCAGCACCCCAAGGTGATCGAGGCCATGGAAGAGGCGCTGCATGACGTCGGCGCCGGTTCCGGCGGCACCCGCAACATCGGCGGCAACACGCACTATCACATCGAGCTTGAGCGCGAACTGGCCGACCTTCACGGCAAGGAAGGCGCACTGCTGTTCACGTCGGGCTATGTCTCGAACGACGCCACGCTGTCGACACTCGCCAAGCTCCTGCCCGGCTGCGTGATCTTCTCGGACGAGCTCAACCACGCCTCGATGATCGCCGGCATCCGCAATTCGGGCTGCGACAAGAAGGTCTGGCGCCACAACGACCTCGAACACCTCGAGGAACTGCTGGCCGCCACCGATCCGAACCTGCCCAAGCTGATCGCCTTCGAATCGGTCTATTCGATGGACGGCGATATCGCCCCGATCCACGCGGTCTGCGACCTGGCAGAAAAGTACAACGCCCTCACCTACATCGACGAAGTCCACGCGGTCGGCATGTACGGCCCGCGCGGCGGCGGCATTACCGACCGCGACGAAGCCGCGCACCGCATCGACATCATCGAGGGCACGCTGGGCAAGGCGTTCGGCGTCATGGGCGGCTATATCGCCGCCGACCAGCGCGTGATCGACTGCATCCGCAGCTATGCGCCGGGCTTCATCTTCACCACCTCGCTCTCGCCCGTGCTGGTCGCAGGCGTGCTGGCCTCGGTGAAACACCTCAAGAGCTCCAGCGCGGAGCGTGAGGCGCAGCAGAACTCTGCCGCGACGCTCAAGCAGATGTTCCGCGACGCGGGCCTGCCGGTGATGAATTCCACCACGCACATCGTGCCACTGATGGTCGGAGATCCGGTCAAGGCCAAGAAGATCAGCGACATCCTGCTCGCCGAATACGGTGCCTATGTGCAGCCGATCAATTTCCCCACCGTGCCGCGCGGCACCGAACGGCTGCGCTTCACGCCCGGGCCGACGCATACCGAAGCGATGATGCGCGATCTGACCGACGCTCTGGTCGAGATCTGGGAACGGCTGGAGATGCGTCTCGCGGCCTGACGCTATCGCACTTGCAACATATTCTTTTTCGAGAAGGGCTCCACCGCAAGGCCGGAGCCCTTTTCATTTGGCCAAGGCACCCCACGTTGCCTGCCATCGCAGGCGCCGTTCGGCGCGCACTCTCCCCCCAACTGCGACGACATGACCGGAAGGACCCGCATGGCCAAGCTTTTCGAACCGATCTCCCTCGGCAAGCTCCCTCTCGCAAACCGCATCGTCATCGCGCCGATGTGCCAATATTCCGCCGAGGACGGCAAGATGACCGACTGGCACGTCCAGCATCTGGGCAACCTGTCGCAGTCGGGCGCCGCCATCCTCACCATCGAGGCGACTGCCGTCAGCCCCGAAGGTCGCATCTCCTACGCCGACGTCGGCCTTTGGGATGACGAGACCGAGGAGGCCATGGGCAAAGTGCTCGAATCCGTGCGCCGCTGGTCGGATATGCCCGTCGCCATCCAGCTTGCCCATGCCGGCCGCAAGGCCAGCACCGCCAAGCCCTGGGACGGCGGCGCCCAGATCGCCCCTGAGGACGCGAACGGCTGGCAGACGGTCTCCGCATCGGACATTCCCTTCCTTGCGCACGAGAACGCGCCCGAGGCGCTCGACAAGGCAGGGCTCGCCCGCATTCGCGACGCATTCGCCGATGCCGCCCGCCGCGCCGCCCGTCTGGGCATCGATGCGATCCAGATTCACGGCGCCCACGGCTACCTGCTGCACCAGTTCCTCTCGCCGCTTTCGAACACGCGTACCGACGAATACGGCGGCACCCTCGAAAACCGCATGCGCTTCCCGCTGGAAGTCTACGACGCCGTGCGCGCCGCTTTCCCGGCGGACAAGCCGGTTACCATGCGCGTCTCGGGCACCGACTGGACGCCTGGCGGCTGGGACATCGAACAGACCATCGCTTTCGCCAAGGCGCTTGAAACGCGCGGCTGCGACGGTTTCCACGTTTCCAGCGGTGGCCTTCATGCCGAGCAGAAGATCCCGGTCGGCCCGAACTACCAGGTGCCTCTGGCCCGCAAGGTGAAGGAAGCGGTGGAGGCCATGCCGGTGATCGCCGTGGGCCTCATCACCGAGCCCGAACAGGCCGAAGCCATCGTCGCCACCGGCGATGCCGACATGATCGCGATCGCCCGCACCGTGCTCTACGATCCGCGCTGGCCCTGGCATGCCGCCGCCGCCCTCGGTGCGCAGATAAAGACATCGCCGCAGTTCCTGCGCTGCCAACCGCGTGCCCTGAAGGATCTTTTCACCGCCGGCTGACCACCAACAACAAAAAAAGAGCCCCCCGGTCATCGCTGACCGGGGGGCTCTTTTTGTGTTTCTATCGGCGAACGATCAGCGCAGCGAGACGACGTTGTCCGAAACGCGCGGATCCTTGCGCTCGCCCGTGTAAAGGCTCGCCATCGGTTCGTCCGACACGGTCACCACATCGCCGGTTCCGAAGCCGTTGAACGCCGTGCGCATCGCCGCGCCATAGGCGCCCAGCATACCCACTTCGATCCAGTCGCCGGCCTTGATGTCGGCGGGAAGCAGGAACGGGCCTTCCATGAAATCGGCATCGTCGCAGGTCGGACCGTAGAACGAGAACTCCTGAAGGTCCTCCGAACGCTGACCGTCACGCGCGATGCACTTCACCGGGAAGCGCCATGCCACGTGTGCCGCATCGTAGAGCGCGCCATAGGCGCCCTCGTTGATGTAAAGCTCGTCACCGCGACGCTTCTCGACCTTGACGATCATCGAGCTGTATTCGGCGGAGAGCGCACGGCCCGGCTCGCACCACAGTTCGGCGTTGTACGCGATCGGCATCGCTTCGAAGTGGCGGTGGATGACCTGGAAGAAGTCTTCCAGCGGCGGCGGTTCCATGCCCGGATAGACCGAGGGGAAGCCACCACCGACGTCGATCATGTCGATGACCACGCCCGCATCGGCAATCGCCGCACGCGCACGCTCCAGCGCCTGCACATAGGCAAAAGGCGTCATCGCCTGCGAACCGACGTGGAAGCACACGCCCAGCCAGTCGGCAACCTGACGGGTCGCCTGCAGCAGCGGGCCGGCGTCGGCCAGATCGATACCGAACTTCGAGGCGAGGCTCAGTTCCGAATATTCGGAGCTGACACGCAGACGCACGCAGAGACGCAGGTCAGTCGCTTCATTGCCTTCGGCGTCGGTGGTCGCTTCGAGGATCTTCTCGACTTCCTCGATGGTATCGAGGCTGAAAGTGCGAACGCCATGCTCGAAATAGGCTTCGCGGATCGCGCTTGCGGTCTTGACCGGGTGCATGAAGCACAGGGTCGCATCCGGCAGGGTCTGGCGGACCATGCGGACTTCACCGATCGAGGCAACGTCGAAATGCGTGATCCCATTGTCCCACAGGATCTGGATGAGATCCGGCGAGGGGTTCGCCTTCACCGCATAGAGCGACTTGCCCGGAAACTTCGTGGCGAAGAAACGGGCAGCGCGCGCAGCCGCGTGCGGGCGATTGAGAATAACGGGTTCGTCAGGCGCGAGGGTGTGCGCTACGACCGATGCATCAAGATGTTCGAGCAACTCAAGGGACCCCCAAACGGATTGTTAGCGACAAAGCTGCCTTGCGGTTTGGAAGTCCCCATGGGGCAGCGAGGGGCCGGATATAGGGCGGGGCCGATGAATCGCAAGTGAAAAAATCCGGCCTTCATGAAAACGTCACAGAAGTTTCACGAAGGTCCGCGACGCGCGCCCTTGGTCCGAATTTAGCCTTTAAAAAACAGATGGTTAAACTACGCTCGCCACCCTCCGGAAAAACACCCCGAGAGATGCGGAAAAGCATCGCGATACACGGTTAAAACGCAGGCTCGCCCCAGGGGTTCACGCGACTCGTCGCAGCAGGGACCGGCCGGGGCAACGACAGGACGGACCGAGCCGCCCTGCCCCGCTTCATCGGCTGGAGGGCCCTCAACTCAAGCGGGCGCGGAAGTCCTCGTAATCGAAGCGGCGGATGCAATCGAGTGCATCGGTTTCCGAATCCCATAGCCAGATCGATGGCAGCGGCACGCCGTTGAAGGTCGTGGTCTTGACCATCGAATAATGGGCCTGATCGAGAAACGCGAAGCGCATGCCCGGTTCGGGCCGCTCGGGCAGCACGTAATCGCCGATCACGTCCCCCGCGAGGCACGACGGCCCGCCCAGGCGCACCGGCTGGCCATCGCCCTCTTCACGCTCGCCCAGCATCGCCGGACGATAGGGGGCCTCGATCACGTCGGGCATGTGGCACGTGGCGGAAATGTCGACCACGGCAACCGGCATGCCGTTGTGGGTGATGTCGAGCACGCTGCCGACCAGAATGCCTGCGTCGAGCGCCACGGCCTCACCCGGCTCCAGATAGACTTCGGCCCCGGTGTCTTCCTGAAGGTCGATCAGGAATTCGACCAGTTCGTCGCGCTGGTAATCGGCGCGGGTGATGTGGTGGCCGCCGCCGAGGTTGATCCACTTGAACTGGCCGAAATAGGGTTCGAGGTAGTCGAACGCCTTGTCCCAGGTGCGGCGCAGCGGCTCGAAGTCCTGCTCGCACAGGGTGTGCATGTGGATGCCGTCGATCATCTCGACATGCTCTTCGGTGAGCTGGTCGATCGGGAAACCAAGGCGCGAATGCGGCGCGCAAGGGTCGTACTTGGGCACTTCGCCCTCGGGGTGCATCGGATTGACGCGCAGCCCGATGTCGAAGTCCTCGCCGCGGGCACGGGCGGCCTCGATCTGCGACCAGAAGCGCTCGATCTGCATCGGCGAGTTGAAGATCACATGGTCCGACAGACGCAGGATCTCGTCGAGGTCCTCGGCCTTGTAGGCGGCGCAGTAAGTCGCGATCTCACCGTCGTAGAACTCGCTGGCAAGGCGCGCTTCCCACAGCCCCGAAGTGCAGACACCGTCGAGATACTCGCCGACGATCGGCGCGGTGGACCACATCGAGAAGGCCTTGAGCGCGGAGAGCACCTTGGCGCCCGACCGTTCGCCGATGTCGGCCAGCACACGCAGGTTGTCGCGCAGCTTGGCGGCATCGACCACGAAACTGGGGCTGTCGACACGCGACAGGTCGAAGTGAACGAAGGCTCCCGGATCGCCGGCGCGGGTTTCCATCACTGAAGTCCTTTGCGAAAAGGGGACGGCCTCAGCCGAACGGCCCCTTGAAGATAAACCATGCCCCGGCGCCGACCAGCGAAAAACCGATGACTTCGTTGAGCCCCGGCTTCTGGCCGAACAGCGCCCATGCCACCAGCACGAATGCCGTAAGCGAAAACGCCTCCTGAAGCACTTTCAGCTGCCCCAGCGAGTAGACCTGACTGCCGATCCGGTTGGCCGGAACGGCTAGGCAATATTCGAAAAAGGCGATGCCCCAGCTCATCAGAACCGCCACCCACAGCGCCTTGCCCGGCATCTTGAGGTGCAGATACCACGCCGTGTTCATGAACAGGTTGGAGCCCGCCAGAAGAGCAACCGGCGCCACGAAATTCCAGTTCATCGGCGAATTCTCAGTCGACGCAGATCGCGGCGGGCGCCTTGCCGCCCACGACTTCGGCATAACAGCCGTAGAGCTTGTCGTCGGCCTGACACTGTCCGGTAATGGGCCCGGCCGCCGGCTTGTCGGGCGAGACGGCGCCCGCACTGGCCACGCACTTGCCTTCGCACTGCGACGTGTCGGTGCAGGTTTTCCCGGCATCGGCGAAGCGGTGGACGCACTGCTCCATGCCGATCCGGCCGCGCCGCTGCACGGTGCCGCCGGATTGTTCGCAGGCCGCACGGTCAGCCGCGCTCATTTCCCGCGCAAAGCCGCCGGGCTGCGAAGTTTCGCCTGCCGGGGTGGCAGGCGGCTTGACGGGCGGCTGTGGACCGTCCTGCGGCGCGCAGGCGGCAAGCGCCAGTGCGCCCGCAAGAACGGTCCACAGCCCGCGCATCAGAACGCTACGGGTCCGTCGAGTTCCTCGACCGTCCAGGGCAGGCCGTGCTTGTTGAGCATGTCCATGTAGGGATCGGGATCGAACTGCTCCATGTTGAACACGCCCTCACCCGACCATGCGCCGGTCAGCACCATGGCCGCGCCGATCATCGCCGGAACGCCGGTGGTGTAGCTGACGGCCTGGTTGCCGGTCTCGGCATAGGCGTCCTCGTGGTCGCAGATGTTCTTGATGTAGAACGTCTTCTCGCCCGAACCGTCGAGCGCTTCGCCGGTCGCGATGTCGCCGATATTGGTCTTGCCCTTGGTCGTCGAGCCAAGCGAGCTGGGCTCGGGCAGCACGGCCTTCAGGAACTGGAGCGGAATGATTTCCACGCCGTTGTAGACCACCGGATCGATGCGGGTCATGCCCACGTTCTGCAGCACGGTGAGGTGCTTGATGTACTCGTCGCCGAAGGTCATCCAGAAGCGGCCGCGTTCCATCTCGGGGATGAACTTGGCGAGGCTTTCCAGTTCCTCGTGGTACATCATGTACATGTTCTTGGGGCCGACGGCCTCGAAGTCGAACTCCACCTTCTTGCCCATGGCCGGGGTCTCGACGAATTCGCCGTTCTCCCAGTGGCGGGCCGGCGCGGTGACTTCGCGGATGTTGATTTCCGGGTTGAAGTTCGTCGCGAAGGCCTGACCGTGGTCACCGCCGTTGCAGTCGAGGATGTCGAGCGTGCGGATGGTCTTGAGCTTGTGCTTCTTGAGCCACATCGCGAAGACCGAGGTGACGCCCGGATCGAAGCCCGAGCCGAGCAGCGCCATGAGGCCCGCCTGCTTGAAGCGCTCCTGATAGGCCCACTGCCAGTGGTATTCGAACTTGGCCACATCCTTGGGCTCGTAGTTCGCGGTGTCCATGTAGTGGGTGCCGGTGGCCAGGCACGCGTCCATGATCGCGAGATCCTGATAGGGCAGCGCCAGATTGACGACCAGCTTAGGGCCGATCGAGCGGATCAGCGCGGAGGTCGCCTCGACGTCGTCGGCGTCGATCGCATACGTGCTGATCGTGACGCCGGTGCGCTGCTTCACCGATTCGGCGATCGCTTCGCATTTGGAAACCGTGCGGCTGGCGAGATGAATGTCGGAAAAGATATCCGGATTCATCGCCATCTTGTGGACCGCGACCGAACCGACGCCACCTGCGCCGATCACCAGAACCTTGCTCACCAATCTATCTCCTTGAACGCGCAAGCCGCGAAAGGGCCGCATATAGTGCCCCTGTGTGACAACTCAACTCTTGGAGTCGTTTGTCCGGGCTCACGCCCGGAAGCGGCACCAGCCCCCTCCCCCACCCGACCACCCACGAGTGTATCCTGATGGGTGGTCGGGTCGGGGTGTGGGCTGGTCCCGCACAAAACGGCTGGATGGCCGTTTTGCCCGACCGCAAGGTCGGCCAGACTGTCATAAACCGCCATCGTCCCGTCATCACCCGGTCACCCCGCAGAGGCATTGCCGCCACGACACGCCGACCTGGCACCGGGGGACCACTACCATGCCGCACGCACGCCCTGCTTCCGATCTGATCGAGGGAGCGGTCGTCCGCTCGGAATCCTCCCGCGCCGCGCGCTTGCTGGACAAGGCATTCGCGCTCGCGTTCAAGGGCCTCGTCTATGCGCAGATCTGGGAAGATCCGGTGGCGGACATGGCGGCGCTGCAGATAGGGCCGGACAGCCGGGTGCTGACCATCGCCAGCGGCAGCTGCAACGCCCTCTCCTACCTCACCGCCGATCCTGCGGCGATCACTTGCGTCGATCTCAACACCGCGCATATCGCGCTGGGACGCCTGAAAATCGCGGCGATCCGGAACCTCGATTACGCCGACTTGCGCAGCTTCATCGCCGAAGCCGACAAGCCGGAGAACGCCCGCATCTACCGCGAAAAGCTGGCCCCGCATCTCGACGAGGCGACGCGCCGCTATTGGGAAGGGCGCGACCTCGTCGGCCGCCGTCGCATCCAGGGCTTCACGCGCGGCATCTACAAGCGCGGGCTGCTCGGCCACTTCATCGGTGCAGCCCACGTGCTGGCCAAGCTTTACAAGATCGACCCCAGCGAAATTCTGGGCGCGGAAACGCTGGAAGACCAGCGCCGGGTCTTCGACGAGCGTTTTGCCCCGATCTTCGAACGCAAGCTGGTGCGCTGGCTGACCGACCAGCCCGCATCGCTGTTCGGCCTAGGCATTCCGCCCGCCCAGTACGATGCCCTCGCCGGCGGCCAGCGCATGGCCGACGTGCTGCGTGCACGCCTCGAAAAGCTCGCCTGCCACTTCCCGCTCAATGACAACTACTTCGCATGGCAGGCCTTCGGGCGCGGTTATGGCCGCCAGGACAAGGCGCCATTGCCGCCCTACCTTCAGGCAGCCAACGCCGCCTGTGTGCGCGAAAGGCTGGACCGCCTGACGCTGCGCCATGCCAGCTTCACGCAGGTCCTCCAGGAAAGCGCGGAGGCTTCGCTCGACCGTTACATCCTGCTCGATGCACAGGACTGGATGAGCGACGCGCAACTCACCGAGCTGTGGAGCGAGATCACCCGCACCGCCCGCCCCGGATCGCGGGTGCTGTTCCGCACGGCCGCCGAACCCACCCTGCTTCCGGGCCGCGTGCCGGACGAAATCCTGTCGCGCTGGGATTACCGCGAGGAGGAATCCCGCGTCGCCACCGAGGGCGACCGCTCCTCGATCTACGGCGGCGTCCACCTCTATGTGCTGAAGGACTGACGGTGAGCGACACCGCCCTTCCCGCCGATCACGCCGCACTGATGGACCGCGTCTATCGTGGCCAGCGCCATATCTACGACCTGACGCGCAAGTACTACCTGTTCGGCCGAGACCGCCTGATCCGCGAACTCGATGCGGCGCCGGGCATGGCCGTGCTGGAGGTCGGCTGCGGCACGGGCCGCAATCTCGAACGGGTAGGCAAGGCCTGGCCGAGCGTCGCACTCCACGGTTTCGACATCTCCAGCGAGATGCTCAAGAACGCCGGCAAGCGGCTGGGCACCGAGGCTCAGCTTGCCCTCGGCGACGCCACCCGCTTCGATCCGAAAACGCTGTTCGGACGTGAGGGATTCGACCGGATTTTCCTCTCCTACACGCTCTCGATGATCCCCGGCTGGCAGGACGCCCTGTCGGCGGCGATAGCGGCCCTTTCCCCCGGCGGCGCGGTTCACGTCGTCGATTTCGGCGACCTCGCGGGCCTGCCTTCCCCCTTGCGGGCGGGCCTGCGGGGCTGGCTGACGAAGTTCCACGTCACGCCGCGCACGGACTTGCCGGCCGTAGCGGCACGACTTGCCAACGAACGCGGCCTGCCGGTGCGGTTCACCCGCGGGCCACTGGGCTATTACCAGATGGTGCGCATCGGCCACTGAGGCTATGCCCTTGGCCATGAACACGAATCCCCAGCGCCGCCCGACCCGTGAAGGAGTACTCGAAGCCGCCGCCAAGGTCGCCGCGATCCTGCCGCGCACGCCCTTGCTGCCGCTGGAGGTCGATGGCCGCACGATCTGGTGCAAGGCGGAGAGCCTGCAACCGGTGGGCGCCTTCAAGATTCGGGGCGCCTGGCACCGCCTTACCGCGCTTTCCGATGAGGAACGCCGACGCGGCGTCGTCGGCGTGTCCAGCGGCAACCATGCTCAGGGCGTTGCCTGGGCTGCGCGCAGGCTGGGCATCGCCGCCGCCATCGTCATGCCCACCGATGCACCGGAAGTGAAACTGGCCAACACCCGCGCACTCGGCGCCGAAGTCATCCTCTACGACCGCCCCGGCGGCGAGGACCGCGACGCCGTCTCGCAGCGCCTCTGCGCCGAGCGCGGCGCCACGCTGGTCCATGCCTTCGGCGATCCCTGGATCATCGAGGGACAAGGCAGCCTCGGCATCGAGATCGCCGCGCAGATGGCGGAAATCGGCCTTGAAGGCCCCGACCAGATCGTCACGCCCTGCGGCGGCGGCGGGCTCACCGCGGGCCTTGCGCTCGCCCTGCCCGATGCCGCCGTGGTTCCGGTCGAGCCCGAGGGCTGGGACGATGTCGGCCGCAGCCTTGCCAGCGGCGAGATCCAGCGAGTCGCCGCCGATGCGCCGCCGACCGCCTGCGATGCCCTGCAGACGCCCGCAACCTGGCCGATCAATTTCGAGGTGCTGAAGGCGCGCTGCCCCTTCGGCCTTGTTGCAACGCCCGCCGAAGTGCGCGCGGCGCAGCGACTGGCTTTCGCGAAACTGCGCCTCGTGATCGAACCCGGCGGCGCGGCGGCATTGGCAGCAGTACTGGCCGGAAAGGTGGAACTGACCGACCGGACGGCCCTGGTCCTTTCAGGCGGCAATACCGATGCCGAAGCCTTCGCCAAGGTACTGGCCGAAAACGCCTAAATCCCGGATTGACAAGCCGCCTGACCGGGCCGACGCTCCCTTCCATCAGCAAGGGAGCGTCCGATGGTTGGAATGGCAATCCTGCAACCCGTGGTCGCGCTGGCGGCCTGGACCATGGTCATGTGGTTCTGGCTCTACGGCTCGCGCCTATCCTCATTCGGCAAGGCCGATCCCGAGGAACTGATCGACGATCCCCACGTCGCGCTCGACCATATCCTGCCCCCGCAGACCGAGTGGAAAGCCCATAATTACCGGCACTTGCTGCAAGATCCGGTGATCTTTTACGCAATCTCGATCACTCTCGCCATCATCGGCCAGGGCGACGGGCTGAATGCGCAGATCGGCTGGGCCTACGTTGTCCTGCGCGTGCTCCATTCGATCGTGCAGTCCACCTTCAACCAGATGGTGCCGCGCTTCGCGCTCTATGCCCTCTCCAGCTTCTGCCTGATGTTCCTTGTCGCCCGCGCGGCACTGGTGATGTTCTAGGCGGCGTGGACAAATTCCTCGAGGTCACCACCGGAGGTAAAACCCGTCAATTCAAGGAGGCGAGGCGCAGGACTATGTCGATAGTTCAAGCCGAACCGACGCCGAAGTGGCGGGTTTTGGTCCGGCCCCTTCGGGGTAGCCCCCATTTGCCCCCCGGCAGCGTTGCACGGCCTTGAAAGAGGACCACTCTTCCCGCGTCCGCGCGCCTCGCCGGGGGGCAAATGGGGGCTATCGTGACCTCGAGGAATTTATCCACGCCGCCTATACGAACGCCCGCGCCGGGAGTAAGCTATCAGCCTAACATACGCGTGGTTCTGGGAGGTGCTGCGTGAAGACCGTGCAAAGGCAATTGGCCAGCCCGCCGATCCGGTGGTGTGTGCTGGTGCTGGAAGTGGGCTTTGTGGTCCTGACGCTGGCCGCGCTCATCAACATGATGCTTCCGGTCGGCTGGGGACTCAGCTGGTCGATGTTTTTCGTCGGCGTGATCGGCAGCGCATGGGGAGCGGTGATCTACCAGCTGCTGTCCTGCAATGCCGACGACACGGAGAGTGACGGGAACGCCTGATCGCTGTAGAGCGAGCGCATGGATTTCGACGACCAGCTCCGCCGCTATTTCGGCACCGACGACCTTGCGACCATCGCTCCCTCCACGCTGGAAACCGGGCTGGACCGCATGCGCGTGGACCTCGGCATGGAGAAGGACCGCTCCCGCCGTTTTGCGCTGTGGTCGCTGCTCACCATGTTCAACGCCGCGCCTGATCTCGACGTCGCCTTTGACAACGAGGACGACCGCAACGCCGCGCGGGACTTCATGGACATGATGGCAAGGGTACAGGAGGGCGACTGAACGCCCTCCCCTCCTGGGCCCGCTTCAAACGCGCTCGAAATAGCTCGCCAGTTCGACGTGGGTGGACCAGCGGAACTGCCCCACCGGGCGCAATTCCACCAGTCGGAAGCCCGCCTCGATCAGCCGCGCCGCATCGCGCGACCAGCTGGACGGGTTGCATGAGATATAGACCACCCGCCCCACGGTGGAATCGGCGATGCACTCCACCTGCTCTCGCGCACCGGCCCGCGGCGGGTCGAGCACGACGGCCTCGAACTTGCTGAGTTCGTCCGGCTGGAGCGGATTGCGGAACAAGTCGCGATGGGCGGAGAAAACCGGCAATTGCGCGCGGTCTGCGCCTGCCTTGCAGGACAAGTGGGCATCGCGTGCGGCCTCGGCGGCGAGCACCCTCGTCTGCGGTCCGGCCAGCGCGAGCGCAAACGTGCCGAGACCGGAAAACAGGTCCGCCACAATCGCGGCGCCATCCAGCCAACGCTTCGTCGCGCCGACCAGCGCTTCCTCGCCGTCGACCGTCGCCTGCAGGAACGAGCCCGGGGGCAGCGGCACCTGAACGCCACCTAGAGTGACCGTGACCGGCACCGGCTCCCACACGGTCTCGAAACCGTAGCCGCCGTCCATGGTCAGACGGGCGAGCTTATGTTCGCGCGAGAAATCGAGCATCGCCTCGGTTGCGGCGAGCCCCTCGGCGGTAAGCCCCTTCACGCCCAGATCGACGCCCTGATCGGTCAGCGTCATCTCGATATCGGCGGCCATGCGGGTCTGCTGGTGCTTGCTCGGCTTGCCGTGACGGCCCTTTTTCGCCGGCGCTGCCTTGCCCATGGTAATGAGCAGCTTGCGCAGCGGTCCCAGTACGGCGAACAGTTCCGGCGCCATGACCGGGCATTCTTCCAGCTCGACCAGCCGGTGCGACTTCGCCTCACGGAAGCCGATCACGACGCGCCCGCCCGAACTTTCCGCCCGCAGCGATACGCGGCGACGCGCGCCTGGCGGCGAGAGATGCGGCGGCGCGATATTTTCGGCGCCAAGTTCCTGCGAGGCCGAGGCATTGGCAACGCGCGCCTCGACAAAGGCGGTCAGCGTCTCCTCGTCGAGCTGCTGGAGCTGGCAGCCGCCGCAGCGCCCGAAATGGGTACAGGCCGGCCGGACGTGGTGCGGCCCCCATTCGAGGGTGCCGTCTTCATGCAGCAAGTCGCCCGGCGCCGCGCCCCAGGCAAAGCGGCCGGATTCGGTCACGCCATCGCCCTTGGCGGCGATGCGGATAATTTCTTCGGTTCCAATAGTCACAGGCAGGCCGCTAGCGCAGCCGGAACCATTTGTCCAAGCTGACCGGCAGTAAAGGCGGGCGGAGCGTACCGCGCTGCCTCTCCATGCAGCCAGACACCCTCGCAAGCCGCCGCGAAAGCCTCCGTACCGGCAGCAAGGCGGCTGGCGATGCATCCGGCCAGCACGTCCCCCGTTCCAGCAGTCGAGAGCCACGAACTGGCCCGCGGCGCGCAGGCAAGGCGGCCATCGGGCGCGGCAATCACGGTGTCCGGCCCCTTGGCAACCACGACCATACCACTCGCCTCCGCCAGAGCCAGAGCGCGGGCCGGTTTGCTGCCCGTGCCGTCGAGATCGAAAGCACGCTCCAGCGCCATCAGTTCGCCCTCATGCGGGGTTGCCACGGTAGCCGCCGAACGCTCCGCCAGCACGCGCGGTGCCAACAGGATCAGCGCGTCGGCATCGACCACTGCCGGCACCGGATCGGCCAGCGCCACCGCCAGCCGCTCCCGCGCGGCGGCATCGCGGCCAAGCCCCGGCCCAACCAGAACGGCCGTGTTGCGATCATCGGTCAGCACATCGCTCAAGGCGCCCTGTTCGACCACCAGATCGGCAGGCACATTGCGCTTGCTCTCGGCAAAAAGCTTCACATAGCCCGCCCCGGCGCCTTGCGCCGCAAGGCTGGCCAGAACTGCGGCGCCGGGCATCGCCCCGCCGACCACCGCCAGCAGTCCGCGCCGATACTTGTGGGCATCCGCTCCCGGCGCGCCGATCCGGGGTTTCACGACCGCAACAGCCGCTCCTTCGACCGGCGCAACGCCAATCGGAACCTGTCGAAGCGTGCCCATCGTAGCGGCTGCAGGCATCAGGAAATGCGCGAATTTCCACGCTCCCAGCGCCAGCGTCGCACCGTATTGCGGCAGCCCATGATTGAGCAGCATGCCGGTATCCGACTGCACGCCGCTGGGCAGATCGAGCGCGATGCGGTGGTGATGCGCTTTCGCCAGCCGCACCAGCAAGGCAAGATCCTCCGGCGACAACGGCCGCGTAAGGCCGCTGCCATAGAGGCAATCGACAAAGACGTCGCCGTGCACCTCGGCATCGGCTCCCAGCACGGCGCCATGATAGCGGGTCCGTGCATCGCGGGCAGCGTCCGTCTTCGGACTGACCGGAGCCACCACCGTCACCTGCCCGCCGCGTTCGCGAATGGCCTCGGCGATGACATAGCCATCGCCGCCATTGTTGCCGGGGCCGCACAGAATCGTGACGGAACGCCCGGACGAGACCCGCCAGACCCATTCGGCCGCGCCCAGCCCGGCAATCCGCATCAAGGTCTCGACCGACGCCCCCGCCGCGATCAGCACCGCTTCGGCGCAGCGCATCTGGGCAACGGTCAGGATCTGGTCATTTTGCGGCAGCAGCCTGTGGGGCATGGGACTTCCTCGTGGCCGGGAACACGTAGCGGTCGGCCCCGACTGAAACGTCGAGCTTGCCGCCTTCCAGCCTTGTTATCGCCACTTGCGCCCCATCGGCAACCTCAAGCCCGCGCCCGTCGCTGACAACGGCGAAGCGGCGAAAGCCGCCATCCGGGTGGCGAACCAGCAGCGTCAGCCCATTCGCCCCCTGATGCCGCTCCACCGCGCAGATCGGTTTGAGTTCGCCGGAACCGGAAACCGCGCAAGGGATATGGTCCTCCCCCTCGGCAACGTCAGGCGCCTCGTGCTTAGACGAGCAGGCGGCAAGCGCGAGAACAAGGGCAACAGCGGGGAGTGATCGGACCATGTCCCTTGGCTACAAGGACTTTCTCGCCGACCGCAAGCGCCCGTCTGGCGCAGACCGAGAATGGGACACTTACACAAGGCCCTGCGCGGTGTTACGCTGCCTGGATTCTGTCGAGGGAGAGCATAACGATGCCGCTTATCGAACGCGCCGCCCGGGCTCTGGCAAAAGCCGAACACGGTACCGACGACTGGAATACCCTGACCCCGCAAGATCGCGAGCAATTGAAGGAAACCGCGCGCGAAGTCGTAAAGGCGCTGCGGGTGCCGACGCCGGGCATGTGCCTCGCCGGTGAGCATCTGCTCAAGAAGGACCGCGGCCTTACTGTCAGCATCAGCGATGTGCACGACGCATGGCAAAACATGGTGGACGAGGCCGTACGCATGGCGCCTGCCGCGGACGGCTGATCCGGCCCGCAAACGGCCACGGGATGCAGGGGCACCTGCCCCTGCATTACCCCCTTGAACCTTACTTGCGCTTGAGCTGCGTGACGTCGCGCACGGCGCCCTTGGCAGCGCTGGTGGTCATCGCCGCATAGGCCTGGAGCGCGGCCGAAACCTTGCGCGGACGCGGGTGGACCGGCGACCATGCGTCGGCGCCGCGCGCCTCTTGGCTAGCGCGGCGGTGAGCCAGCACTTCATCCGAAACCATCAGATTGATGGTTCGGCCGGGGATGTCGATCTCGATGGTGTCGCCGTTCTCGACAAGTCCGATGGCGCCGCCCTCTGCTGCTTCCGGCGAAGCGTGACCGATCGAGAGGCCCGAAGTGCCGCCCGAGAAACGGCCGTCGGTCAGCAGCGCGCAGGCCTTTCCGAGCCCCTTCGACTTCAGGTAGCTGGTCGGATAGAGCATTTCCTGCATGCCCGGCCCGCCACGCGGTCCTTCATAGCGGATGACCACGACGTCACCCGCACCGACCTGTCCGCCGAGAATGCCGGCAACGGCGGCATCCTGCGATTCGTAGACGCGCGCGGTGCCGGTGAACTTCAGGATGGAATCGTCCACGCCCGCCGTCTTCACGATGCAGCCATCCTGCGCGATATTGCCGTAAAGCACAGCAAGGCCGCCGTCCTGGCTGAACGCGTGTTCCTTGCTGCGGATGACCCCGTTCTCGCGGTCGAGATCGAGTTCCTCCCAGCGGCGCGACTGGCTGAAGGCGGTCTGCGTCGGCACGCCGCCCGGGGCAGCCTTGAAGAATTCCTGCACCGAAGGCGCATTGGTACGCGAAATGTCCCAGTGGTTCAGCGCATCGCCCAGCGTCTTGGCATGGACGGTCGGCAAATCGGTGTGCAGCAGGCCCGCACGGTCGAGCTGACCGAGGATCGCCATGATGCCGCCAGCCCGGTGAACGTCTTCCATGTGCACGTCGGCCTTGGCCGGGGCGACCTTGGAGAGGCACGGAACCTTGCGGCTGAGGCGGTCGATGTCCTCCATCGTGAAGTTCACGCCCGCCTCGGCGGCCGCGGCCAGCAGGTGCAGCACGGTGTTGGTGGAGCCACCCATGGCGATGTCGAGGCTCATGGCGTTCTCGAACGCCTCGAAGCTGGCGATATTGCGCGGCAGGACACTCTCGTCTTCCTGCTCGTAATAGCGGCGGCAGAGGTCGACCGCGAGACGGCCCGCTTCAAGGAACAGGCGCTGACGGTCGGAGTGAGTCGCCAGCGTCGAACCGTTGCCCGGCAGCGAAAGCCCCAGAGCCTCGGTCAGGCAGTTCATCGAGTTGGCGGTGAACATGCCCGAGCACGAACCGCAGGTCGGGCACGCCGAACGCTCGATCGCCTTCACTTCCTCGTCGGTATAGCTCTCGTCCGCAGCCGCGACCATCGCATCGACCAGATCGAGCGCATGTTCCTTGCCGCGCAGCACGACCTTGCCCGCTTCCATCGGCCCGCCCGAGACGAAGACCACCGGAATGTTGATGCGCAGCGCGGCCATCAGCATGCCCGGCGTGATCTTGTCGCAGTTGGAGATGCAGACCATGGCGTCGGCGCAGTGGGCGTTGACCATGTATTCCACGCTGTCCGCGATCAGGTCGCGGCTGGGCAGCGAATAGAGCATGCCGTCGTGGCCCATGGCGATGCCGTCATCGACCGCGATGGTGTTGAATTCCTTGGCGACGCCGCCCGCCGCCTCGATCTCGCGCGCAACCATCTGGCCCAGGTCCTTGAGATGGACGTGGCCGGGCACGAACTGGGTGAACGAATTCACCACCGCAATGATCGGCTTGCCGAAGTCCGCATCCTTCATGCCCGTCGCGCGCCAGAGGCCACGCGCGCCCGCCATGTTGCGGCCGTGGGTGGAAGTGCGTGAACGATAGGCGGGCATTGTGCGAACTCCGGGATTGGTCATGGGCGCGGTGCGCGATGGCGACCGTCTTGCCGCGCCCCTACGCCATGTCCATGGCTTTTGCGAGGCATAAAATTTCCAGAAAGGCGGTTTTTGCTTTTCGGATCGTGCGAGATCAATCTTGCGACGCCGGCCCGTACCGGTTGTTGCCCCGGGACCCTTCCCTTGCAAGCAGCAACACCAATAGGCCGAGCGCACCCAGATAACACAGGTTGTTGAGGAACAGCAGGCCGAACAACTGCATGTCAGGCACCGCCGAAGCAAACAGCTTCGGAGTCTGGGTCAGGCCGATCGCCAGGAACGGCAAGGGCAGCAGCCCCCATGCGCCGGTGAGGCCGGTATCGTGAAGGCGCCGCGCGACGGCGGCGGAAAGCAGCACGACGGCCAACGCCGCGACAATCGCCATCGCCCCCGAAAATGCCGCAAAATCGGGCATGAGTTCAGGATGATGCCCCTCGATACTGATCTCGTAATGACCTGGCCCGGCATTCACCCTGGCCTGATCGGGATGTTCGCGCGCGAATTGCTGCATCTTGACCATGGTGTCCGCGATCATCGGACCGACCAGCACGAAACTGCACAGCAAGATCAGCCCGACCACGCCCCCGGCCCAGGGCCAGAACTGCGCCCGCGCTTCCCTTCCGGAGAATTTCACCAATCCTGCAAGATGATAACCGAACATCACACCCCGCTTCCAGGGGCCGAAGACTATCCCGGCCACGCCTGCTTCACAAGTCAGCCGAGCGCAGCGGCAACCTCGCGGCAGATGCGCGCCATGCGTTCGGCCCAGACCGTCTGACCTGCGGCATCACCGATCAGATCCTGCCGGATCTCGATGCCAAGGTAAGGGCGGCCATGCGCCTCCGCATGGCGGTTCATCGTCGCATTGAGGACCTTGCCCGAATAGGGAAGCTGGTCGCCGACCACGAGCCCCTCAGCCTGCAGCAAGGGGATCGCGATGCGGGCGGCGCGCTCATCCTCGTTGTAGAGCACACCGACATGCCAGGGACGCGGCTTGTCGCATGTCGCCAGCGCCGGGGTAAAACTGTGGAGCGAGAGGATCAAAGCCGGTTCGGCGGCCTTGAGCTGTGCTTCCAGATCGTCGTGATAGGCATGGAAGAACTGCTCCAGCCGCGCCGAACGCCCCTGCGCGCAGAGCGTGTTGCCGGGAATTTCGTGGCCGTCGGACACTTCGGGCAACAGGCCCGGCGCATCGAGGTCACGGTTGAAATCGCAGACGAGGCGGCTGACATTCGCCAGCCAAGCGGCGATTTCGCCTTGCTTGCTGGTCTCGGCCACCATCCGCTCGGCGACAGCAGCAACGCCGATGTCGATGGCGATATGCCGGTTCAGCAATTCGGGATCGATACCAAGGTCCACGCCGTCCGGTACGCGGTTGGAAGCATGATCGGCAATAATCAGGATTCCTCCGGCGGCTGGGGTTCCGAGTACTTGATAGGCTTCGGTAATCAACGCAGGCTCCCGGACAATTGCCACCAGTCGGGGTGGGATGCAGCGATCCTTGCCGCAGCCTCGCTTAAGGCTTGCTGACTTTCGTAAAGCGCAAAGCACGTCGCGCCGGAACCGGACATGCGCGCCAGGAACGGCGAAGTCTCGCCAAGCGCAGCCAGAACGTCCGCCACCACCGGGCAGATGGCAATGGCCGGCGCTTCAAGATCGTTGCGGCCATGGAGGGCGATTTCGCGCAAGCTTCCACCGGGCATGCCCCCCCGGTCGATCCGGTCCCATGCCTGGAACACGGGCCCCGTGGGCACCGGCACGCGCGGGTTGACCAGCAGAACCGGACACCCGGCCAGATCGTTCTCCGCCACTTCGGCAAGATCGGTGCCAGTGCCGGTGCCGATGCAGGGGCGCGAGAGCACGCAGGCCGGGACGTCCGCACCGAGTTTCGCCGCACGGGCGTGCCAGTCATCCGGCAAGCCGTGCGTACGCTCCACCATGCGGAACACGGCGCCCGCATCTGCAGAGCCTCCACCCAGCCCCGCCGCTACCGGCAGGCGCTTCTCGAGGTCAACTGCCCAGCCCTGACCGTGCGGCAGCGCGCCAAGCGCCTTGGCGACGATATTGCCGAAGGGATCATCGATCTTCGCGGCGAACTCGCCGTGCGTCGTCAGGCGATCCGCGTCGGCAGGGGTCGCCGCCAGTTCGTCCCCCGCATCAACGAAGGCGAACAGCGTTTCCAGTTCATGATACCCATCCTCGCGCCGACGGCGGACATGAAGCGCGAGGTTGATCTTGGCGTAGGCGGTTTCCGAAATCATCGCCGTCATCCCTGAAACGAGCGAGGCGTCGGAGCAACCCCCGACGCCTCGTCTTTTTGCTTAAATGACCGCCCGCGATCACATGTTTGGATAGTTCGGACCGCCGCCGCCTTCGGGCGTGACCCATTCGATGTTCTGGGTCGGATCCTTGATGTCGCAGGTCTTGCAGTGGACGCAGTTCTGCGCGTTGATCTGCAGCTTCATGCCCGAACCGTCCGGATCGACGAATTCGTAGACACCCGCCGGGCAATAGCGCGCCTCGGGCCCGGCATAGAGCGGCAGGTTGACCTCGGTCGGGATCTTGGGATCCTTGAGACGCAAGTGGACCGGCTGGTCTTCCTCGTGATTGGTGAACGAGTAGGACACGCTGGTCAGGCGGTCGAAACTGATCACGCCGTCCGGCTTGGGATAGGCGATCGGCTTGTAGAGATCGGCGCGCTGGGTGCACGAGGCATCGGTGTGATGCTTCATCGGCTTGGCGAGGCCGAAACCGAACAGCGTGCGGAGCCACATGTCGGCCCCTGCCAGGATCGTACCCAGCTCGCCGCCCCACTTCGCCACCATCGGCTCGGCGTTCTGCACGAGCTTCAGTTCCTTCGCGATCCAGCTTTCACGCACGGCGCTGTCGTATTCGGTCAGCGCGTCCTGCTCGCGCCCAGCCTTGATCGCAGCAGCAATCGCCTCGGCTGCCAGCATGCCGCTCTTCATTGCCGTATGCGTGCCCTTGATGCGCGGGACGTTGACGAAACCGGCCGAGCAACCCGCCAGCACGCCGCCCGGGAAGGCCAGTTGCGGCACCGACTGCCAGCCACCTTCGTTGATCGCGCGGGCACCGTAGGCGACGCGCTTGCCGCCTTCCAGAATTGCGCGGATTTCCGGGTGCTGCTTCCAGCGCTGGAATTCCTCGAACGGATAGACGTAGGGGTTCTTGTAATCGAGCGCGGTAACGAAGCCGAGCGCCACCTGGTTGTTCGCCTGATGGTAGAGGAAACCGCCGCCCCAGGCGTTGTTCTCGCTGAGCGGCCAGCCCTGCGTGTGGATCACGCGGCCGGGAACATGCTTGGCGGGATCGATGTCCCACAGTTCCTTGATGCCGAGGCCATAGATCTGCGGCTGGCAGTTCGCTTCAAGGTCGTACTTGGCCTTCAGACGCTTGGTCAGGTGGCCGCGCGCGCCTTCACAGAACACGGTGTACTTGCCCAGCAGGTTCATGCCCGGCTGGAAATCGCCCTTCGGATTGCCCTCGCGGTCGACGCCCATGTCGCCGGTCTGCACGCCGATCACGGCGCCGTTGTCGTCGTAGAGGATCTCGGCAGCGGGGAAGCCCGGGAAGATCTCGATCTCCAGCGCCTCGGCCTGTTCGGCCAGCCAGCGGCAGAGGTTGCCCAGCGATCCGGTGTAATTGCCGTCGTTCGACATGAAAGGCGGCTGGATGAAGTGCGGCAACGCGAACTTCTTCTTTTTGGTGAGGTGCCAGTGCAGGTTGTCCGTCACCGGCGTTTCCGCCAGCGGGCAACCGTCTTCGCGCCAGGTGGGCAGCAGTTCGTCGAGCGCCTTGGGATCGATGGTCGCACCCGAGAGGATGTGGGCGCCGACTTCCGAGCCTTTTTCCAGCACGCAGACCGAGAGTTCGGGATCGACCTGCTTGAGCCGGATCGCCGTGGACAGGCCCGCAGGGCCACCACCGACGATGACGACGTCATAAGGCATCTCTTCACGTTCAATCATGGCAGTCCCGACTCCTGGCCCCGTCTTTGACCCTGTTGGGTCTTTTCGCCCCAAAAATTGCGATTCACACACTTAAGCGTGCGATTAATTCGTGTTGTGCCTTGATTGGTGGAATGCGACAGGTCAAGACCCACGCGATGGATCAGGCTCCAAATCGGCAATTTCTGGACGATATCACAGCTGCGCTCGATTGGTGGCGCGGCGCCGGCGTCGACCATGACTACCTCGACGAACCGCGCGAGTGGATCGTGCCCGAGGAGGAGCAGGACGAGAACGGCGATCGCCTGCCCCCGCGCCGGGCGCCGGTGGCGGTGCAGGACGTGGTCGTGCCCACCCGCATCGATCCAGCCCTGCTGCCCGCCGACCTCCCCGCCTTCCGCGACTGGTGGCTGAGCGAGACCCTGCTCGACGACGGCGGCCCGGCCGGCCGCCTGATGCCGGAAGGCGAGGCAGGCGCCAGGCTGATGATCGTGGTCGAAACTCCGGAAGCCGAAGACCGCGACCGCCTTTTGTCGGGTCCGCAGGGCCGCTTGCTCGATGCAATGCTGGCCGCCTTCGGAACACGGCGCGAGGACATCTACCTCGCCAGCGCCCTCCCCCGCCCCGACCCGGTACCGAACTGGCGCGCCGCAGCCGAACGGGGAGTGGGCGAGGCGCTTGCCCGGCACGTCGCCCTGGCCGCTCCGGAGCGGCTGATCGTGCTCGGCGGCAACGCCCTGCCGCTGATCGGCCACGAATCACCGCAACGCGCTGCCGTTTTAAGACAATTTCAGCATGAAGGAGGAACGATACCTCTTTTGGCTGGCTGGGGGCTTGCCGCGCTGCTGCAGAATCCGCGCGCGAAGGCAAGCGTCTGGAGAGCCTGGCTGGAGTGGACAAGGCCCTAGAATGCGGGCGTCTGCCCCGGCAAAAGGATCAGGGATCAGGTCGCACGATGCGGGGATTTTGACGTGAACAAGTTTGCCAAGGCAGCGCGCGCCGCGGGGGTGGCTGCGCTCGCCGTAACAACGCTGACAGCAACGCCGGCCTTCGCCAACAGCGCCGCGGTGGACTACTTCCGCAGCCGGGCCGACAACACCTCGGTCCCATCGCTGCTGAGCCAGGACGACCGGGCCTTTTACAAGCAGGCCTTTGCCGCGGTCAACGCCAAGGACTGGGCCGCCGTCCAGAAGATGCTGGCAGACCGCCCCGACGGCCCGCTGCACCAGCAACTGCGTGCGGAATATTTCCTCGCCGCAGGTTCGCCGAAGATCGAACTGACCGACCTGCAGACCTGGCTGGCACAGGGCACAGAACTTCCCGGAGCCGACCAGATCAGCCGCCTCGCCCTGAAGCGCGGCGCCATGTCGGTCCCCAGCGTCCCCAGCGAACAGCCTTTCGCGCGCCTGCCGACGATGGCCAAGCGCGTGCGCCCGGCGTCGATCGGCGACGGCACGATGCCCGCCGCCATCGCCTCGGGCATCAACGAGCGCATCAAGAACGACGATCCCACTGGCGCGCGCCTGCTGCTGGACGGCATCGACGCCGGCCTCAGCCCTTCGGCGCAGGCCGAATGGCGCCAGAAGATCGCCTGGGCCTACTACATCGGCAACCAGGACACCTCGGCCTACCAGATGGCCCAACTCGGCGCGATGGGCAGCGGCCCATGGGTCGGCGAAGCCTGGTGGACCGCCGGCCTCGCCGCATGGCGACTGGGCGACTGTGACGGCGCTGCCGACGCTTTCGACAAGACCGCCAAGTCCTCCGAAAACGCCGAACTGTCTAGCGCGGCGCACTACTGGCGCAGCCGCGCCCTGGTTCGCTGCCGCAAGCCCGAAGCCGCTTCGGCCGAACTGCGCCTGGCCGCAGCACGCGATGAGACACTTTACGGCATGCTGGCCGCCGAACAGCTGGGCATGAAGCTGCCCGAACAACATGCCGCCGCCGACTTCACCTCGTCCGACTGGCAATCGCTGCGCAACACGCCCAACATCCGCGCCGCCGTGGAACTGGCCGAAATCGGCGAGGACGGCCTGGCCGACGAGGTGCTGCGCCATCAGGCCCGCATCGGCGATGCCTCGCAATACGCCTCGATCAGCCGCCTCGCCCGCGATCTCGGCCTGCCTTCGACGCAGTTGTGGATGGCCTACAATGCGCCCGCCGGTGGCCGCCCCGAACCGGCCAGTCGCTTCCCGACGCCCAAGTGGACCCCGGCCGGCGGCTGGAAGGTCGACCCGGCACTGGTCTATGCTCACACGCTTCAGGAATCGATCTTCCAGACCAGCGTCGTCAGCCCCGCCGGAGCGCGCGGCCTGATGCAGATCATGCCCTCCGCCGCCCGCGACCATGCCTCGCTGCTGGGCGTTTCGGGCACGGCCAGCGACCTCAACAAGCCGGAAGTGAACCTTGCCTTCGGCCAGCAGCACTTGCAGACCTTGCGCAATGCGCCGGGCACGCAGGGCCTGCTGCTCAAGGTCATGGCGGCCTACAACGCCGGACTGGTGCCGGTCACCCGCTGGAACACCCAGGTCAATTGCGACGGCGACCCGCTGCTGTGGATGGAATCGCTGCCCTACTGGGAAACCCGCGGTTATGTGAACATAGTGCTGCGCAACTACTGGATGTATGAGCGTCAGGCTGGCGGCCCTTCGGAAAGTCGCATGGCGCTTGCACAGGACATGTGGCCGACCTTCCCGGGGCTTTCCGGATCGCAGGGTGTTCACATGGCCGCAAGCGGAGCGATAATGCGTGGCCATTGATCATGAACGTCAATTCAAGCCCATCAACATCGCGCTCCTGACAGTTTCCGACACCCGCACCGCCGAGAACGACACCTCGGGCGACATTCTGGAAGGTCGCATCCGCAAGGCGGGACACCGCCTTGTTGCCCGCGCGATCGAAAAGGACGATGCCACCCGCCTGACCGTCCGCTTCAACAACTGGATCGACGACCGCGAGGTCGATGCGATCGTGGTGACCGGCGGCACCGGCCTCACCGGCCGCGACGTCACCCCCGAGGCGATCGACCGGGTGAAGGACAAGGACATTCCCGGCTTCGGCGAACTGTTCCGCTGGATCTCCTACAAGACCATCGGCACCTCCACCGTCCAGTCGCGCGCTTGCGCGGCGGTGGCGCGAGGCACCTACATCTTTGCCCTGCCCGGCTCGAACGGCGCGGTGCAGGACGGCTGGGACGGCATCCTGGCCGAGCAGCTCGACAGTCGCAATCGTCCCTGCAACTTCGTGGAACTGATGCCGCGGCTCAGGGAAGTCTGAGCGCGGCGCCGCAGATCAGCCGGCGTTCCACAGCGGCAACCCGGCCGCTTGCTCGTCCGAAAGATCGATGCCCATGACCTCACGCAAGGTTCGGGCATAATCGCCGGCGTCAGCGACTTCCCGCACCTCGGCCACGCCGTCACGGTGGATGGTAAGCTGGCGGTCGGTCATGGCTGCAAAGCCGTTTTCCAGCACGACACTGGCCACGCAAAGTGTCGTGAAGCGGGTGCCGGGACGAGTGGCGGTCCAATGGTTGCCCATTTCCAGATCGTCCTGCGCCACTTCGGCCAGATCAAACACGTATTGCGGTTGCCAGTCGCCATGGTCGGCGCTGCGCCCATCGGTGGCGCTGGCAGGTCCCGCGCGCTCCAGCCGCCATTCACCGCCAAGCGCACCACGCTCGCCGCTACGCAGCAGGCGGTGCCAGGCGCCGTCCGGGGTCTGCGCCTGAGCGCCATCCTCGAGCGGCAACGGCGGCACGTAACTGCCGCCAAAGCCCGCATCGGCAATCCACGCTGCTCCGCCGAGATTGACCAGTACCAGAGTATGCGTGCGCGGCGGCGCAGCCAGTTCGGGCAAGCCCAGCAGCACCCGCGCCAGCAGCGGCCGGTTCACCAGCCCGAGGGCCGACAACACATCGGACAGGAGCCGGTTCTGTTCAAAACAATATCCCCCGCGCCGATGCAGCACCAGCTTCTCGAACACGCTGGCACTATCGATGCGAATGCCCTCGCCCAGCGGAATGGACAGGTTCTCGAACCCGATCGCGCGGCGATGGGCACGCTGGAGAAGGGCCAGTCCCTCGGCATCCCGAGACGGCGCAGCGGTGAGGCCGATACGGGCGAAATAGCGTTCGATTTCCATGAAACGCTCTAGAGCACCCTTGGCCCGCAGCCGGCAAGACTGTGGATAACTTTGCGCATATTCTCGGGACAGACTTGGGCAAAACGAGTGAATATAGGGAGCAAAACGTGCAGGCAGTGGGAACAAGCCTGTTCATAACCACGACATATACGGAGCATAATCGGTGGAGGAACGGCGGATATCCTCAGCCCGCCGCAAACGACAGGATCGGCTCGACCAGCCGTGGCCAGGACCGGAACAGCGTATGCCCAGCCTGTCCGCCATGGGTCTCCACCGAGCGCTCGTTCCACTCGTCGTTGCCCCATGGCGGATCGATGAAGTGCGAATGCGGGATCAACCGGTGGACCCACTCCGAGGTCGCCCGCGTGTGCGACAGATCGCTGGTGCCCGACCGGAACACCAGGACCGGCATCGTCAGCCGCGCAAAATCGCGCTGGGTCATGCCGGGAACCGGGCTCAACGGCGACGGCCCATAAGCCGCGGCCCATTTCTGCATGACCGCGATGAACCTGTCCGGATCCTGGGCCAGGATGAATTCCCGAGCCTGCGGACTCTTCGCAAGGTTTTCCGCCCAACTCGTCGCCTGAAGCACGGCCTCCATGCCGCCCCGGCTGGCCAGCATCGCGGCCTCGCCGCAATAGTAGGTGGCAAGCTGCATGAGGCCGATCGGATCGCCCGAAATCCACCAGAGCACGAGGTGCGAGCAGATTTCGGGATCCCGCGCTGCCGCCAGCATCGAGACGCGGCTGCCGCCCGAACCGCCCGCGATCAGCGCCGGCCCGAGGTCCAGCCTGCGGATCAGCCCGGAGAGAGCCTCGGCCTGCATTTCCGATTCGCTCTCCCCCAAAAGGCTGGCATCCGAGGCGCCGCAATTGGGCCGGTCGTAAAGGAGTACACGCCGCCCCGCAGCAACCAGGCCTTCCGCCATTTCGCGCAGGCCCGGCACATCCATGGCGAAACGTCCGCCGGGCGTCAGCACCACGGCGGGATCACCCGCGCGCCCCAGCAATTCATAGGCAATGCCGATTCCGCCCACGTCGATCCGAGGCATCCGCTCTCCCCCGAGGCGCCATTCAGGCGTCGCGGGGAAAGGGTCGGATGCAGGGCCGCACGAAGCAAGGCGGCACCGGCGATAACGCCCGGGCGTTGGAGCCGGGTCAGGTCACCACATCAGGCGCAGTGCGCCCGGTATGGCGCACGATGCCGGCGGCCGCTTCTGCCGCAGCCACTTGCGCTTCCAGCATGACGCCGGTGTCGGCATCAAGATGCCCAGAAGGCGCCTCGTAGCGTTCGAGATAGACCCGCAGCGTCGCCCCTTGTGTGCCGGTGCCCGAGAGGCGGAACACCACGCGGCTGCCGTCCTCGAACAGAACGCGCACGCCCTGGTTGGCGCTGACCGAATGGTCGACCGGGTCGGTGTAGGCAAAGCTGTCCGCATGGGCGACCACCAGCGGGCCGAAAACCGTGCCTGGCAGGCTCGGCAGCGCAGCCAGCAGTTCGGCCATCAGCGTGTCGGCGCCCGCCTTGTCGACACCCTCGTAATCGTGCCGCGCGTAGTAATTGCGGCCGAACCGCGCCCAATGCGACTTTGCCAGTTCGTCGACGCTGATCCCGCGCACGGCCAGAATGTTGAGCCAGAGCAGCACGGCCCAGAGCCCGTCCTTCTCGCGCACATGGTCCGAACCGGTACCGGCGCTTTCTTCCCCACAGATCGTCACCTTTCCGGCATCCAGCAGGTTGCCGAAGAACTTCCAGCCAGTCGGCGTCTCGTAGCACGGCACTCCGAATGCCTCGGCCACCCGGTCGGCAGCGCCGCTGGTCGGCATCGAGCGGGCAATTCCGGCCAGTCGCCCGCGATAGGCCGGTGCGATTTCGATATTGGCCGCCAGCATGGCCAGCGAATCCGAAGGCGTTACAAAGCGTCCGCGCCCGATGATCAGGTTGCGGTCGCCATCGCCGTCCGAAGCCGCGCCGAGATCGGGCGCTTGCGGCCCCATCATGAGGTCATGGAGTTCCTTGGCGTGGATCAGGTTGGGATCGGGATGATGCCCCCCAAAATCCTCCAGCGGGGTGCCGTTGACCACCGTCCCCGGCGCAAAGCCCAGTCGCCGTTCAAGGATTTCGTGCGCATATGGCCCGGTCACCGCGCTCATCGCGTCGAAACGCATGGTGAATCCGCTGGCGACGATCCCGCGAATCCGATCGAAATCGAACAGCGTCTCCATCAGGTCGGCATAGTCCGCCACCGGGTCGATGACCTGAACGCTCATCTCGCCCACCAAGACTTCACCGGTCCGGTCAAGATCGACGTCCGCAGCCTCGACAGTCAGCCAGCGGTCGATCTCGGCAGTGCGCGCATGGATCGCCGATGTCACGCTTTCCGGTGCCGGTCCGCCATTGGCAATGTTGTACTTGATCCCGAAGTCCTCATCCGGACCGCCGGGATTATGGCTGGCCGAGAGCACCAGTCCGCCGCTGGCGCCATACTTGCGGATCACGTGGCTGGCCGCCGGGGTCGACAGGATCCCGCCCTGCCCCACCAGAACCCGGCCATATCCATTGGCCGCCGCCATGCGGATCGCCTGCTGGATCACCGTGCGGTTGTGAAAGCGCCCGTCACCGCCAATCACCAACACCGCCCCCGGTGCCGGCCTGACGACGTCGAACACCGACTGAATGAAATTCTCGGCATAACCGGGCTGCTGGAACACCCGGACTTTCTTGCGCAAACCGGAAGTTCCCGGCGCCTGACCTTCATAGGGAGTAGTGGGAACAGTTACGATCCGGGTCAAGCGCGGGTCTCCATAAACAGAATGCCGATAGTTCCCGAACAGGAAGTCGGCCAACAAGAAAGCGGTGGTCGGGAAGTTTCCACCAAGAACTGACTGTGCCTGCAAAGAAGTTGCTTGGCAGCATTGAGTGACAGTCTGGCGGCATCGCCAGCAATATCAAGCCCATCCATGGCAAATGTTGCGCCCAAGCAAAAGGGCCGCGCGACCGGCCGAGTTTCGCGCAGGATCAAATAAGCCCGCGATCCCGCAGACTTACCGCGCGATTGCCGCCAACTACGAAGTGATCGTCGACAAGGATGTCCAGGGCACCGGCCACATCGATGAAATGGCGGGTAGCACGAATGTCGGCGGCGCTGGGCTCGGGATTTCCCGAGGGGTGGTTGTGCGCGATCACCAGCCGCCGGGCATCCAATTCAAACGCCCGCCGCACGGCCCGGCGCAGCGGCAGGATTGCCGTGCTGCCGTGGACGCCTTCGTGAAAGTCCTCGGCGATGAACAGCCCCTCGGCGGACAGGTAAAGCACCACGACACATTCCTCGCGGCAGAACCCGAGGCGGCGCACAAGGTATTGACGAAGGCGCGGACTGTTGGGCTCGGTCGGCTCGCCGACAACCGCTTCGCGCGCGGCCAGAACCGAAAGTTCACGAGCCGCCGCGATGGCTGCGGTCAGCAACCTGAAACCCGGCGTCGTCTCACCGATGGTTTCTGCGAGGCTGGCCGCAGATGCGGCATGGATCCCCCGTAGCGAACCGAAGCGCTGAATCAGGCGGCAGGCAATCTCCTGCGTCCGTTCCCCGGCGAAAGGAGCCAGGACTTGCGCCAGGACGGATAGCTGCCCAGTCGCTTCTGCCGCCGCATGTGAGCGAGCAGGCCAAGCGCCAAGGCGATCATCTGCACGTAGGAAGGCATGATGTTCATCGCCACGTAGGCCTGCCCCGAGACCATCTTCGCCATTGCGGGATAGACGTGGCTCAGCAGTGCGATGAGCTGAGAACCCGCTATCCACAGCGGGTAGACCCGGTTGGCGCCCAGCGCCACCATGAGGAAGACGGCAAACCCGATGACGTCGATCGCCAGATGGGCAAAGTTCACTCCCAGCACCAGCATGGGTTGAATACCGACGAACAAGTGGAACATGCGATCGACAACCAGCATCCCCAGGATGGTGGCCGAAATGATCCGCTCCGGTGCGGCCCCACGCCGCATCGCCAGCACGAACAGCAAGGCAAGCACGCCATGCTGGAGATAGGCCCGCGCGCTCAGGAGAAACATGGCAGCCCCCCAGCCCCATGCCGCTTCGAGCGCGCGGAACCCATCGTCGACCCGCTTGTGGTCAGGCCGACTGCAACTGCGGCATCGCCTCTACAAGGACAGCGCTTTGCGGGCAGGCTTCCGGCTCGTCGACGATCGCCTTCACCTGGCGACCGGCATCGAGCAGCGCGCGGTGGACACGGATCATGTCGTTCTGACTTTCCAGAAGCGCGCGCTGCGAACGGGCGAGGCGCAGCAGCGCATTCTGCCCGGTGAAGTTGGCGACACCATCGGCGCCGCGCGCCAGCACCATCGTTTCCATCAACCGCGCCGACGCCAGCAGTGCGGTATCGAGCGAAAGCTCGGCTTCGGGAAGCTGGCGCGAAAGACGTGCGGCAGCGGCGGAAATCGACATACCCATAAAAACCCTCCATCGACGCCCGCCACTCGCTACGGGCCCCCCACAAGATCGTGATACGAGGCTGGCTCACAGATGTCGGCTCAGCGCCGTGGCAAGATCCAGTCCAAACACCGCCACCAGCAGTAAGCCGCCGGCGATGAGGACCATGGCTGCCACACGGTTGACACCGGCATCAGGGCCATCGAGCACCTCGGGGACGACCCGTTCGATCCGTTCGTCATGCCACGGTGCCTCGACCTTGAAGGTCACGCCATCCGAAAGCGTGAGGCGGTTGCCCGGCTCGTCCCGAAGCCACCCATCGGCGATGATGTGACGTGCGGGAACCTGAGGATTCTTCTCTGGTAGAGGATTACAGGGGGCCTGCCTGTCAGCCATTGCGGAAACGGCGACCTCGCCAGGAAGACGTGCAGCATCCGCCGCAGCAACAGGCGCGGCCGCTTGCAGCGCAGGCGCTACATGATCCTTTCGCTGATAATACCGATAGGCCCGGGCCAGCTCCGCGCGCGGCGGTGATCCGGTCCGCGCACGCACGCCCTCAATGCGCTGGTTCACGGCACTTTCCGAAATGCCGAGTTCCCAGGCGATCTCCTTGCTGGTGCGATTTTCCGCAACCAGTCTTAGAACTTCATGTTGCTTATCTGTCAGCCTCGGAAGTGTTTCAAGGATGCCCTGAAACTGTCCTGAGTCTAGTTCGCGCGCCCCGAATTCGAAATCCATATCCCCCGGCTTCCCGATCCGGCGGGCTATCCCCCTCCCGCCGGTTCTCCCTTACGTATATCGCGGTAACCAATTCAGGATCAATCGGTAGTTGGGCGGATTTCGCTGCAAGACGCCTGGAAACCGCCATTACGAACGGATTTCGCGCGACCGTTCTGTCTATCTTAACCGAACCCTCAAGGTTTGTTGTTAACTATACACAGGAATTCAATCGTTTGCAGAAAATGCCGTGCACAGACGACGCCTGCACCGCCCGGTCGTGCAAATGTCACAAGAACCGGCACGGCCAATACAATTTCTTACCATTCGAGGATTTGCCCGCCGCACTGCGGCATCTAGCCCAGAGTGATGAGCAGCCCGCGCCTACTCCTTGCACCATTCCGCGCCACCTCCCGTGCGCCATCCCCCGCAACGTCGCCTGCCCCGGCCCGCATCCTCGCCCCTGCAGCCCTGAGAAGAACCCGGGGCCGATGCGGCGCCATGTATCTGCTGCTTTCCTCTAGCGGGTTCGTTCTGCCGGCAGCTGTTTTTGCTCAACAAGCGAGCCCGGCCATCTCCGCCGGGAAAGGCACCAAAGGCAGTGCGACAACTTCCAGCAACGGCGCGGCGGCGGACTCCGGTTCCGCCGACGAGATCATCGTCACCGGACAAGCCGTTCCCGGCGCGGTGATCGGCGACATTCCTCCGGAGAACCGCATCGGCCAGGGCGAAATCGCCTCCTACGGCGTCGATTCCATCAGCGACCTGCTCGACGAAATCGCCGACCAGACCACCAGCATCGCCGGGCGGGATTCATCGAGCGGACCGGTCGTTCTGGTCAACGGCAAGCGTGTCTCGGGCGTCAACGAAGTCGGCGACCTGCCGGTGGAATCGGTGCTGCGGGTCGACATCCTGCCCGAGGAAGTGGCGATCAAATACGGCTACGACGCGCAGCAGAAGGTGGTCAACATCATCCTCAAACGGCGCTTCCAGTCGCGCGTAGCCAATCTGGAGGGCGGCATGTCCACCAAGGGCGGGGGCGGCCAGGGCAACGGCGCCTTCACCTACACCAGGATCCACGACAACGACCGGCTCAACCTGACCGGCAAGATCACCTCGCAGGCCGCGATCCTGGAAAGTGATCGCAACATCACCGCCGATCCCGACAGCGAAGTGACCGCCGCCGGCGGCCTTTCCGACGAGCGCCCCTATCGTACCTTGCAGGCATCCACCCGCAACTACGCGATGGCGGCCAGCCTTGCGCACGATCTGGGCGGCTCGGCCAACATCTCGTTCAACGTCAAGGGCACCTACAAGACCAGCCGTTCGCTGGGCGGCCTTGCCGACGGGGAACTCACGGTTCCGGCGAGCAATCCCTATTCCGGCGGCTCGGATTCGAGCTTCACGCGCTATCTGTCGAACGATCCGCTCAACCGGGCGAGCAATTCCGGCGATGTCTCGGCCGGGACGACGCTCAACGTGGACCTGTCCAGCCGCTGGAAGCTCTCGGTCATCGGCAGCTACGACCACAGCGAGTCGGACACGCGCAACGAGACCGGCTACGATCTCGACACGCTTCAGGCCGCGCTCGATGCGGGCGACCCCGATGTCGATCCCTATGGCACGCTCTCGCCCACTCTTCTCGGCTCGATGCTGACCACCCGCGCCAAGTCCAACACCGACACCGGCAGCGCCAGCGCGCTGATCTTCGGCAAGCTGCTCAAGCTGCCCGCCGGCGACATGGGCGTGAGCCTGAAACTGGGCGGCGACTTCACCTCGCAATCCTCCAGCACGATCCAGAACGGCGCGGCGACCGACAGTGACGCCAACCGCACCAACGGCAGCGCCAAACTCTCGGTCGATATTCCGCTGACCAGCCGCAGCAAAGGCGTACTCGGCGCCATCGGCACGCTGAGCCTCAACCTGAACGGCGGCATCACCCAGGTGTCGGACTACGGCACCCTCGGCACCTTCGGTTACGGGCTCAACTGGACGCCCGTGACCGGCGTTACCGTGATCGCCGCCGTGAACGAGGACCGCAGCGCGCCGACCGTCGCCCAGCTCAGCGGCCCGGTGATCACCACCACCAACCAGCGCGTCTACGACTATGTGACCGGAGAGTCGGTGCTGGTCACCTCGGTCACCGGCGGCAATCCGAACCTCAAGGCCGACGACCGTCACAGCTTCAAGCTGGGCGTCACGGCCAAGATCCTCGACGAGCCCAAGCTCAATTTCAGCGCCAGCTACGTCAACAGCCGCAACCGCAATGCCATCATGAGCGTGGGCGGCGTGACCGAAGACCTTGAGGACGCCTTCCCCGATCGCTTCATCCGCGACGCCTCGGGCACGCTGGTGAGCGTCGATTCGCGCCCGGTGAACGTCTACATGCAGCGCACCGAGCAGGTGCGCTGGGGCTTCAACTTCTCCACCCAGCTACGCAAGCCAAAGCGCCCGGAACGACCGGCATGGGCTCGCCCCGGCGAAAACGGCCAGTGGGGCGGGCGCCGCAATGGCGAGCAGAACGGCCAAACCGGCGGACAACGTCCCACGAACGAAACCTCCGGCCAGCCGCCGCAGGGCGAAGGCCAACCGGGCCAGCCCGGCGGCGAAAACGAGATCACCGTCAACGGCCAGCGCGAACAGGAAGGCCCCGGTGGCTTCGGACCGCCCCCCGGCGGTTTCCCGCCCGATGGCCCGCCGCCGGACGGTTTCCGCGACGGACCTCCGCCAGACGGCTTCGGCCCGCCTCCCGGTGGTGGCCCCGGCGGTCCTGGAGGACCGGGAGGCCCCGGCGGGTTCGGTGGTCCGGGTGGACGCGGCGGACGCGGGTTCTCAGGCGGCAGCGACAATGGCGCGCGCCTGCTGGCCTCGGTCTACCATACCTGGGTGCTGCGCTCGGACGTACAGCTCACCGAGGACGGCGAGACCATCGACCTGCTGCATGGCGGCACCGTGACCGGCAGTTCGACACCGCAGCACAAGGTCACCGCCAGCCTGGGCGTGGTCGACAACGGCCTTGGCATGCGCCTGGAAGGCAACTGGCAAAGCGCGACCAGGGTCAACGGCGACAGCCTGTCCTCCTCGACCGGCGATCTCCACTTCTCGTCGTTGGCGACGCTGGACCTGCGCCTTTTCGCGAACCTGCAGAACCGCTTCCGCGGCAAGGCCTGGGCGCGCGGCACGCGCGTCAGCCTGTCGATCGAGAACCTGTTCGACACGCGCCAGACCGTGACCGACGCCACCGGCGCGACGCCCTATGCCTACCAGAAGGACTATCTCGACCCGATGGGCCGGACGGTACTGCTGTCGGTGCGACGCATTTTCTGAAGCAAGGAGAAACGGGATCCCCGCTTCCTTCTTCAACGTCGGAAGCAATGAAAAAGGGCAGGAGAGCCGCGCTCCCCTGCCCTTTTCTCAATCTGCCCGAAAGCAGCGAGGCTGAAACCTCACTCCTCGCCCATGCGAAGGGCGGCGATGAAGGCTTCCTGCGGGATCTGCACGTTGCCGTACTCACGCATGCGCTTCTTGCCTTCCTTCTGCTTTTCCAGAAGCTTCTTCTTGCGCGTGATGTCGCCGCCATAGCACTTGGCGGTCACGTCCTTGCGCATCGCCGAAATCGTCTCGCGCGCGATCACCTTTGCGCCGATGGCAGCCTGGATCGGGATCTTGAACATGTGGCGCGGGATCAGTTCCTTCAGACGCTCCACCAGCGCACGGCCGCGCGGTTCGGCCTGGCCGCGGTGCACGATCATCGAAAGCGCGTCGACCGGCTCGTTGTTCACGAGGATGTTCATCATCACGAGGTCACCCTCCTGAAGACCGATCTGCTCGTAGTCGAAGCTGGCATAGCCGCGGCTGATCGACTTCAGGCGGTCGTAGAAGTCGAACACCACTTCGTTGAGCGGCAGTTCGTAGGTAACCTGGGCGCGGCCGCCGACGTAAGTCAAGTCCTTCTGGATACCGCGACGGTCCTGACAGAGCTTCAGGATCGAGCCGAGGTATTCGTCTGGCGTATAGATCACCGCCTTGATCCACGGCTCTTCCATGAAGTCGATCTTCACCGGATCGGGCATGTCGGCCGGGTTGTGCAGTTCCTTCACGGTGCCGTCGGTCATCGTCAGGCGGTAGACCACCGAAGGCGCGGTGGTGATGAGGTCGAGGTCGTACTCGCGGCTGAGGCGCTCCTGGATAATCTCCAGGTGCAGCAGGCCGAGGAAGCCGCAGCGGAAGCCGAAGCCCAGCGCCGCGCTCGATTCCATCTCGAAGCTGAACGAGGCATCGTTCAGGCGCAGCTTGCCGATCGATTCGCGCAGCTTCTCGAAGTCGTTGGCGTCGACCGGGAAGAGCCCGCAGAACACCACGGGCTGCACTTCCTTGTAGCCCGGCAGCGCCTGCGTGGCGCCCTGCTTCACGGTGGTGATGGTGTCACCGACCTTGGCCTGCTCCACTTCCTTGATCTGCGCGGTGATGAAACCGATCTCGCCAGGGCCGAGCTCAGGCAGGTCGATGCGCTTGGGCGTGAAGCAGCCCACGCGGTCGATCAGATGCTCGGTGCCGCCCTGCATGAACTTGACGTTCAGGCCCTTCTTGATGACGCCGTCGATCACGCGCACCAGAATGACGACACCAAGATAAGGATCGTACCAGGAATCGACCAGCATGGCCTTGAGCGGCGCTGCGCGATCACCCTTGGGTGCCGGGATCTTGGCGACCACGGCTTCGAGGATCTCGTCGATGCCGATGCCCGACTTGGCGGAAGCCAGCACGGCTTCGGAAGCATCGATGCCGATGACTTCCTCGATTTCGCTCCGCACCTTTTCCGGCTCGGCGGCAGGCAGGTCGATCTTGTTGATGACGGGCACGATCTCGTGGTCGTGCTCGATCGACTGGTAGACGTTCGCCAGCGTCTGCGCTTCCACGCCCTGCGCGGCGTCCACCACCAGCAGCGCGCCTTCGCAGGCGGCAAGGCTGCGGCTGACTTCGTAAGCGAAGTCGACGTGGCCCGGCGTGTCCATCAGGTTCAGCTCATAGGTGATCCCGTCGGAAGCCGTGTAGTTCAGGCGCACGGTCTGCGCCTTGATGGTGATGCCGCGCTCCTTCTCGATATCCATGTTGTCGAGCACCTGCGCGCTCATCTCGCGGTCGGAGAGGCCCCCGGTGCGCTGGATCAGGCGGTCGGCAAGCGTCGACTTGCCGTGGTCGATATGGGCAATGATCGAGAAATTACGGATCTGGGCGAGTTCGGTCATGGTTGCGCCGTTAGCAGCGCTTGGACCATTTGAAAATGCGTCTCTGCGCGCATTTTCGAGCGCCCGTCAGCTGACCTTGCGCAGCGGCCCCACCTCGGCCGGCTCGAAGCGCGTGCGCGAGGGCGTGAACTGCACGGCACCGTGCGGGTCAAGCTCCAGCGGGGTGCCGAATTCGACCCCCATGTGATCCTCCCGGCACCAGCGCGCCGTGGCGAGAACGACGTTGTCCTCGGCCAGATGAAGCGCAAAGCAGGTATCCACCGGCACGTTCCACAGGCCTTCCACCAGCGCGCCAGTCTGCGAGACGTTGCGGATCGTGGCATGGTAGATATGGCCGCCGTGCTCGAGCACGACCTTGCGCAGCATCGTCTGTCGCGGCGCCCGCGCCGAGCGTGGCCCCGTGGCAACCGCTCCCATCCCGTGTCCGAGGCGGTTGATGACGCCTTCCGCATTGAGCGGCTTCTCGTAGATGTAGCCCTGGATATGGCTGCATCCCAGCAGTCGGACGAGATCGAGTTCGTCGAGCGTCTCGACACCTTCGGCGGTCGTCTCCATGCCCAGCGCTTCGGCCAGGCTGACGATCGAGGCGATGATCGCGCCGTTGCGGCTGCCCTCGATGGTGGCGCCGCGCACGAAGCTCTGGTCGATCTTGATCTTGTCGAACGGCGCCTTCTTCAGATAGCCGAGCGAGGAATAGCCGGTCCCGAAATCGTCGAGCGCCAGCCGCACGCCCACGCCCTTGAGCGCGGCGAACATGTCCTCGGTGGACTTGTCCTCGCCCAGGAACACGCTTTCGGTGATCTCCAGTTCCAGCCGCGAGGACGAGATGCCGGCGTCGGCGATCGCCCGCTTGACGATCTTGGGCAGATCCGGGTTCGAAAACTGCAACGGCGAGACGTTGACCGCGACCCGCACCTCACCCGGCCAGCCCGCCATGTCGCGGCAGGCGCGGCGCAGCGCCCATTCGCCGATCTCGGCGACCAGCCCGGTCTCCTCGGCCACCGGCACGAACTTGGCCGGGGACAGATAGCCGTGGCGCGGATGCTTCCAGCGCAGCAAGGCCTCGAAGCCGGTGATGCGCTCGGTGGTGGTGTGCACTTGTGGCTGGTAGTGCAGTTCCAGCGCGCCCGCCGCGATGGCGTCGCGCAGATCCTGCTCCAGTTGCTGGCGCTCCTTGGCATCGGAATGCAGGTCGTCGTCGTAGAAGTAATAGCGTCCGCGCCCGCCACCCTTGGCCGCATAGAGGGCAAGATCCGCGTTGCGCACGATTTCCTCGGCAGTGACGCCGTGATCGGGACAGAGCGAGATGCCCACCGAAGCTCCGATGGTCACCCGCACGCCGTCGATCGTGTAGGACTGCGAGAGGTTCTCGATCACCCGGCGCGCAAGATGGGCAAGGCCTTCGTGCTGGTGATGGCCGGGCAGCAGGACCTGGAACTCGTCACCGCCGAGACGCCCCACGCGCCCCATCGCCCCCACGGTATGGGTCAGCCGCTCGGCAACCTGCTTGAGCAGTTCGTCGCCGGCCGGGTGCCCCATGGTGTCGTTGACTTGCTTGAAACGATCGAGATCGAGCAGGAACAGCGCGCAGGCCCGGCTTTCGAGGCGCGGCGAGGTGAGGATCTTCTCCAGCCATTCCGCCATCTGGAAACGGTTGGCCAGCCCGGTCAGCGAATCGAAACGCGCCAGTTGGGTTACGTGCTGCTGCGACTTGCGGGATTCGGTAAGGTCGGTACCCGAGCCGCGAAAACCCAGGAAATTGTGGAACTGGTCGAGCACCGGACGGCCCGAGATCGACCACCAGCGCTCTTCCTCCTCCGCCGTCGCGGCGCGCACGGTAAGGTCCTGGAACGAAGAGCGGGTGGCAAGATGGAAAGCCAGCGTGCGTTCGCTTTCCTGGCCGCCGATCTCGAGATGGAAGAGGCTGTTGAACGGCCGCCCCACCACTTCGGACTGGGCCGCCCCCAGCAGCCCGGCGATCGGCGCCGAAACGTATGTGATGGCACCGCGCCGGTCAGTCTCCCAGAACCAGCCCTGCCCGGTTTCCTCATATTCGCCGAGCAGTTCCTCGGCCCGGTGCTGACGCATCTCCTGCTCGCCCCGGCGCACCGATTCGGCGGCGGCCAGGCGCACCTGCCGCATCGCGACGACAAGGCCGATGCCGCTGCCGCACGCCAACAGGACAAGCGATTCGATCCACGCACTTGCCATCGAGGCACCGCACCAGAGCGCCACCGTCGCCGCCACCGTGGCGGTCAGCCGACCTTCGAGCAGCACCGTGGCGAGCAGGACCAGCAACACCAGTCCCTGCACCGTCAAGGCACCTTCGAGCGCCGGGGCCCAGGTGCCGATGGCATGGCCGAACAGTACCATCGGCACCGCGATCGCCAGGAGCATGATCGGATAGCGCAGCCAGCTCGCCGGATCGCAGCGCTCCTCGAATCGGGAGAGCCAAGGTGCGGCGAGGCAACCGATAGCCGCCAGCAGCACCAGTGCGGTGACCAGCAGGCCGGGCGCCTGGGCGGACACCGCGCCGATCACCGCCATGACGCCGATCATCGCCGGAGCCATCAGCTCCCAGCGGCGCGGCACAAAATAGAACAGAGGATCGCTGGCCCCGCCCATGGGGCGCAGGAAGGCAAAGTTATCAGCAAAACCACGCGGACGGGCGGCCGTGTCCCCGGAATCCCGGTCGCCGAAACTCCTTTCGGGCGCGGCCGTTTCGGGATCGCAATGGGGCTCACGGGGGCTGCCGACACGCGCACGCTCGGTTGCGCCCGCGCCCGGCACACCCTTGCGAACGGTATGCCGTTGCCGCCTGGAACCCATATCCACCATGCGTCCGCTATGGCCTGCCGGCCATTTCAAAAGGGTTAACCCCCGCATGGTCCCTTACCGCAGAAACACTGAATTTGCGGGGACCGACAAACCCTAACAACACCACTCTCTAAACGCCGAACACGACGGACCGACACCGTTTTTGCTTGCCGAACGGGCTGCCGCATGTTTGCCTGAGACATGACGGGGTTCACGCCCGGTGCACCCCATCGAGGGAGAGCAAGTCCATGCGACATATCGCAATCGTGGGATCGGGTCCGGCCGGCTACTACACGGCGGAAGCGGCGCTCAGGCAGTGGCGCGACGATGTGCGGGTCGACATCTTCGATGCCATGCCGGTACCCTTCGGACTGATCCGCAACGGCGTCGCCCCCGACCACCAGTCGATCAAGGGCGTCTCCCGCCGCTACGAGGCCACCGCGCTCACCGACAACGTACGCTTTGTCGGCAACGTGATGATCGGCCGCGACGTCACCATCGGCGAACTCCAGGACCTCTACGATGCCGTCGTACTGGCCACCGGCGCGCCGGGCGACCGCAAGCTCGGCGTGCCGGGCGACGGCCTCGCCAACGTTTTCGGGTCCGCCGCCTTTGTCGGCTGGTACAACGGCCATCCCAACTTCTCCTCGCTGGCACCCGACCTTTCCGGTGAAACCGCCGTGGTGATCGGCAACGGCAATGTCGCACTCGACGTCGCGCGAATCCTTGCCAAGTCGCAGACGGAGTTCGAGGGGTCCGACATCGTCACCCATGCACTTGAAACGCTAACGGCATCGCGGGTGCGCCGCATCGTCATCCTCGGTCGGCGCGGACCACATCAGATCACCATGACGGCCAAGGAACTGGGTGAGATCGCCCACCTCTCGCGCGCGTGCCCGCATGTCGATGCCGCCGACCTGCCGCCCGAACGTGCCGATGCCGCACTCGAGGCCGGACAACGCAAGGCGGTCGACCATCTGCGCGCCTTTAGCAAGATACCCGAACCCGGCACCGCCCCTTGCACAGAGCGCGAGGTCGAGATCGACTTCGACTTCTTTGCCGCTCCCCGCGCCATCCTTGGCGAAGGCAAAGTCGAGGCGGTCGAGGTCGAGCGTACGCGGCTGGAAGATGGCAAGGCCATCGGCACCGGCGAAACCTACCGCATCCCCGCAGGTCTCGTGGTCTCCTGCATCGGCTACCAGACCTCGCCGATCCCCGATGTGCCCTACGACCACGACCTCGGCCGCTTCGCCAACACAGAGGGGCGGATCGCACCGGGCCTCTACTGCGTGGGATGGGCGCGGCGCGGCCCCACCGGGACCATCGGCACCAACCGGCCGGACGGCTTCGCCATCGCCGAAAAGATCGCAGCCGACCTCACCGGCGATTCCGGGAAGCCCGGCCGTCCCGGTTTCGACGCCCTCGCCGCCCGGCGCGGGATAGACTACGTCAAATTCGCGGACTGGCTGAAGATCGACGAAGCCGAGATCGCCAATGCACGCACCGGCTCTCCGCGCGAAAAGTTCGTGGAAGTCGAACGCATGATCGAGGCTGCCGGAAAACAGTAACGCGGCCCTGCCGCACCGAACTGCCGGCTCTGGACAAGTATTACGCCTTGCAGCGCAAGCACGGCCTGCGCGTCTTCGCGATCACCACCGAAGGCTCGCTTCCGGCCTACCGCCTCAAGACCCTGTTCAACACCATGGCGATCCCGGCCGTGAAGCGCATCAGAGGCCCCTACGGACCGCTCACCGGCGTACCCACCAATTTCATCATCGATCGCACCGGCAAGGTTCGCTATGCCAAGGCCGGCGCATTCGACCTCGACGACCTTAACGCCGTGCTGGTGCTGCCGCTCAACGAACCAGCACCGAACTGACGCAGTCTCAACTCCAAAAATTATTACATCTTCATGACAGTTTCGGAAAATAAATTTCTCCAATTCTTCTAGTTTATTAGAAGTTTTAGCCTAGGCACCCGCTCGATTCAGATTAGGCACCGGAAGATAAACACCATGTCCGGGCCTGCAAGGAATACGGGTGCTTAGATGTCCTCCTTCAAACCGGCGATAGGCCGGCTCTTCGCGTCGCTGGAAACGCGCCTGGTCGGCGCGCTCGCACTCATCGTCGTGGCCAGCGTGCTTCTGCAGGTGGTGACCCAGCGTGAGGCCTTCGGACTGCGACACGATGGTGACGCGCTTGTCCACGCCTCGGCGATTGCCGAAAACGCCGACCAGTTTGCCGAAGCGGTCGGCAAGCTGCGCATGGCCACCAACCGCGGCCTTGCCGCCAACGACGATACCGGCAACGAACTGACAGATGCTGCCATGGCCATCGGCGACCGGTTGGGCAAGCTGCGCAACAGCGGCATGGCACTCTACGATCTGCCGGAAGCGGCCGATCCATTTGCCGATCTCGATCGCCATGTCGCCGCGATCATGCAGGTCCAATCGGGCACCAACAATGGGGGGGCGCTCGTCGCCCGCATCGAATCGCGCAACGACGCGATGGCCACACTGGCCAAGCGTATCGTCGAGCGGGCCCACGCCGACCGCGAGGCCGCGCAGCAGCGCCTCGTCTCATCGGCCGCACGCTGGCAATTGCTGGTGCTCTGCGCCGGCCTGGTGACGATCCTGATCGTTTCGCTGGTGCTGCTCGACATGCTCCGCAACATCCTTCCCGCGATCCGGCGCATGCACCGATCCCTGCAAGCCCTTGCGGACGGCGACCTCGACATCGCCATCGGTTCGTTCCGCCTCAAGGAATTGCAGGACCTTTCCGGCCCGCTGGAAACATTCCGGCGCAATGCCAAGGCCGTGAAGAACCTTGCCTTCAGCGACCCAGCAACCGGCCTGCCCAATCGCCGCGCCTTCCAGGAAGACGTTGCCTGGCTGTTCAGTGCCGCGCCGCACCGCCGTTTCGCCTGCATGGTCGTCGATATCGACCGCTTCAAGCATATCAACGACGACTACGGCCACGCCGCCGGTGACGATCTGGTTCGCCTGATCGGCGCGCGCCTCAAGGCAGCACTGGGCGAGACCGGCATCGTTGCACGCGTGGGCGGCGACGAGTTTGCCATCTGCATCGAGCCGGAGGACGACGAAACCGCCTATTCGCTCGCCGCGCGCCTCACGGGCGCCATGCGTACACCCTTCAGTCTCGGCGAATATTCAGTGGCAATCACGGTTTCGATTGGTGTTGCCGAAGCAGGAGGCGACACCCCCACGGTCGATATCGACGAACTGCTCCGTCAGGCGGACATGGCGCTTTATGTCTCCAAGAAAAGCGGCCGCAACGCAGCCACCTGCTTCGCCCCGCAAATGGCCGAGGAGCGTGCCGTCGACCGGGCGCTGGAAAAGGATCTCGAAGGCGCCTTCGAACAGGGCCAGTTGCGCATGGTGTACCAGCCGATCCACGCCGTAGCCGGCACGGCGGGCGGCGGCGAAGTGGAGGCACTGGTGCGCTGGCACCACCCGGATCTGGGCGAAGTGCCGCCCTCGACCTTCATTCCCGCCGCCGAACGCAGCGGACAGATGGTGCGCCTGGGCGAATGGATCATCCGGCGTGCGCTGGCCGACTTCGCCCACTGGCCAGGCATGACGATGAGCCTGAACCTCTCGCCGCTGCAACTCCAGCATGACGGTTTCAGTGCTTTCCTGCTCGATGCCTGCAGCCGCCATGGCATCGCCCCGCAGCGACTGTTCCTCGAAGTCACCGAATCACTCTCGATCGAACGAAACACACGTGCGCTGCTGACGCTGAACCTCTTGCGCAACCTCGGCTTCCGCATCGCGCTCGACGATTTCGGCACCGGCTATTCGTCGCTCTCGATGGTCAAGAGCTTCAAGTTCGACCGCATGAAGCTGGATCGTAGCCTCGTCATGGATCTCGACCAGGACCCGGCCTCGATGGCCGTGCTGGAAGCAGCCGTGACCATGGCTCGCCATGTCGGCGCCGAAGTGGTGGCCGAAGGGATCAGCGAGGAGCACCTGATCGACGCCACCCTCGACGCTGGCTGCACCCACCTCCAGGGCTACTACTACAGCAAGCCGATCGAGGCAGACGACGTTCCGGCCTACTTCGCGCAGCCGGGTGATGGGCGCAGCGCGGTCGCCTGACCCCGCGCCGACGCGAACAATCCCCCGGAACAAAAAAGGGCCGAGACTTACGTCCCGGCCCGTTTTGTTCGTGTGCGGTTCAGCGAAGTCAGACGCGCATCGGCATCAGCACGTAGAGCGCCGGACTCTTGTCGTCCTGACGGATCAGCGTCGGCGCACCGGCATCAGCAAGGTGCAGTTCGACCGTGTCGCCGTCGATCTGACCGAGGATGTCCTTGAGATAATTGGCATTGAAGCCGATCTCGAAGCCATCGGCCGAATAGTCCGCGGGAACTTCTTCCGCAGCCGTACCGTTGTCGGGCGAAGTGACCGACAGTGTCACGCGGTCCTGCTCCAGCGCCATCTTGACGGCGCGAGTCTTCTCGGTGGCGATGGTCGCCACGCGGTCGACTCCTTCGAAGAAGCTCTTGGGATCGATGCGCAACAGCTTGTCGTTGCCGGTCGGGATCACCCGGGTATAGTCCGGGAACGTGCCGTCGATCAGCTTGCTGGTCAGCACCACACCGTGCTCGCCGCCCAGCGTGAAGCGCACCTTGCTGGCAGAGAGATCCACCAGAACGTTGGTGTCCAGCGCTTCTTCCAGAAGCTTGCGCAGTTCGCCCACGCACTTACGCGGCACGATCACGTCGGGCATCCCCTGTGCACCGTCGGGACGGGGCAGCGTAAAGCGGGCCAGGCGGTGACCGTCGGTCGCGGCGGCCTTCAGTTCCTCGTCGGTGACGTGGAGGAAAATGCCGTTGAGGTAGTAGCGCGTTTCCTCGGTCGAGATCGCGAAACGGGTACGGTCGATCAGCTGGCCCAGCACGGCGGCTGGGATCTCGAAGCTGGTCGGCAGCTCACCCTCGGCGATGACCGGGAAATCGTCGCGCGGCAGCGTTGGCAACTGGAAGCGGCTGCGACCGGCCTTTACCACCATGCGGTTGTCGGCGGCATCAAGGCTGACCTGACTGCCATCGGGCAGCTTGCGCGCGATGTCGAACAGGAGGTGCGCCGAAACGGTGATGGCGCCGGCCTGCTCGACCGAAACCGCGCCGAGGGTTTCGACGACCTGCAAGTCGAGGTCAGTCGCCATGATGCGCAGGGAGCCGGTGCCCGATGCCTCGATCAGCACGTTCGAGAGGATGGGAATGGTGTTGCGCCGCTCGACGACGGACTGCACGTGACTAAGGCAGCGCAGGAGCGTGGAACGTTCGATGGTGGCCTTCATGTCAGCCTCAGGTCCCCCTTAGGTCGGGCTTGGGACGCCCGGATGACACGGACAATCCCGAATTTCAGGACGAATATCTCTAACGAACGTAAGGCTTGCGGCAAGCGAGTAATGGCCTGGAACCGGCGAATCTGGGGATAAATCGGGGGTTTCTCGCGCGATTTCCGCTCGTTCGCCCGCCTTGCCGCACGAAGAAGGCCCGATATCGCCTTCGCAGCACCTTCCGCTTGCCCTGAGCGTCAGTGCAGAGCATGCTGCACTGCACCTCCAATCCCCCGAAATCGTGGGAGGCTAACGACTTGTCTTACGGTCTGCGCATTGAACGCAAGGATGAGAGCGGCGAAATCAAGCCGATAACCCTGCCCGAATGGAGGCAGGCAGTCACGGGCATGGACGGTGTCAGACTGGCCGAGGGCGACGCCAATGCACTCAATCCGGTCACGCAGGAATGGGTGGTGATGCCCAATCGCGGCGGCGACGTGGAAGTGTGGCGTGACGGCTATGACGGCTGGCTGCGGGCACTCTGGTGGTCGCCCAACGGCACCATCAGCTTCAGCGCGCCGGATCCCGAGCCGGACGGACACTCGATCCTCGCCGTCGCGCGGGACATCGCCGGAAAGCTGGGCGCCAGGATCGTCGACGCCGACGGCGCCGTTCGCGACTAGGGCCTGAGCATCTTCCCGAGACAGATCGATTGCGGCCGATCCGCATAACGGCCGTAAGGCGCGATTTCGCTGTAGCCATGCCGTTCGTAAAACGAGACCGCACGCGCGTTCACCCGCCGGGTGGAAAGTGACGCTGCCCGGTAGCCATCGGCAAGCGCCGCCGCTTCGAGATGGGCGAGGATCGCCCCGCCGCAACCCTGCTCGGCATACATGCGCTTGATTTCGGCCACATCGCCTTCAAGCGGCCGATAGGCACCGCAGCCGATCACCGCGCCCTGCCCCACCCGCGCGATGACGAACAGCGCGCGGGGGACGAGAACATCCGTCGGATCGAACGACGACGTACCACCGTCGCCGGTGAGGGTGACGAGCGCCCCGGAGAGGCGCTCTATCACTGAGGCGGCATCGGGACCGCGCGGATCGCAGGCTTCGACCTTCACGATCCCCACGGCACCCGACATGGCCTCAGATCATCACCATGCCGCCGTTGACGTGGATCGTCTGGCCGGTGACGTAGCCCGCTTCCTTCGAGGCCAGGAACACGGCGGCGGCGGCGATATCCTCGCCCTCGCCCATGCGGCCCATCGGGATGCGGCCGTTCAGCGCGTCCTTCTGCGCATCGGGCAGCACATCGGTCATCGCGGTGCGGATGAAGCCCGGCGCAATGCAGTTCACGGTGACGTTACGGCTGGCGAGTTCCTGCGCGAGGCTCTTCGACATGGCAGTGATGCCGCCCTTCGCCGCGCAGTAGTTCATCTGGCCGGGATTGCCGGTGGTGCCGACGACCGAGGTGACGTTGATGATGCGGCCGAAGCGCGCCTTCATCATCGGCTTGGTCACGGCGCGCATCAGGCGGAAGGTCGATTCGAGGTTGATCTTGATGACCTGATCCCACTCCTCGTCCTTCATGCGCATGGCGAGGTTGTCGCGGGTGATACCGGCGTTGTTGATCAGGATGTCGATCTTGCCCAGCGATTCGAGCGCGGCGGGAACCAGCTTCTCCACCTGATCGGCATCGCCCAGGTTGCAGGCGATGGCGACGTGGTCGACGTCCTGCAGATGCTGCGGGGTGTGCTCGTCCAGTTCGTCGCGGAAGGCGCGCAGCTTGTCCGCGTTCGAGCCCGAGATGGCAAGGCGCGCACCCTGCGCGGCCAGCGCGCGGGCAACGGCGGAGCCGATGCCGCCCGAGGCGCCAGTGACGAGGGCGGTCATTCCATTGAGGTTGAACATCTTTTCAAATCTCCGTGAATCGCCTGCCTGAACGGCGGCGACGGCCCGCTGGACGGGGCCTTTCTTCAAACCTTAGAGGGCTCCGGGTCAAGCCCGGCACGCCGATCAGGGCCCCGATCAGAGGCCCTTTGCCAGTTCCTCGATCTCGGCCATGGTCACGGCGGAGATCACCTCCACCTCACCGGCCGAACGCTTGATCATCGGGCCGAGCACCTTGCCGCCCAGTTCCACGAACGTCTCGACGCCCGCCTCGCGCATGGCGATCGCGCTTTCGCGCCAGCGGACGCGGCCGGTGACCTGCTCGACCAGCAGGCGCTGGACTTCGGCGGGATCGGTAACGACCGAGGCGGTGACATTGGCGAACAGCGGCACGTGCAGACTGCCCGGAGGGGTCTTGGCCAGCGCCTCGGCCATGGCATCGGCAGCGGGCTGCATCAGCGGGCAGTGGAACGGGGCCGAGACCGGCAGCAGCACGCCGCGCTTGATCCCGTGGTCCTTCACCAGCGCGACGGCACGCTCGATGGCTTCCTTGTGTCCGGAGATCACGACCTGCGTGGGGTCGTTGTCGTTGGCGACGGTGCAGACCTGACCTTCGGCTGTAGCCTCGGCCAGCGCGGTCGCCTTTTCGATATCGGCGCCGAGCAGCGCGGCCATGGCGCCAAGGCCGACCGGAACGGCCGCCTGCATCGACTGCCCGCGCAGCTTCAGCAGGCGCGCGGTGTCGGCAAGGCTGAAGGCACCGGCGGCGCAAAGCGCGGTATATTCACCCAGCGAGTGACCGGCGACGAAGTCCGCCTTGTCGGCGAGCGAGATGCCGCCTTCCTTCTCCAGCACGCGCAGGACGGCGATGGCATTGGCCATGATCGCCGGCTGCGCATTTTCGGTAAGGGTCAGCTCCTCTTCGGGGCCCTGCGTCATCACGCGGAAGAGGTTCTGGCCGAGCGCCTCGTCCACTTCCTGGAAGACCTCACGCGCGACGGCGCTGGCTTCGGCGAGTTCGGCACCCATGCCGACCTTCTGGCTGCCCTGTCCGGGAAAAACGAATGCACGCATCTTGGCGGCTCCTTTTGTCCGGCGCGCTTGCAACTGCGCCCTGCCGGTTTGTGAATCTCTGTATGTGGCGCGGCGCGTTATTGACCTTGAGGCCGCTCGGCAAGTCCGAAGGAAACAATCCGGTTCATCGCGTCATGTCCGATGTCTGCGCTACCTAGATAGGGGATCGAGTGATGCGCGCACCAGTGGCGGGCGATTTCCTCAGCCTCCACACCGAACGGCCGGTCATTCTCGGGTACGTCGCTGACCCTGCCAAGACGCAGGCCAGCCACGCCCCCAAGGTGCGCGGTGAGGTGGAAAAACAGCCGGTCCACCGCATAAAGGTACTCCGACACCTCCTCCACAAGCACGACATGCTTGGCCAGCCCCGGCATCAGCGGGGTGCCGCAGAGCATCGCCAGCGTCATCAGGTTGAAGGCCACGCGCGGGTGATCGTCGCCCGAGGGTTCGACGCCCGAGGCATCGCCGGTCATCCAGCGCAGCGCGCGGCGCACCGCTTCCGCGCCGCCCTCGCGCCGGATATCGGCCAGCATCGGACCATGCACAGGCTTGCCGATCCGCGCACGATAGAGGCCGCCCAGCAGATAGCCGGCGTCGGAATAGCCAAGGAAAGTTTTCGCCTGCGCATCGTGCGTGAACTTGCCGATAGCCGCTTCCGCCACCCGGCACGCACCATAGCCACCGCGCGCGAACCACACCGCATCCACCGAGGGATCGTTCGCGCATTCCACCAGCGCCGCGATCCGCCGCGCGTCGCTGCCGGCGAAATGGCCTTCCACTTCGAAGCACTGGTCGTGGATCACAAGCTCCACATCGGGGAACTCGGCAGTGGCCAGGAGGGCGACGGCCTCCGCATCCTCGCGGGTGATCGGGGTGGACGGTGCACAAACTGCGATACGGGTCATGGCTCCTTCCTATCGAGGTTGTCAGGACGAACAAGGCCGCATACCGAAGCGTCATGACTTCCGATCACGATCTCACTTCACACCCCTGGTTCTTCTGCGGCATCGGCGGATCGGGTATGCTGCCGCTCGCACTGATCCTGAAGGGACATGGCGCGCAGGTCGCCGGATCGGACCGCAGCCGCGATCAGGGTCGCACGCCTGAAAAATTCGCATGGCTGGAAAGTCTTGGCTTCGAACTACACCCGCAGGACGGCAGCGGCATCACCGACACCGAGCAGACACTGGTTGCCTCGGCCGCCGTGGAAGACACGGTGCCGGAAGTGGTGCGCGCAAAAGAGTTCGGCTGCCCGCGCATGAGCCGTGCGCAGCTTCTTGCCACTCTATTCAACGCCGCCCCTTTCGGAATTGCCATAGGCGGCACTTCGGGCAAATCGACCGTCACCGGCATGACCGGCTGGATCATGACCCACGCGGGCCGCGATCCCACGATCATGAACGGCGCGGTGATGAAGAACTTCGCCAGCCCCGATGCGCCTTTCGCCAGCGCCCGAGTCGGTCAGGGCGAGGTCTTCGTGTCGGAAGTGGACGAGAGCGATGGCTCCATCGCGCTCTATCGCCCCAAGGTGGCGGTGCTGGGCAACGTCAGCCTCGACCACAAGAGCCTTGAGGAACTACGCCAGCTTTTCGGCGATTTCCTTGGCCGCGCGGACGTGTCCGCGATCAATCTGGACGATGCGGAGACCGCCGCCCTCGCCCCGCACGCCAGCGCGCTGGTGACCTTCGGCATTGCCTCGGCGGATGCGCAGATCGGTGCGAGCGATGTGGTCGAAGGGCCGACTTCGCTGACCGCCACGGTACTGGATCGCCGCGACGGGACTTCGCATGCGCTGGCGCTGAAGGTGCCGGGTCGCCACAACCTCTACAACGCCCTGGCAGCAATCGCCGCGGCCAATGCTGCCGGAGTTTCGGTGGCCGAGGCGGTCGAGGCGCTGGGCAGCTTCGTCGGGCTGGCGCGCCGGTTCGACATCGTCGGCACCTCGCCCTCCGGCGTGACGGTGATCGACGATTTCGGCCACAACCCGGACAAGGTTTCGGCCACGCTGGCGACGCTCAAGGCCCATCCCGGCCGGGTGATCGCGTTCTTTCAGCCGCATGGTTACGGCCCGCTCAAGCAAATGGGCCAAGAACTGGCCGAGGTGCTCGCCAGCAAGCTGGGGCCGGACGACATGACGATCCTGTGCGATCCGGTCTATTTCGGCGGCACGGTTGACCGTTCCGAAGGCAGCGAACGGATCGTGCGCCTGATCGAGGAGGACGGCGGGAAAGCCGAACACGTGCCCTCGCGCGCGGACTGTGCGGAGCGCATCGTCCAGATCGCCCGGCCAGGAGACCGTATCGTGGTGATGGGTGCGCGCGACGACACGCTGACGGTCTTCGCGAAGGACCTGCTTGCGCGCCTGCCGTGAACTGACCGCCAAGCTCCGCACAAGTCCCGATCCAGCCCGAACCCGCGGTTAGCAACCGCCGGGTTACCAATCGTGCCGCAACCAACGATCGGGAGCGGTCATGTCACTACCTGCGTCGAATTCTCCGGTCTGGGCGCGCCTGGCCAGTGGAGGGCTGTCGCGCATTCAGACGAGCCACCTTGGCACCCAGATGCTGATCAAGCGGCTGGAACTCAGCAAGGATCCACCCGCCACCAAAGCCACCGAGATCTACAGCTATTTCCAGAAGTGGGAGCGTTCGCTTGCAAATGAAGTCGCCCAGCTCGCTCGTCTGTGACGGAATGCCCGTCAACGGCCTGATGCCTCTCGATACCGTCGCCGACATGATCCGCGCCGGTGCCCGCCTCAGCCTTGCCGGCCGCAAGGCCGCGCTCGACGCCCTACCGCAAGGCAACTGGATCGGAGGCACGTCTCCTTACTTCATGACAGAGTCCGGCGGCCGGGTGATTTCCGACAAGGAAGTCTTCGTCACCGATCTCGCCGCGATCGGCGATGTCTCGATCGGCACTTACAGCGCCCACGAACTCGCCTGCATCTCGGGCGAGGCACCGGACCAGGGATTTGCCCTCGCCGTCATCCCCGCCGGATCGAGTTGCCATACCGAATTCGCGAAGAACGCAGCCTCGTATCCGATGGCGTTCATGCGCCCGACGATCGGCTGGATTGCGGGCTTCGACCTGGCCGAGCCCGGCGCTCAGGCCTTCGTCTACGATGGGCGCACCGGCAAGGCGCTCAGCGACGCGGTTGCCGTTGCCCATGTCACCTTCACCGACGATACCGACGCCTTGCTCGAGATCGTCAATATCTTCGGGCCGGACGGCGGCGACGTCATCCATTTCGAGGAAACCGGCTTCACGCCCGAATGGTGCCAGGTGAACGGACAGCGCAAACGCTTCTGCGACTACGTGGTCGAACGCGGCCGCGAGGGCGGCGACCTTCCACTGGTCGGCGACTTCGGAGGCGCAAAAGTGAACGCCTCGCTCAAGTCCGTCGACACGGCAAAAGGGCGTGTCGAACTCTACGCCCCGGTCTTTCCGGGCGTCGACTATGCCTTTGCCGGTCCGGTCGGCGACTATGCCCAGGCATTCCGTCAGGCTCTGGCGACACGCGCCACCGACGACGCGCTGTGGTCATGCAACTGCATTCTCAATTTTCTGTTCGGAAAACTGGAGGGGGTCGCCATCGGAGGCGCCGCAGGTCCGGTTACCTTCGGCGAAATTGCCTATCAGTTACTCAACCAGACGATGGTTCTGGTCCGCAAGGCCTGAGCGCCTTGCCGGGAGCCACACGGTAAAGCAAATATAGCACCGGCCCGCAGGTCCTGCGGGCCGGTGCGCTGTGCCCGAGCGCTTCCCGATCAGTGCGAAGGCGCTCCGCGCAGCTTGCCTATGGCGTGCACCAGCACCGCGATCACCGTGCCCAGCACCAGGCCCACAACGGCCGAAGCCAGCGCGTAGCCGATCCATCCCACAACGCTTCCCAGCGGTCCGGTCAGTGCGGCAAGCCAATGCTCGAAACCATGCGCCAGATGCGCCGGGGCGGGAACGCCGAGTTCTTCCAAACCGTGCAGGATGATGCCGCCGCCAACCCACAGCATCGCCAGCGTCCCCACCGAGGCCAGCACCGTCAGCACCTTGGGCATGCCGTTAACCAGCATGCGCCCAAAGGCCTGCGTGCCCCTGCCCTCCTTCTTCGCGAGGTGCAGGCCGATGTCATCCATCTTCACGATCAGGGCCACCGCACCGTAGACGCCGACGGTTATCAGGATACCGACCAGCGCCAGCGCCACCGCTCGGGTGAGCAAACCGCTGTCGGCGACTTGCGAGAGGGCGATAGCCATGATCTCGGCCGAGAGGATCAGGTCGGTACGGATCGCGCCGGAAACGCGGGCCTGCTCGAAGACAGCCACGTCGCTCACCGGGTCTTCCAGCGTTTCGCCGTGGTGGGCGCCCCCGAACTTCTCGATCACCTTCTCGGCGCCCTCAAAGGCCAGGTAGCTGCCGCCCAGCATCAGGATCGGCGTGATCAGCCAGGGCAGGAACGCGCTCAGCACCAGCGCGATCGGCAGCAGGATGACCAGCTTGTTGAACAGGCTGCCCTTGGTGATCTTCCAGATGATCGGCAGTTCGCGCTCAGGCGTAAAGTCGGTGACATAGCCGGGCGTCACCGCGGCATCGTCGATCACCACGCCGGCAGCCTTGCTACCGGCCTTGGCGACCCCCATGCCGACATCATCGAGCGAAGCGGCTGCGGCACGCGCGATCACCGCAACGTCATCAAGCAGGGCGACGAGGCCGGAAGGCATCGGAAATACTATCCTTTGATCATGGAAACGAATTGCCCAAGCCATGCGGGGGAATTTTTCGGCGATCAAGCAATTCCCGCAAAATCCTCATGAACAAAGGAACTTGTAGCGGTTCCCCGGCTGGATTTCCGGTCACTGCGACCAGCCTTCAAGCCCCTCCCCTTAATGCCCCGGCATGCCAACCGTTCTGAGCCCTGTCCGGAGGATGCCACGATCGGAACCCTCCAAATTATTGAAACTGGGGAATTATCATGGCTGTCATCAACACCAACATCAGCGCCATCCGCGCCTCGAACGCCTCCATTGCCGCCAACAAGACGCTTGGCATTGCCATGGAACGCCTTTCCACCGGCAAGCGCATCAACTCCGCCAAGGACGATGCGGCAGGTCTCGCCATCTCCACCTCGATGAGCTCGCAGATCCGCGGCATGAGCCAGGGCATCCGCAACGCCAACGACGGCATTTCGCTCGCCCAGACCGCCGATGGCGCTCTCGACGAAGTCTCCAACATGCTGCAGCGGGTTCGCGAACTGGCGATCCAGTCGGCTTCCGGCACCTATCAGAACGCCGACCGCGATGCGATGCAGCAGGAAGTCACCGCGCTGACCGACCAGATCGACGCCATACTCACCAACACCACCTTCAACGGCAACGCACTGTTCTCGACCACGTCGGGATCGGACGTCAGCTTCGACATCCAGACCGGTGCGAACTCCGGTGAAAAGGTCACGCTGACCTCGATCGCCATTGACGGCACCAACATCGATGCCACCGCGCTCGACGTATCGACCAGCACCGCCGCCTCGACTACGCTCGACAACGTCGACGACGCCCTGGTCGAAGTGAATGCCTGCCGCGCCTCGCTCGGCGCAGGACAGAACCGGCTGGAATCGGCGGTGAACAACCTTACCAGCAACGTCACCAACCTGTCCGACGCCCGCTCGCGGATCGAAGACGCCGACTACTCGTACGAAACGACGCAAATGGCGAAGGCACAGATCCTTTCGCAAGCGTCGACGGCGATGATCGCCCAAGCCAATCAGGCCCAGCAGAATGTCCTGACCCTGCTGCGCTGAACCATCCCCAGCGAGGCCTCACGAGGTCCCGAAAGCACCCGGCGGGCGCCATGCCCGCCGGGTCAATTTCATGCCGGGCCGCTCAGAACTCGACGTCGAGTTCCTCGATGTCCTCGGGTTCCTCAAGCGCTGCAGCGAGCCATTCCGCCATCGGCGCCCAGGCCGCGATGGCCTGGCAATAGGCCCGGATCTTCTCGTTCATCGGCACGGCATAGCTGAGAAAACGCCGGGTGACCGGCGCATACATGGCATCGGCCACCGTCGGCCGGGTGCCGAACAGGTAAGGTCCGCCATAAGTATCGAGGCATTCCGTCCAGATCGCCTCGATCCGCTCGATGTCCGGCCGCGCGCCCGAAAAGATCGGAAAGCTCTCATGCGTGACCTTGAGGTTCATCGGCAGCGCGGAGCGCAAGTTCGTGAAGCCGGAGTGGATTTCCCCCGAAACCGACCGGCAGTGCGCCCGCGCGATGGGATCGGCAGGCAACATTCCCGCCTCAGGGAACTTCTCGTTGAGATATTCGGCAATGGCCAGCGTATCCCAGACACTGGCGCCGTCGTGATCGAGCCGCGGCACCAGCACCGAGGGTGACAGCAACAGCAGTTCCCGCCGGTTTGCCGCATCGTTGACGACGGCCTGTTCCTCGACGTCGAGCCCGGCCAGACGACACAGCAGCCATCCCCGCAGCGACCAGGCCGAGTAAGTCTTGCTCGAAATCGTCAGCCTGGCTCCGCCCGCCTTCGACTTGTCCACCGCCGACTCGCTCACTGCCGTCTCCGCATTAAGTGTGCTTTTGCTTGCATCAGCTTATGATGCAGCGCAGCATGAATCCAGCGCCGAATGAGCCGCTCCGGCGAATCGCGCATCGGATTGCCGCAGGGAACAGATCGCGCATGCTCTACCAGGCGTACCAGGCTTTTTCGGACCTGCTGGAACTACCGCGCTGGGCCGCTCGCAAGACCGTGGCCATGCGGGACGATTATTTCGGCGGCGCCCACGAAATGCCCTGGATGCGTCGCTTCTTCGCGCTTGCCGAAACGTTCGAGAAAGCCACGATCACACACAAGCGCCCGGCTTACGGCATCACCTCGGTGATGACCGGAAACCGCGAGGTCCCGGTGCGCGAGGAAATCGTGGTCGACATGCCTTTCGGCAATCTTCTGCACTTCGCGAAAGACGATGTTGCAGTGCCGCAACCCAAGATGCTGGTCGTGGCGCCCTTGTCCGGTCACTACTCGACCTTGCTGCGCGACACCGTAGTCACGCTGCTGCGCGATCACGACGTCTACATCACCGACTGGAAGAACGCCCGCGACATTCCGCTCAGCGCCGGCGATTTCGGGTTTGACGATTTCATCGACTACGTGATCCATTTCCTGCAGGATCTCGGCGATCCAGCGGAACGGCGCGGCGCCCACGTGCTTGCGGTCTGCCAGCCCTGCGTGCCGGTGCTGGCGGCCGTGGCGCTGATGGCGCAGGACGACGATCCCTGCCAGCCACGCTCCATGACACTCATGGGCGGCCCGATCGACACCCGTGAAAGCCCGACGACCGTCAACGAACTGGCGACCGAGCATCCCTTCGCCTGGTTCGAGGACCAGATGATTCACGAAGTGCCGTGGCGCCACAAGGGCGGCGGCCGCAAGGTCTATCCCGGCTTCATCCAGCTCACCGCCTTCATGTCGATGAACATGGGCCGCCACTTCGGCCAGTTCCGCAAGCTCTACCAATCGCTTGCGGACGACCGGAAGGCCGATGCCGAAAAGATCGAGACGTTCTACGAGGAATATCTCGCCGTGCTCGACCTCACCGCCGAATTCTATCTCGAAACCATCGACAAAGTGTTCCAGCGCGCGCTGCTGGCCAAGGGCGAGCTCGAACACCGGGGCCGCAAGGTGGACTGCGGCGCGATCCGCAAGACCGCGCTGCTCACCGTCGAGGGCGAACGCGACGATATCTGCGCCGTCGGCCAGACGGCCGCAGCCCACTTCCTCTGCTCCAGCCTGCGCCCGCACCTGAAACGCCACCATCTGCAACCCGGTGTAGGCCATTACGGGCTGTTCGCCGGATCACGCTGGGAAAACCAGGTCTATCCGCAAGTCCACAACCTGGTCCTCGCGGTGAACTGAACGCTATCCTTCCGGAAACTCCTCGTGCCCCAGGTTCGGCCAGAGGAAGTTCGTGCAAGTCATCATCACGCTGAACTCCAGCGAACGCACCTGATGCCACCAGCCGATCGGGATGTAGAGCATGTCCCCCGGCTCCAACGTCACGTCATAGCTCGCCACCTGCTGCGCCAGTGGATAGGCAGCAAGGCGCGCAGGATCGTCGAGGTCGTGCACCGCGCTGAACACGTGACGGTGGTTGTACAGCAGCCGTGTCTGTGACGGCGGCACCATGCGCACATGCTTGCGCCCGGTGATCTGGATCAGCAGGTTGTTGGTCAGATCGAAGTGAAGCGGGGTGAACGTGCCGGCCGGCCCGACCCAGAGCATTCCGGGCGCTGGGGTCAGATAGGCCGAGACCGGCGCCACATCGGCCATCAGCGGCGCAAAGGCCGAGGCATTGGTCGCGCTGTTATATGCCGTGATGTAGGCATCGTTGCCCGCGCCATCGGCGATCATCGCCATGAAAGCATCGAATGCCATGCGCCGCTTGTGGCGATCCTTGGCGAGTTCGAAGTCCTCCGCGCCTTCCCGCCCGCCCTGATACTCGACCTGCGCGCTGCCGACCTTGCGGACGAGATAGTCCGGCGTCCAACTGGCCAAAGCCGGCCAGTCGGCTATCGCCCCCTCGATCACCACCGGACGCGACGGGGCATAGAAATGGTCGAGGAAGGCCTGCCCAGGCAGATCGCGGCAACGCATCAGCGCGCTCGCCTGCATGGATAGACCGCGCTGGCGCTCCTGCACCTGCAGGATCCAGTCCCGGCGCGCCGCCGTCACCGCGTCGGGCAGGCCAACAGGCGGCGCGGACGCACATGGCCCGCCGGTGTAAGGGCGCGGTGCATCAAGCCCTCCCAGGCCCATGGCTCGCAGCGCCGCATCCAGCTTTTCGTTCCCACCTGCCACAGTCATGCTCCCAAGGCTCCGAATGGCCGGATTAAAAGACCTGTCACCTTGCAGAGCGCTATTGCACCGCGATGGCAATGGCTTAACACTCTTGGCATTCGAACCGGGGGAATTCAGGTGTATCTGGGCAAAGTCTCGCGGGCCACACTGGCCTGCGCCATCGTCATGTCTGTTCCGCATCCGGCTTTCGCCGGCGAGACGATCCTGTACCAACCCTCGCCAGCGTGGGTGAAGATCGCCGCGCTTCCCCCTGTCACGGGCGCTTCGCCCGCCACCGACGCGCCGCCGTTCTCCGTGTTCGATTCGCAGCAGAAGGTCGAGGGCGGGCAGGTCTGGCGCTATCTCGACACCGCCATGCGGATCACCTCGGCGGAAATGCTGGCCCAGTTCTCGACCGTGGGCGCACAGTGGTCTCCCGATCAGGGCGATCTCATCATCCACGAGATTGCCATCATCCGCGACGGCGAGACGATCGACCTCGTCAAGGGCGGCATGAAGCTGGACGTGCTGCGGCGCGAGGAAATGCTGGAACAGCGCCAGCTCAACGGCGTGCTGAGCGCAACCGCGGCGATTCAGGGCCTGCGCGTGGGGGATACCTTCCGCCTGCGCTATTCGATCACCCAGCACGACAAGGTGCTGGGCGAAAGGGTGCAGAGCGTCGTCGGCCTGCCCGCGCGGCCGCTGCGAATCGGCTCGGCCCGCCTGCGTGCGATCTGGCCGGTTGCCGAAAATGCAAAGTGGCAGGTGCTGGCCAAGGACGTTTCCGCCACCCCGGTGCGCCGGGGCGACACGATGGAACTCGAACTGCCCCTGCCGCTCGCCAAGCAGCCGGAAATGCCCGCTGACGCGCCCGCCCGCTTCCGCCCGCTGACCGTGTTCGAATTCTCCACCTTCAAGGACTGGGCCGACGTTTCGCGCACTTTCGCCCCGCTCTACGCAGCCAGGGGCCTGATCGCGGACGGCACCCCGCTCGCGGCAGAGGCAGACCGCATCGCCGCCGCTTCCACCGATCCGCTCACCCGCACGCAAGCTGCGCTGCAACTGGTGCAGGACAAGGTGCGCTATCTCGCCGTGTCGATGAACGGCGGCAACTATACGCCGCAGAAGCCAGAGGAAACCTGGCAACTGCGGTATGGCGACTGCAAGGCCAAGACCCTGTTGCTGCTGGCCCTGCTGGACCGGCTGGGAATCGAAGCCGAAGCGGTCACCGCCAATGCCAGCGGCGGTGCCTTCGACCTGCCGCGCCACCTCCCCAGCGCCGCCGTGTTCGACCATGTGCTGGTCCGCGCAAAACTGGCCGGGCAGAACCTCTGGCTCGACGGCACCGGCATCGGCGCGCGGATCGAGGACATCCATGACACGCCCGACCTCGGCTACGTCCTGCCGCTGCGCAGCGGCGGCGCCGAACCGGAACTGATCGAGACACACGCCAACGCCCGCCCGACGCTGGAAATGGCCATCGATTACGACGAAAGCACCAGCCTCGACCTGCCGGCAGTGATCACCGCCAGGATCACCATGCACGGGCCGAGCGCACTCGGCACCGGCCTTGCGGTCAATACACTCGACGCCGAGCAACGCAACGAGATGGTGCGCGGACAACTCACGAACCTGCTCGGTGAAGGTCTGTACACCGACGTCGCCATCGAAACCTCGACCGAGACGGCCACCACCGTACTGAAAGGCCGCGGCATCCTCACCACGGGATGGAGCCCGCGCGACCGCTTGATGCAGCGCCGGGTGCGAAGCCTGCTTGGGAACTTCGCTTTTGCGCCGGACCGCGCCCGCGCCGAGTGGCGCGAGATCCCGGTCGCCACGCAGCAACCGTTCAGCGTCGTCTACCACGTGACGGTCAAGCTGCCCGACGCCGGCAAGGGGTACACGCTGGAAGGCACGCCGAGTTTCGACACCTCCGTCGGCGGGGCGCACTTCGCCGGCAAGGCCAGTCTTGCCGGCGGTGTGTTCACTTATGACGAGCGGCAGGACGCCACCGGCATGGAAGTGCCTGCCGCCCGCATCAGTGCCGACCGCGCCCTGCTTGCCAAGGCACAGGCGCAGATACCGCAAGTGCTCGCCCCCGCCGAAGCCACGCGCCGGTGGGATCTTTCAAGCGCCGCCAGCAGCTCCACGCAAATGGCCGGGATCAACGCCGTTTTCGCCAAGACCATGGCCGTCATGGAACCCGAAGCGCAGCCGTGGCTCGCCAGGGCCAGCCTGAGGCGCGGCATCGGTGACTATAAGGGCGCCCGCGACGACCTGACCCGCGCGATCACGCTTTCCGACGACGCCGATTCCTACTTCGACCGCGCCCGCACCAACCGGGCGCTTGGCGACCGGGTCGCGGCGATGGCCGATGCCCGCAAGGCACAAGAACTCGATCCTTCCTCGGATCCGGCAGCCGATCTCGTCGCAACCCTGCTGATCGAGGACGGCAAGACCGACGACGCCCGCAGCCTGCTGGATGAAAAGATCGCGCTCGGCGGCGACGGGAAGCGTTTCTGGGAAATGGCCAAGGTCGAGAAGATCGGCCTTTACGCCGATCCGACCGAAGCGCTGTCGATGCTCGACACACTCATGACCCAGCGACCCCAGAGCCCGGACCTGCTCAACCTCGCCTGCTGGATCAGAGGCATGCGCGGGATCGACGTGGAAGCCGCCGTGCGCCAGTGCTCAAGCGCGGTGGAACTTGCAGCCAGTCCGACAGGCCCGCTCGACAGCCGCGCCGTCGTATGGTTCCGCCTCGGCCGCTTTGACGATGCCCTCCACGATCTCGACGCGGTCATTCGTGAAGCGCCTACTCAGGCAGAAAGCCGCTACATGCGCGGCGTTGTCCTTGCTCACCTCGGCCGCGCCTCGGAAAGCAAGAGCGAGATCGCCCTCGCCCGCCGTCTCGACCCGGGGGTCGACGCCCTCTACACGAAGCTCGGCATCACGCCCTGACGGATACAATGATCCAGTTCATGCTTGCAATTGCGGCACGCCGGGCATAAGGGCGCGCCTTCCGTCTTCACGCAAGTAAGCCGGAAAGGACGAAAGCCGGAGGGGCCCCGCAATCCCGCGGACAAGCCAGCGATCGGTTAGATTGAGAAAAGGAAGCTGCCGTGGCTCTTTATGAGCACGTGTTCCTGGCACGCCAGGACCTCAGCCAGGCGCAAGTCGACGCGCTTGCCGCCGCCGCCACCGAGATCGTCGAGTCGAACCAGGGCAAGGTCACCAAGACCGAGACCTGGGGCCTCAAGAATCTCGCGTACAAGATCAAGCGCAACCGCAAGGCGCACTTCGTGATGCTGAACATCGAAGCTTCGGGCGACGTCGTCGCCGAGCTCGAGCGTCAGACCCAGATCAACGAAGACATCATCCGCTATGTGACCATTCGCGTCGACGAGCACGAAGCTGGTCCGTCGGTCATGATGCGCAAGACCGACCGCGAGCGTAGCCGCCGTCGCGAACGTGAAGGGAACTGATTTCCATGGCACGTGCATTCTTCCGTCGCCGCAAGTCGTGCCCCTTCTCGGGCAAGAACGCCCCGGTCATCGACTACAAGGACGTCCGTCTGCTCCAGGGCTTCATGTCCGAGCGTGGCAAGATCGTTCCGAGCCGCATCACCGCGGTTTCCGCAAAGAAGCAGCGTGAGCTGAGCCAGGCGATCAAGCGCGCCCGGCACATCGGCCTCCTGCCCTTCATCGTCAAGTAAGGGGGACGAACCTCATGGATATCATCCTCCTCGAACGCGTCGAGAAGCTCGGCAACATCGGTGACGTCGTTTCCGTCAAGGACGGTTTCGCACGCAACTACCTGCTGCCGAACAAGAAGGCGCTGCGCGCCAACGAAAAGAACAAGCAGGTCTTCGAAGCCAACCGCGCGAAGATCGAAGCTGACAACGCCGAGCGTCGCTCTTCGGCCGAAGCCCAGTCGGGCAACGTCGAAGGCAAGCAGGTCGTCCTGATCCGCGCCTCGTCGAACTCGGGCCAGCTTTACGGTTCGGTTTCGGTTCGCGACATCGTCGACGCCCTCAACGAACAGGGCGCTGGCGTTGCCAAGAACATGATCGTGCTCGAACGCCCGATCAAGACCATCGGCGTGTTCGACGTTCGCGTGAACCTGCACCCCGAAGTCGCCGTCACCGTCAAGGTGAACGTGGCGCGCTCGGCTGACGAAGCCGACCTGCAGTCGCAGGGCGTCGACGTCATGGCCGCGATGTTCGAACAGGACGTCTCGGGCTTCACCGAAGCTTACGACCCGAATGCCGAACCCGGCGAAATCGCGGTTGAAGAAGCTGAAGTGGAAGGCGAAGAGGAAGCCTGAGCTTCCCCTCCCGCTTGACCAAAGCGTTTCGGAAAAGCCCTCGCTCCCCTGTGGAGCGGGGGCTTTTCTCTTGCCTGCACGCTCGATGATGACCAACACCCGGAGCGACTGGCGCCAGGGATATGCCAAGGACGCCCGGCTCCGCGCGGCCGTGTCGAGGTCCATGCCGCCGAGCTTTCACTGGCTGAAGCGGCCTGCATGGGCATGCTGGTGGAACGCGCCTTATCAACGCCGACCGTGTCGCCAGCGCGCCCTCCGTTTCCTGCAGATGGACGAAGCCCGGCCTGGCAATGGCAAGACGTTCTCTTAACTCGCCCGCGAACGTGCGCTGTGACTATTGCACTGCAACACGAATCGCGTAAGTGTGGGAGATGGAAACGATAGAAAGCACCGTCGCGGAACTGGTCCGCGTCTACGAAACCGCCGTCACCACCCTGAAGGCCGACATTGCCGCCTTTGTCGAGCACGGCACCCTTCCCCCGCCCGAACGCCGAGAGACGCACGCATGGTGCTATCCGGAACTGCGCATCACCTACAAAGGTGTCGAGCGCGGCTCGCTTTACAGCCGCTCGTTCGGCCGCCTGAACGACGCAGGCACTTACGTCACCACGATCACCCGCCCGCGCCTCTTCGCGGATTACCTCAACGAACAGCTCGGCCTGCTCCACGAGGATTACGAGGTCGAGATCGAGGTCAGCCGCTCCGCGCAGGAGATTCCCTTCCCCTACGTGCTTGACGGCATCGGCATGGGTAGCGTGACTCCGCAGGAACTGGCAGCGCACTTCCCGACCACCGAACTCGCCATGATCGGTGACGAAATCGCCGACGGCGTGTTCCTGCAGCCCCAGGACGAACCGCTGCCGCTGGCCCTGTTCGACGGCCTTCGCACCGACTTCAGCCTGGCCCGCCTCCAGCACTACACCGGCACCAGCGTCGAGCACTGCCAGCGCTTCATCCTCTTCACCAACTACCACCGCTACGTGGACGAGTTCGTGGACTGGGCCGGCAAACAGATCGGCACGGACGGGTACACCGCACTTTCCGGCGCCGGGGGCCTCTACCTCGACGCGCCAGTCGACAATGCCCGCGAGCGCCTGTCCGACACCGCATGGCGCCGCCACCAGATGCCTGCCTACCACCTGATCCGTCCGGACAAGTCGGGCATCACCCTGGTCAACATCGGCGTCGGCCCGTCCAACGCCAAGACCATCACCGACCACCTCGCGGTGATCCGTCCGGAAGTCTGGCTGATGATCGGCCACTGCGGCGGGCTGCGCGAAGGCCAGCGCATCGGCGACTACGTGCTCGCCCATGCCTATCTGCGCGACGACCACGTGCTCGATCACGTGCTGCCGCCCGAGATCCCGCTGCCGGCAATTGCCGAAGTGCAGCAGGCCCTCGCCAGTGCAGCCGAAACCGTCAGCGGCGAAGGCGGCGCAAACCTCAAGAAGCGCATGCGCACCGGCACCATCGTCACCACCGACGATCGCAACTGGGAACTGCGCTACACCGAATCCGCGCACCGCTTCAGCCTCAGCCGTGCCATCGGCATCGACATGGAAAGCGCCACGATCAGCGCGCAGGGCTATCGCTTCCGCGTCCCCTACGGCACGCTGCTCTGCGTCTCGGACAAGCCGATCCACGGCGAGTTGAAGCTGCCGGGGCAGGCCAACCGCTTCTACGAGGAGGCGATCGCCAGCCACCTCAAGATCGGCCTTCAGGCCTGTGACCTGCTGCGTGCGGAAGGCGAGCGCCTGCACAGCCGTAAGCTGCGCGCCTTCAACGAACCGCCGTTCCGCTGATCCACTGCGCGCCGCCGGCGCGGCGCATCGACACCTTCCAGAACCGCCACTTCCCCTTGGAAGTGGCGGTTTTTTGACGCCCTGCGCAGATACCGCACACATCCAACCCATAAATACGCGCAGAATTGTAATTATATTCCAAAATATACGATATTTTGAGCAATTTTATCTTGAAATCTTAAATTGAGTTCAATATCCGAACCAACATCAATAGTAAAAATTAGACATACGCATAATTTCATTAAAATTTCATGATGTTTCAAACTCATTTCATATTCTTTTCTATGATTGAAATAGTTGTGGCAGTTCTACAACTGAACCAGAATCAATCATCAATAACTATTAAACCCGCATGACAAATGCAGGACTCCCTCGCACATCTGCGGCCTGATTTCGACGCGCACACCCTCTCCCGCGTCGGAATCCGCAATAGGGAGTAATCAATGCAAACCGAGATGAAGCGCCTTCTGCTGGCGTCCACGCTCCTCATGGGTCTGCCGGTCGCAGCTCAGGCCCAGGAAACCGCCCCGGATTCCACCTCCGACTCTTCCGCCGACAGTTCTGGCGGTGCAGCGATCGTCGTCACGGGCTCGCGTCTGCACAATGCCAATCTCGAACAGGCCGCGCCGATCATGGCGATGAGCAAGGAAGAGATCGCCCTCACCGGCCAGCAGAACATCGAAGCGATCCTGAAGGATCTGCCGCAGGTTCTCCCCGGTTCCGGTGGCGCCTCGAACAACCCGGGCGGCGGCGTTGCCACGGCAGACCTTCGCGGCCTTGGCGCCCAGCGCACGCTGGTGCTGGTCAACGGCCGCCGCTACGTCTCGTATGACACCAACCAGATCGTCGACCTCAACACCATCCCGACCGCGCTGATCGAGCGCGCCGACGTGGTGACCGGCGGCAAGTCTGCCGTCTACGGTTCCGACGCGATCAGCGGTGTCATCAACTTCGTCACCAAGCAGGACTTCGAAGGCGTCCAGGCCAATGCCGACTACCGCCTGACTGATTCCGGCGACGGTGCGCAGTGGACGGGCGGCTTGCTCGTCGGCAAGAACTTCGCCGATGGCCGCGGCAACATCACGCTTTACGGCGAATACAGCAAGCGCAAGGCGATCAAGCAGTCCGCCCGGTCGTACACGGCCACGACGCAGACCGACGCCAGCGATGATGACATCAACTACTACCTCACGAATGGTGGATCGGCCAGTATCCCCTCGACCCGCCTCAACATCGGCGGCAAGAACTACAAGTTCGACGAGAGCGGCAGCTATTCAGACTATACGTCGTCCGACGCCTACAACTACGCCTCCGAGAATTATCTGCAGGTCCCCCAGACCCGCAAGCTGTTCTTCGGACAGGCCCATTTTGACGTCAGCAATGCGCTGACCTTCTACACCGAAGGCCAGTACGTCCATAACCGCGTCAAGAACCAGCTCGCACCGACCCCGGTTACCGGCAGCTTCGAGATCGACAACGATTCCTCGTTCCTCTCGGCCGACAGCCAGGCGCTGCTGCAAAGCTACGACACCGATGGCGACGGCTACACCACCGCCAACATCTACCGCCGCCTTTCGGAAGTGGGCGACCGCATCTCGGTGATGGACAGCAAGGCCCTGCGCGGCGTGTTCGGTGCCCGCGGCGACATCGGAAGCGGCTGGAGCTATGACGTCTACGGCAGCTACGCCCGCACCCGCCAGACCGAACACCAATACGGCAACATCTCGCGCAGCCGCCTCGAACAGGCGCTCAAGACCACCTACGATGCCGATGGCAACCTGGTGTGCAGCGACACCAGCAACGGCTGCGTCCCCGCCAACATCTTCGGCGCAGGCAATCTGAGCCAGGCGGCGGTGGACTTCCTGGAAGTCGACACGGTCAACCGCTCGACGATCACCGAAAAGGTGGTTTCCGGCGTCATCACGAACAACAACCTGTTCGATCTCGGTGCCGGCCCAGCGGGTATCGTGTTCGGCGGAGAATACCGTAACGAACACGGCAGCTACGATCCCGATGAACTTCTCTCCTCGGGTGACGTTGTCGGCTTCAACGGCAGCGAGCCGACCTCGGGCGGCTACAACGTGAAGGAACTCTTCACCGAAATCGACGTGCCGCTGCTCGCCGACAAGCCCTTCGTCAACCGCCTCGAATTCAACGGTGCAGCCCGCTACTCGTACTACTCGACGGCGGCAAAGTCGGTCGGTACCTTCTCGGCAGGCCTGGTCTATGCGCCGATCAAGGACATCAGCCTGCGTGCGCAGTATTCGCGCGCGGTGCGTGCACCGACGGTCAGCGATCTCTACGCCGGGCAATCGGAGGGCTATCCCAGCGCAACCGACCCGTGCTCGACCAAGTACGCGAATTCGAGCTCTTCGGACTTCAGCCAGAACCTTTACAACGCCTGCGTCCGCGATGGCGTTCCGGCTGCCTCCGTCGGCAGCGGGGACTACAACGCCAGCGCCAGCCAGATCCAGACCTACAGCGGCGGCAATCCGGACCTGCGCGAGGAAACCGCGAACACCTACACCTTCGGTGCGGTGCTCCAGCCCTCGTTCCTTCCCCGCCTGTCGATCACCGTCGACTATTACCACATCAAGATCGACAACTACATCACCTCGGCCGGTGTCGGCAGCATCCTGACGGCATGCTACGGCGACGAGAACAATGGCTGGACCTCGTACGACAGCAACGCCTGCTCGCTGCTTCCGCGTGACAGTTCAGGCACGATCACCGGTGCCATCGACACGCTGGCCAACTCGGGCGGCGTGAAGACGGACGGCATCGACTTCGACGCCCAGTACTCGATCCCGCTGGCATTCGGTGCGAACAATGCGAGCAAGCTGAACCTGCGTCTCGCCGGCACGTACCTGATGAACTGGACGTTCCACCCGCTCGCATCGATCCCGGACATTGTCTACAATTGCGCGGGCAAGTTCGGCCTGAACTGCGGCAACGTCTACGCATCGTGGCGTCTCAATGGCCGTGCCACCTGGCAAACCGATGGCTACGGTCTCTCGCTGGCCTGGCGCCATCTCTCGTCGGTCAAGGACGACGACGACTCGACGCCTTACGCAGTCGAGAGGATCAAGGCCTACGACTACTTCGACCTGACCGCGACGATCGACGTCGCCAAGCGGTTCACCTGGTCGATCGGCATGAACAACATGTTCGACAAGAAGCCGCCGATCCTCGGCGACAACCAGGAACAGTCGAACACTTACCCCACGACCTACGACGTCTATGGCCGCACGTTCTTCACGAGCATCAAGATGGACTTCTGATCGAAACACCGTTTCGTCACGGGGAAGGGAGCCGGGTCAAACCGGCTCCCTTTTTCGTCTGCCGTATCCGACACTGCGTTTCGGATAGTTCGGCACCGGCCCACTCCCCGGTTGCAAGACCGGCAAATGCAAGTCATCCTCGTCGCAAGAAGAAGGCCGCGAAAGTCGGCCGGTAAGTTGGGAAGAGGACAAGACTGCTTATGAAAGCTGCCCGTGCCGGATTTTCTCTTGCAAGCCTGCTTCTGCTGACAGCCACAGGCTGCTCGGAACTGAAGCCCGCCGCCGATCTCGGTTCCTGCTGGAACGTCAACAGTTCCTCATTTGGCCCCGTGCAAGGCCAGGCGGTGCTCGTCTCCAGCGTGGATGGTTTCTCCCTCCAGGCGCCGGGATGTGACGATCACACCGGCCGCAACCACTTCGAGCTTTCGCGCGATGCCAACGATGCGCTGACCCGGGTACTCGCCGGAAATCCGCGCTTCGTGACCTTCCGCTTCTCGGGCCACATCCTGCCGCGCTCCGGCCATCCGTCCCTCTGGATCGGCAATCTCACCAATGCCGCCCCCAGCGATACCGGGCCTTCGTGGATGCCCAAGCTTCGATAGACACGAAAAAGGGGCTCTCCACCCCACGGCGGAGAGCCCCCTTCCCTTTTCAGGCCAGAGCGTTTTCTAATCAGGTGAAATCACCTGATGACTCGGAAAACGCGGAAAACCAAAATCTTAGAGCAGTTGATCCGATGCAATCGGATCGGGAACTGCTCTAAGACCGCCGTTACCAGCCGGCCTTCTCGCCCTTGTTCTGCTCGTCGAGCCACTTCTTGAGCGGCGCGAAGTAGGCGAGCATCGGCTTGGCGCTCAGCTTGTCGCTGCCGGTGAAGGCCTTCAGCGCTTCCGGCCAGGGCTTCGACATGCCCATCTTCAGCATGCGGTCGAGGTTCTCGCCCACCTTCTTGTTGCCGTAGAAGCTGCAACGGTGAAGCGGGCCCTTCCAGCCGGCCTGCTTGCACGCGGCCTCGTAAAACTGGAACTGGAAGATGCGCGCCAGGAAGTAGCGCGTGTAGGGCGTGTTGCCCGGCACGTGGAACTTGGCGCCGGCGTCGAAGCCGTCATCCGGGCGGGCCGAAGGCGGAACGATGCCCTGATAATCCGTGCGCATCTTGGTCCAGGCCTTGTTGTAGTCGGCAGGCTGGATAGACCCGTCGAAGATGCCCCAGCGATAGCGGTCGATCAGCAGGCCGAACGGCAGGAACGCCACCTTGTCCATCGCCTGACGCAGCAGCAGGCCGATGTCCTTGTCGGCGCTGGGCACCTTGTCCTTGTCGAGCAGGCCGATCTGCACGAGGTACTGCGGCGTGATCGACAGCGCGATGAAGTCGCCGATCGCCTCGTGGAACCCGTCGTTGGCGCCGTTGAGGTAGAGGTAGGGCTGCTGGTTGTAGGCGCGCTGGTAGTAGTTGTGGCCCAGCTCATGGTGAATGGTGACGAAGTCTTCCGAATTCACCTTGGTGCACATCTTGATGCGCACATCGTCCTTGTTGTCGACATCCCAGGCCGACGCGTGGCAGATCACCTCGCGGTCGGCGGGCTTCACGAACATCGAGCGCTTCCAGAACGTCTCCGGCAGCGGCGCGAAGCCAAGCGAGGAGTAGAAGCCCTCGCCATATTTCACCATGTCGAGCGGGGTCTTGCCCTTGGCCTTCAGCAGCGCGCCGATGTCATAGCCCAGATCGCCCGCGCCGGAGGGAGCCACCAGCGGGTAGATGTTGCCCCACTCCTGAGACCACATGTTGCCCAGCAGGTCGGCGCGGATCGGGCCGGTCTTGGGCTGCACGGCATCGCCGTACTTCTCGTTCAGCTTGTGGCGGACGTAGGTGTGGAGCGCGAGGTAAAGCGGCTTCACTTCTTCCCACAGGCGCTGCGTTTCGGCCGAGAACTGCTCCGGCGTCATGTCATAGCCCGAACGCCACATGGCGCCGACGTCGGCATAGCCGAGTTCCTTGGCGCCCTCGTTGGCGATGCCGACCATCTTCACATAGTCGTTCTTCATCGGCGCGCCGACGTTGTTGTGCCAGCTGGTCCACATCTCGGCGAATTCGGCCGGCGTGTGCGCAAGGTTGCCCATCTCCGCCTCGATATCGGAGCCGTTGATCTCCTTGCCGTCCAGCGTGCCGCGACCCTTGCCGTACGTGGAGGCAAGGCGGGTAGAGATGGTGCTCAGTTCGTCCGCCGCGCCGGGCTTGGTCGGCGCCGGCAGGACAATGCCCTGACGCAGGATGGAGAGCTTGCGCGCGACATCGGGATCAAGGCCCGGAATGTTCGCAAACTTGGCCGCCTCGACCGCGTAGGCCACCTGCTTCTCGGTAATCGCCGCGTTCGACTGCGCCGCCAGCGCGTCGGTATCGTCGGTGATGTAGGTGTAATTCACCCAGTTGATGCGGGCATTGTCCACCGAGGCGGGGAACAGCTCCTTTTCGGCATCGGCAATGAACTGCGCGGCGCCGGCGGCGGTCACGGGATAGTCTGCCTTGGCTTCCTCGGCAAAAGCTGGAACCGCAAGGCCGAAGCAAAGCCCGGCGGCCAGCGCTGCACGCGCGGTGGATGCGAATTTCATGGGGGTGCCCTCTTGGTATGTTCTGATGGCGCCGGAGACTAGCCGGGCCTGCCGTCAGATCAACCGTTTCGGGGCGGGCGGTGCCGGATTATTTCGCATCCGGCACACAATTGCACAAGCTTGCGCAATCCCCCTCAATCCAGCAGAAACGCCGCCATGGCCCGGCCCATGTCCTTGAACGTCACCGAGGACATGTGATTGCCCGGCGTCTCCACATAGTGCCCATCGGGCAGCGCCGCCGCCAGTTCCGGCGCGGAGCCGTTGTCATGGTCGTCCTTGCCGCAGACGCAGAGCGTGGGCATGGCGATCTGCGCGATGGCGTCCGCCGAGGTATCGTCCACCGACTGAAGCAGCAGACGCGCCGCCACCCGGTCGATGTTCATGGACTTCATGAAAGCCTGCGCCACGAAGGCCTTGTCACCGCGCTCGATCGTGCCGAAACGGTCGATGGCATCCACAAAATGTGCCGAACGCCGCGCCCAGCCGGACAGGCCGGTGAGGCCCATGCCGCCCAGGATCAGCTTGCGCGGCATGAGCCCCGCCAGCACGCCGCGCACCGAAGTGCGTGCACCCAGCGAAAAGCCGCCAAGGTCGAAGTCGGAAAGGCCAAGCTGATCGACCGTCGCCTGAAGATCGCGCACCAGCACGTCGCCCGGGTAGTCCTCGGCATCATGCGGTGCGCCGCTCTGCCCGTGGGCGCGCAAGTCCGGCATGAACACCTCGAACCCGGCATCGGCCAGGATCTTGGCATTGCCGTACTTGATCCAGTTCACGTCCGCGCTGGAAAACAGCCCGTGCAGCAGCAGCAGCGGCCGCGCGCCGTGATCGCCCATGACATGCACCGCCAGCCGCGTGCCGGCATAACCTTCGAGATATTCGGTCTTCGCTTCGCTCACTGCACATTCGCCTGCGTTTGGGGAGGATCGATCACTCAGGCGGCTCCATGCCGGCCGCCTTCCAGCGATCGATCACATTGGGATTCTCCGCGCTCGTGTAGCCGGGCAGATGCCTTACGTCAGCCCATGCCGGAAGCATGGATTCGGTGGCATAGTTGTGCTCCGGCCGGAACGGCGTGGGATCGTCGAAACTGCCGACGGTAAGATCGATGGCCTTCGCGCCTTCCAGAAACTCGAACCCCAGCGGCGTGCCGCAATGCGAACAGAACGGCCGCCGCGCGATGGCGGAGGATTGATACCAGTCCGGCTCGCTGTGCCAGGTCACCTTCTCGCGCGGCGGGTTGATGAAGGCGATGGAGACACCCCCGGTCGCCTTGCGGCACATCTTGCAGTGGCAAAGGTAGGCCTTTTCCGGCTCCACTTCGGCCGTGAAGCGAACGCGTCCACACTGGCAGCCGCCAGCCATCGGAACCGTCATATACCCTCTTCCGACTGCAGTTGGCTGGATAGGCTCTGAATGCTCTCCACAAGCAGCCTGGACAAGTATTCAGGCATCCTTGCCCCGCGTGTGCAGTAAATGAACCGCCAGACCGATCAGCACCGCCGCCCCGACCACCCCGCCGATCAGCGGCGCCAGCGCATGGATACGCCCGAACAGCGCCTCCACCGCCTGCCCGCAGAAGTAGCCGAGCGAAACGAAGACCAACCCCCACACCGCCGCCGCCAAGGCATTGATGGCAAGGAAGGTTGTCGTCCGCAGCCGCGTGGTGCCGATGGCTATGGGGCTGACGGTACGCAGGCCGTAGAGAAAGCGGAACGCGAACGTGAAAATCACCGGATGCCGCTCGAACGCCGCCAGCGCCTTGGCGAAGGCGGGTTTCGCCTGTGCATTGCGCACCAGCCCATGCCCACGAAAGCGCCGCCCGATCAGGAAGAACAATTGATCCGCCACGAACGATCCGGCCGCAGCCGCCAGCACGGCAGGCCAATAGGAAAGCAGCCCATGATGGGCCATCAACCCGCCGATCACGGTAACGGTCTCGCCTTCGAACCCCGCGCCGAGAAACAGGCCCGCAAGGCCGTACTGCGCGATCAGATGCTCGACCGACAACAAAAATGGCTCCTTTCAGGACTACCGCGATAGAGCCTCAAAACGCGCCGAAATCCAATACGTTTCAAGCCGCGCCGCACACGAAAAGGGCCCGCGAAGCCAATGCCTCGCGGACCCTTTCGTGTTCGGTTCGGGCGCAAGGCCCGCCGCGTCAGCCCTTCTTGAGGTGACGACGACCCAGCAGTTCGGCGATCTGCACCGCGTTCAGGGCAGCGCCCTTGCGCAGGTTGTCCGAAACGCACCACAGCGCCAGACCGTTCTCGACGGTCGGGTCTTCGCGCACGCGGCTGACGTAAGTGGCGCTGTCGCCCACGCTTTCGATCGGGGTGACGTAACCACCGTCCTCGCGCTTGTCGACGAGCATGATGCCCGGCGCTTCACGCAGAATGTTCTGAGCTTCCTCGGCCGAGATCTCGTTCTCGAACTCGATGTTCAGCGATTCCGAGTGGCCGACGAAGACCGGCACGCGTACGCAAGTGGCCTGCAGCTTGATCTTGGGATCGAGGATCTTCTTGGTCTCGACCACCATCTTCCACTCTTCCTTGGTCGAACCGTCGTCCAGGAAGCTGTCGATGTGCGGAATCACGTTGAAGGCGATCTGCTTGGTGAACTTGCGCTTCTCGACCTGATCGCCGACAAAGATCGCGCGGCTCTGTTCGAACAGCTCGTCCAGGCCCGCCTTGCCCGCGCCGGAAACCGACTGGTAGGTCGAAACGACGACGCGCTTGATCGTAGCCTTGTCGTGCAGCGGCTTCAGCGCCACGACCATCTGCGCGGTCGAACAGTTGGGGTTGGCGATGATGTTGCGCGCCTTGTAGCCGTCGATGGCGTCCGGGTTCACTTCCGGCACGATCAGCGGCACGTCCGGGTCCATGCGGTAGAGCGACGAGTTGTCGATCACCACGCAGCCGGCGGCAGCGGCCTTGGGCGCATAAATCTTCGTGGGCTCCGAGCCTGCGGCGAAGAGCGCAATATCCCAGCCGGCGAAATCGAAGTGCTCGATGTTCTTTACTTTGAGCATTTTGCCGGTTTCGCCGAATTCAATCTCGGTCCCGGTCGAACGCGACGAAGCCACCGCTGCGATCTCGTCGCAGGGGAACTCACGCTCGGCAAGGATGTTGAGCATTTCGCGGCCGACATTTCCGGTCGCGCCGACGACGGCAACCCGGTAACCCATTTCAAGATCCTTCATGCAAATCCCGCGCGGCAAGGTCGCGGCGCGGGAAGCGGCCCGTTACAGGCTGAGCGCAAGCATGGCAAGAGACTGCGCAAACCGCTTGCGCAAAGAGATTGTATTTCGACCGAAAATTACCGTTTCAACACCCATCATGAAACAGAATAAGCATTACACTGGCAGCACCACCTCGCCTGCACCGCCGGGCGCAGCCGGTGTCAACGCCCCTGCCCTCCGGCGTACGAAGGGCTGGCGTTTCCAATAGGAAAGCGAGCGCCAGACCCACTCCAGCGGACCACAGACGAAGAAGCGCATCCAGAGGTTCGCGGCGATCAGCATCAGCAAATTGAACAGGCTCGCCGCCACCATCAACTGGAACCAGCCGTAGCGTTCCCACAGCCCCAGCCCCCAAGGGGCAAAGACGATCCAGATCATCACCGTACTGGTGGTAATGTAGACGGTGAAGGCCATGCGCCCCACCGCCTTGAACGGCGCGAGCAGGAACCGCCCCGACCGGGTGAGCAGCAGCAGGTTGAACAGCCCCACATGCCCAAGCGTCACGCAGAGGCGCGCGAACTCGTCCGTGATCCAGCCGATCTTGGGCTCGAGCGAGAAGCGGAAAATTTCATGTACGCTCCACGCCCGCAGTCCGCAGCCCACCCCATAGGCACAGATCGCCAGCACCAGATAGAACCGTACAGACCGCCCACCCTGGATCACGCCCCACTTGAACAGGGCCATGCCGACAAACATCGCTCAAACCGCTTCCAACACCCCGAAGAACGTGCCGTTGCCCGCACCGAATACTTGTTCCAGGTACTCCAGTTGAACAGCGCCATGTCCAGCGGCGTACCGTTGAAGGCCTTGCGCTCTTCCCCGATCTTCTCCTGCCGGTCCTGTGGCAGCGGCTTGGAAAGGTCGAGGGCATCCCGCCTTGTCCGAAACTCCTTGATCGCCGCGCTCTCCTCCTGGGTGAGCCGGCCGCCTGACTGTACTTTAGCCTCGATCCGGGCGGCCTCCCTCAGCATGTCGACCCGTTCGCCATAGCCCACCAGGCCGCCGCCTCCAGGCCAGCCAATGGCGCAAACCAGCGCGAACAGTAGCCCCATCGCCAGTAGCGCGCGCGGTGGCAACTTGCGGAACGGGAAAAGGAACAAGGCCGAGATGCCGTAAACCAGAAGGATATCCCCGACCCACAGCACCAAAAAGATGTCGATGAGGCCAAACAGCATCAGCCAGAGGTTGCGGCGCAAGAACAAGTCCGCAACGGCCACCGGATCGTCCGGCTTCATCGCTTTCGCCGTAAAGACCAGCACCCCCGCCCCGAACAGGAATTCGAACAGGCCGCGCTGCGTCCCGTCCCAGAAAATGCGAATAGCCGCCCATATCAGCTGATCGGCAGGCTCCCACGAGAGGCGCCGTGGATCCGGCAGCCATGCCGCGAGGTTGGTCCCCATGTAGGGAATGTTCATGTAGAAAATGCCAAGGATCGCAATGCCGCGCAGGACATCGAGACTCTCGATCCGCTGTCTCCCCCGCACGGGAGCCAGATCCAAGGGAACATGCGTGTCCACCATCGCCGCCATGGGACCCCTCACACCGCTGCTGGCGGAAGAATGCGCCCTCTTATGGCTTGTCGTCAATTCGTGAGAATCGGGATGCATCGGGGCCGGCAAACGGCCGACTATGCGGGCTCCACCCGGTTCCGACCGCTGCCCTTGGCCCGGTAGAGCGCCGCGTCGGCTGCCGTCAGCAGTTCGGCCAGCGTATCCCCGTCGCAGCCCAGTTCGGCGATACCGATACTGACCGTCGCCTTGACGTCCTCACCATACTCGCGGCCGATGTCGATCGCGGCAAAGCCGTTAACCACTTGCTGGGCAATCGCCGCCGCCTCGGCATCCGATCTGCAAGGCAAAAGGGCTACGAACTCCTCTCCCCCGATGCGGGCGAGGATTGCGGAAGGCCCGACGCTGCGGCGGACAAAACCGGCAAAACGCTTGAGCACCTCATCCCCTATCGCGTGGCCGAAACGGTCATTGATGCTCTTGAAATGGTCAAGATCGAACGCCAGCATGAAAGTCCGCCCGTCGGCCCCCATGCTGCCTATGCGGCGCTCAGCCTCCTTGAAGAACCACCGGCGGTTCCCCAGCCCCGTCAGATAGTCGGTGTGCGAAGCCTGAAGCAACTGATCGTGCGTCTCTTCTCGCACCAGTGCCAGCAATGCCATGGGCAATCCGACAGAATAGAGCACGCCTTCGTACATCGTCGCGAAGCTCGACAGCGCCAGCAGCCCCGCCCCGCCCTGCGGCTCCAGCACGGGCAGGACAATGGCGCGGAGCAGATAAGTGAAGCAATGCATGGCTGCAAAGGCCACCGCGATCCGGTGCGAGCGCAAGACGCGCAAACGGCCATTGCGCTGCAATTCCCACGCCGTCAGGCCGCTAACCAACCCGATCGGGAAGGCACTGGCGTATGTCCAGATCACCGTTTGCCAGCGCGCGCCGCCGACTGCCCATACCAGCACCTGGAACCCCAGAATGACACCGGCCATGGGGACATACGAGCGCCCGGCAAGTCGCGCGGCTGCCTGGAGCACCAGAAGATAACCGCTGAGCATCACAATGTTGGCCAGGCCTGCGCCAATGGCACCAGGGAACAGCGATCGCCCCAAGGCCAACGCGCAACCGGCTGCGAGCGTCGCGTATCCGCCCGCAAGCATCCCCAGTTCGCGCCTGCGTAGCGGACGCGCGTGTCGCTCCCAGAACGTCATGAGCGAACTGAGCACGAGCGTGCCGATAGCCAGGAAGTACAAAGTGGGGAGATCAAACCGCATCGCAGGCACCGAAGGTTTCCGGCCCTTTAACCACAATATGGAATTTTCCCAGCCGTTATCGTCGGTAATTCGCCCGAGCCGAAATCTTCAGCGCTGCCGGCGCACCGTTACGCCGATGGTTCCGTCAGCCGTGCGACCTAAAGAAAAGGGCGCCGGATAGCCCGGCGCCCCTCCTATTTTGCGAATTGCAACCGCGCCTCAGTGCGCCGTGGCCGACGGAGCGGGCGTTTGCGGCGGAGCCGCCGCCAGTTCGTCCGCTTCGGTCCACTCGATCGCAGTGAGCGGGTCGACCAGGGCCTTGGCCAGAACTTCGTCGACATGGCTGACCGGAATGATGTCCAGCCCCTGCTTCACGTTATCCGGGATCTCGGCAAGATCCTTGCGGTTCTCTTCCGGAATCAACACGGTGGTGATGCCGCCGCGCAGCGCCGCCAGCAGCTTCTCCTTAAGACCGCCGATCGGCAGTACGCGGCCCCGCAGCGTGACTTCACCGGTCATCGCAACGTCCTTGCGCACCGGCACGCCGGTAAGCGTCGAGACGATCGAGGTGACCATGCCGATACCCGCCGACGGACCATCCTTGGGTACCGCACCCTCGGGTAGGTGAATGTGGATGTCCTTCTTGTTGAAGATCGAAGGCTTGATGCCATAGGCGGGCGAACGCGCGCGCACGAAACTGAACGCGGTCTGGATCGACTCGTTCATCACTTCGCCCAGCTTGCCGGTCGCCTTGATGGCGCCCTTACCGGGCACGGTGACGCTTTCGATCGTCAGCAGTTCACCGCCGACCTCGGTCCAGGCGAGACCGGTGACCGCGCCGACCTGATGCTCTTCCTCGCCCACGCCATGGCGGAACTTGCGTACACCGGCGAAGTCGGCCAGGTTTTCGGGCGTGATGACCACTTCCTTGGCCTTGCCTTCAAGGATCTGGCGCAGGGACTTGCGCGCCAGCCGGGCAATCTCGCGCTCCAGCGTACGCACGCCCGCTTCGCGGGTGTAATAGCGAATGAGGTCGCGCAGGCCGTCCTGCGTCAGCGTGAACTCACCCTTCTTCAGGCCATGCGCCTCGATCTGCTTGCGGATCAGGTGCCGCTCGGCGATCTCGACCTTCTCGTCTTCGGTATAACCTTCGAGACGGATGATCTCCATGCGGTCCAGCAGCGGCTGGGGCAGATTCAGGCTGTTCGCGGTGCAGACGAACATCACGTCCGACAGGTCAATGTCGAGTTCCAGATAGTGATCCTGGAACTTGGCGTTCTGTTCGGGATCCAGCACTTCGAGCAGTGCCGAGGCCGGATCGCCACGGAAATCCTGGCCCAGCTTGTCGATCTCGTCCAGCAGGAAGAGCGGGTTGGACTTGCCCGACTTGCGCAGGTTGGTGACGATCTTGCCCGGCAGCGAGCCGATGTAGGTGCGGCGGTGACCGCGGATCTCAGCCTCGTCTCGCACACCGCCCAGCGACTGGCGGATAAACTCGCGCCCCGTCGCCTTCGCGATCGACTTGCCGAGCGACGTCTTGCCGACGCCCGGAGGCCCCACGAGGCACAGGATCGGCCCCTTGAGCTTGTTGGTGCGTGCCTGCACGGCCAGATACTCGACAATGCGGTCCTTGACCTTGTCGAGCGCGTAATGGTCGGAATCGAGCACCGTCTGCGCTTCGGAAATGTCGCGCTTCAACTTGCTCTTCTTGCCCCAGGGTAGGCCCAGCAGCACATCGAGGTAGTTGCGGATGACGGTCGCTTCCGCGCTCATCGGCTGCATCGACTTGAGCTTCTTCAGTTCGGCGGTCGCCTTCTCGCGCGCTTCCTTGGAGAGCTTGGTCTTTTCGATCTTGTCCTGGAGTTCAGCCAGTTCGTTGGCTTCCTCGCCGTCACCGCCGCCCAGCTCCGACTGGATCGCCTTGAGCTGTTCATTCAGGTAATATTCGCGCTGGGTCTTTTCCATCTGGCGCTTCACGCGGCCACGGATCTTGCGCTCGACCTGCAGAACGCCGAGCTCGCCCTCCATGAAGGAATAGACCATTTCAAGCCGCTTGAGCGGATCGGGTTCGGACAGCACGGCCTGTTTGTCGGCCACCTTGGCCGAAAGCTGTGCGGCCACGGTATCGGCGAGGCGCGCCGCATCATCGATGTCACCCAGTTGTTCACCGGCATCCTGCGACAGCTTCTTGTTGAGCTTGGCGTATTCGCCGAACTGCTCGACCACCGTGCGCATCATCGCGGCCACTTCGGTGCCTTCGGCCTCACTCGATTCAATGCGCTCAACCTGCGCCACGAGCATCTCGCCCTCGGCCCCGGTTTCCGTCTGCAGCATTTCGAGGCGGGCACGGTCCTGGCCTTCCACCAGCACACGCACGGTTCCATCGGGCAGCTTGAGCAATTGCAGGACACTGGCAATCACGCCGGTATCATAGAGATCGTCACGCTCGGGATCGTCGCAGCCGGGATCAAGCTGGGCGAGCAGGAAAATATCCTTCTCACCGGCCATGGCCGCTTCGAGCGCGGCCACCGATTTCTCGCGTCCCACGAAAAGTGGCACAACCATGCCGGGGAACACGACGATATCGCGCAAAGGCAGCAACGGAAGCAGGTTCAAGAGCTTTTCCAATTCCATACTTGCCAGGCGCCTAACGGAAATCCCGGCCATTGCCCGTAGATATGGTGTCATCCAGCGCGGACGCAATGCACTAACCGCGAAAGGCTGTGGAAGCGATTGTCATAACGCTCCCGCCTTGTCCTTACAAACCGCCTTCTCTCCACTCTGGAGGCAATTCCGGACGACCCCACCTCTTTTGGTCCTTACCTTATAGAGGAACAACGGGATATCAGGAGGAAGCATGCCGGCTGCCGGCCCACCGCCAGGCGCGAAAGAGGAGTTGCATTCCGCCAGGCAGGCCAGTTCCGCTACGGGCGCGTTGTCCCCCGCGGCGACCGGCTCGTCTTGGCGGATCGCCGCACCGGAAAGATGTGAGGCCCTGGCCAGGCTGGCCCGGTTCTACGTTACAGGCGGGATCAATACGGCCTTCGGCTATGGCCTATATGCTATGATGATCGCGCTGGGGCTGCATCCACAAGCTGCACAATTGCTCAGCCGCGTAGCCGGCATCATGTTCAACTTCTTCACATACCGAAGCCTGGTCTTCAGCAATTCGGGCTTCCCCCTGAACCGGTTTCTCCTTGCCTATGGCCTCAACTATCTGGCCAGTGTCGCATTTCTAGAGATCGCACTGACATTACAGCACGATCCGTACATTGCCGGTGTGGCGACGACCGTGTTTTCCACGCTGCTGCAGTTCTTTGTCCTCAGCCGCTTCGTGGCCATTCCATCAAGGAAGTCCGGCGCAGGGAGCAAAAACCCAGCCTAGTCAGGCCAGCGCCCCGGCCAAACCGGATCGGCAGAAACACGCTTTCCTCCAGAGGACTTTCAGAGTTTTAACCCGCAACAATCCGGCACGGCACCCGAGAAAACGACAAAGCCGCCCGAAAGGCCGTCGCGGAACCTCCGCAACACGCCCCTCGAGCGGCTCGCGTTCGTCTTTACGACAATGCGCCGCCTTGGCGGCGGCCCGTCGTCAGAACGGCATCTTGAAGCCCGGCGGCAAACCCATGCCCTGCTGGGCCTTGGCAAGTTCCTCTCCTGCCACCGAGTCCGCTTTCACGCGCGCGTCGTTGTAGGCAGCGGCCACGAGATCTTCGAGGATCTGCTTTTCGCCAGGCTGCAGCAGGCTGTCGTCGATGGCCACGCCGATCACACGGCCCTTGGCCGAGCAGCGGATCTTGACCAGACCGCCCCCCGAAAGCCCTTCGACTTCCAGCGTGTCCAACTTGGCCTGCGTGTCGTTCATCTGCTTCTGGATGGTCTCTGCGGCCTGCTGCGCCGCCTGGATCATCTCTTCCATGGACTTCATCTCAACGTCTCCAATTTCGCCCGCCACCGCCAACGGCGAGCGGACGGTCATCCTCGATCACTTGGGCCTCTGGAAAGGCCGCCTTGGTCGCCAGCACGAGCGGGTGCTGGCTGACGGCATTGCTGGCCGCCGTCTTTTCCGCCTCAGCCAGTTCGACGAGCGTCGGCGCCCCCCCTTCATCGACCTTGAACACCTCCCAGCGCTCGCCCGTCGCCTTGCCCAGAGCGTTGCGCAGGATCGCGGTGATGTCCTCGCTAAACCCCGGCGGCTGCGTATAACGAAGCAAGCTCGTTCCGAGTTCGACGACGCGGACTTGCATGCGCATGGTGTTGGCGGTGGAAAGTTCGCCGGCGTGCTCGACATCGTCGACCAGCTCTTCCCAGCGCCGCGCCGTCACGACTGGCCTCGCCACGGCAACAGGTGCCGGACCGACGGCGCCGGAACTGTCGCCAGCCGGAACAGCAACCGGTGCACGGGCCGCCAACTCCTCCAGCTTTTTCACCAATGAGCCGGGATCGGGCATGTCCGCCGCATGCATGATCCGCAGGAGCGCCATCTGCGTGGCCACCAACGGGTCGGGCGCAGACTTCACTTCGTCATGGCCCTTGAGAAGAAGCTGCCAAAGCCGATGAACCTGCCCGGCCTTGAGCGCCCTCGCCCAGCCCTCGATCGCCTCCCGCTCCTCCGCCGAATGGGCATCGTGCGCGCCCCCGGCAACCTGGGCGACAGCGATACGATGGGTCAGTGCCATCAAGCCCCGCAGGATCGAGATCGGTTCGACACCGAGCGCGAATTGATGGGCAACCAGTTCGAGCAGATCGCCGCCCTTGCCGTCTAGGATCGCGGTGATCAGGCGGCGCTGCGCGCTCTTGTCGGAAAGACCCAACATGTCGCGCACCTTTTCGGCACGGACCTGACCTTCGCCGTCAAGGTCGGCATGGGCAATTGCCTGGTCGAGAATCGACAAGCCGTCGCGCACCGACCCTTCGGCCGCAGCAGCAACCATCGCCAGCGCCTCGGCTTCCGCCTCGACACCCTCGAGTCCGCAGACCTTGGCAAAGTGTTCCGCCAGCATCGGCGCCGGGATTCGGCGCAAGTCGAACCGCTGGCAGCGCGACAGCACCGTCACCGGCAGCTTATCGACCTCGGTCGTCGCGAAAAGGAACTTCACATGCGCCGGAGGCTCCTCAAGTGTCTTCAGCAAGGCATTGAATGCATTGCGCGACAGCATGTGAACTTCGTCGATGATGTAGATCTTGTAGCGCGCCGAAACGGCGGCATAGCGCACCGCCTCGATGATCTCGCGCACGTCGTCGACACCGGTATGCGAGGCGGCGTCCATCTCGATCACGTCGATATGACGGCCCTCGGCAATCGCCTGACAGGGCTCGCAAACGCCGCAAGGATCGATGGTCGGGCCGCCCTGCCCGTCCGGGCCGATGCAGTTGAGGGCCTTGGCAATGAGGCGCGCGGTCGAGGTCTTGCCGACACCGCGCACGCCGGTCATCAGGAAAGCATGCGCCAGCCGATCGCGCTTGATGGCGTTGGCCAGCGTCTGGACCATCGCTTCCTGTCCAATCAGTTCGCCGAAGCTCTGCGGACGATACTTGCGCGCCAGCACGCGATAGGGCTGAACTGCAGCGCTCGCCGGGGCGGCAGCCTTGACGGCGACAAGCGCCGCTGAGGGTGCGGGAACGGGAGCCGCTGCGACCGGCACTATGGCGGAAACAGGCACCGGCTCGGGCGCGACTTCGGCCTCAACCACAGACTCCAGCTCTACCGCAACGGGCTCGGGCTTTGATCCGGCCTCCGGCTGAGCCGCGGGTTCCGGCTTTGGCTCCGCTTCCGGCTCGCCGAACAGCGAGACCTGACCGGCCGCTTCCAGTTCCGCCGAAGTCGCTGCGGCCTCTTCCTCGCCCCCGTCGTTCCAGGGTGGGCTGTCGCCGAACATGTCAGGTGAATCGTCCATCGCCTGCCAAACTAGGCGCTGGGGGCCGAATTGTCAGGAGGAAAGCGATTTGCTCCACAGCCGCGCACAAAAAATGCCGCACTGAGGCGGCATTTCTAACCCCCAGTGGGGTAACATCTGTGGGGGTAATCTCTCAAACTTGAGAGAAGGAGCCGGGCGACCCGCCGCAATCCGTTGTGGCTGCTTCCTTCCGGACCTGACCAAGTTGGCGAACGCAAACGTCCACCCGACTCCCGGGCGGGCATATGGCGGGGCGATGCCGGTTTGTCCAGCCCCGAAGCGGAGGAAATTCGCACGGCAAATCGCCGCTCCCGAAACGGCATCGGCCCGCGCCTCCCTACAGGAGATGCGGGCCGATTGCTGAACTAAACCGCGCGTCCAGCGCGAAGGATCAACGGAAGTTGTCGGCGTAAGCCTGGATCTTCAGACGGCGCGGCGGAGTGGCGTGAACTTCCGCTTCGATGCCGTAACGATCGGCATAGGCCTTGGCCTCCTCCACCGTCGGGAACTTCAGGGTAACCTGCTGCTGGGTATCTCCCGAGCCGGCCCAACCCATCAACGGGTCGGGCTTCTTCGCCTCCGCCGGGACGAATTCGAGGATCCACTGATCCAGCAGTGCCTTGCCGGACTGCATGGCGTTCTTCGGGCGCTGATAGATGCGTGCACTCATGATGAAGCGCTTTGGCGCCGAATCGGGGAGAGAATCAAGCGCAAATCATTTGCCTTTGGATGCTTCGAACGCATTTCTTGTCTTGAGGCTGGGATCTTCGGTCCACGGCTCGTCCGGCCAGCGGTGCCTGGGGTAGCGCCCCTTCATGTCGCGCTGCACGTCGCGCCAGGATCCACGCCAGAATCCAGGGAGATCGCGCGTGGTCTGGATCGGCCGTCCGGCCGGCGAGGTCAGCTTGAGCAGGAGCGGCTGCGGCGGTTGCCCGAACGTGGGATGGCGGTCGAGCCCGAACAGCGCCTGCACCCGCACTTCGACGCTGGGGCCTCCGTCATCCTCGTAATCGATGACATGGCTGGTGCCTGCGGGACTGCGAAATTCGGGCGGCGCCAGCTTTTCCAGCTTCTGCTGGTCGTCCCATGTCATGCGATTGCGCAGAGCCTCGGCAAGCGCGCCCTTGTCCACCGCATCCAGCCGCCGGCCGAGCAGCGGCCCCAGCCAGTCGTCGAGGTCTGCCTGCAAGGCTGTATCGGACAGCGCCTCGATCCCGGCATAGCGGGCGCGCCGCAGCAGGGCGAGTGCGCCCTTGCCGAAAGGCACCAGATCGAGCCCTTTCTCGCGCACCCGTTCAAGCAGGAATGCCGAAATCGCCGCCGGGTCCGGCGAAGGATCAGGGCCGCTCGCCAGGGTGATCGCGCCGATCCGCCGCTCCAGCCGTGCCTCGACACGCCCTTCCGATTCGTTCCAGCGCAGGAGCGAACGGCGTTCGATCCGCTCCTCCAGCCATTGTTCCACTTCGGCAGGTTCCAGCGTCGCGCCAGAGAGGATACGGGCGCCACGCGCCTGCCCCTGGGCATCCCCGATCACCATCCACTCGCGCGCCGCCAAGGCGGAAGCCGGATCAAGCACATACCCCCTGCCCCCGGCCGAGAGCCAGTTCTCGCCGCTGGAATCACGGCGCCGGGCCAGCATGTCCGGACGCCCAAGCGCCAGCAGAACGCCGGCGGGAACATCTTCGTCGTCGTGCCCGTCCGTTCCGAGCAGTACCCGCGCCCGCTTCGCCCAGCCTGCGGCGAGCTTGCGCGAGGCATCGGCGCGCGGCGCACGATCGCCGTTCCAGCGCGCGAGGCGCTGCGACAGGTCTTCGCTGCGGCCACCGAGGCCGCGTTCCTGCAAGAGCAGCGCCAGCCTGGCAGCCGAGCCCCCCGCGCCGATTTCGGTGCCATGAAGGATCATCGCCGCCTGCGCCGGGTCCATCGGCAAACTGGCCACTTTGCGCCCGAAGCCGGTGATCCGCCCCTCTGCATCCAGCGCCCCAAGTCCCTCAAGCTGGCGCCGTGCCGCATCGAGCGCGGGCACCGGCGGCGCATCAAGCCAGGCCATCGCGGCGGGATCGCCCGCCCCCCATTGGGCCAGCGTCAGCGTCAGCGGGGCAAGATCGCTGGTCAGCATTTCCGGCGGATCGAATTCCGGCCGTCCCGGGTGGGCGGCCTCTTCCCACAAGCGATAGGCCACACCCGGCCCCTGTCTTGCCGCACGCCCCGCCCGCTGCGCCGCGGAGGCGCGGCTGGCCCGGTGGGTGACGAGCCGGGTGACGCCCGCAGCCTTGTCGAACTCCGCTCTTCGCGAAAGCCCTGCGTCGACCACCACCGATACACCGTCGAGCGTCAGCGAGGTTTCGGCAATCGCCGTCGCCAGCACGATGCGACGACGGCCCTCGCCGTCGCGGCGAATCGCTGCGCGCTGGGCAGCCGGTTCGCATTGTCCGTGCAACGGCAGGACAAGAGCCTTGGGCAGCTTCTCCGCCAGCCGTTCCGTCACGCGATCGATCTCGCGGACGCCAGGCAGAAACGCGAGCACATCCCCCACTTGCTCGCGCCAGGCCGTGAGGATGGCAGAGGCCATGGCGTCCTCGATGCGCGCGCCTGGGGCACTGCCGAGCCAGCGAATGGCGAGAGGCCAGGCCTTGCCCTCGCTCTCGATCACCGGCGTGTCCGCGCCCAGCAGACGTGCGAAACGCGCGCCGTCGATGGTGGCCGACATCACGACGATGCGCAGGTCCTCGCGCAAGACTTCCCCAGCCTCGACCGCCAGCGCCAGCCCGAGATCGCTGTCGAGGTGCCGTTCATGCGCCTCGTCGAAGAGGACTGCCGAAACCCCCGATAGCTCCGGATCGGCGAGAATCGTCGCAACAAAGATCGCCTCAGTCATCACCACGACCCGGGTTCGGGCCGACCGCTTGACGTCGAGACGGGTCACGTAACCGATCGTCTCGCCAGCCTGTTCGCCCAGCCCGGCGGCCATGCGCTCGGCCGCAGCGCGCGCGGCGACGCGCCGGGGCGAAAGCAGGATGACCGTGCCGGTGCACCAGGGTTCGCCCAGCAATGCGGGCGCCAGGGCGGTTGTCTTGCCGGCGCCCGGCGGTGCGATCAGCACGGCACGCGGCTCTGCCCGCAGCGCGGCAAGAAGATCGGGCAGGACGGCATGGATCGGAAGCTGGCTCACGCGGGGCTCCTTAGAGACGCTTTGGAAATTCGCCTAAGATGAATTTCGCCGCGATCCGCAAGTTCACTCCAGAACGGATGCAGTTCGCGGCGCCATCCATTCTTCTTCAAGAATTGCAGGCTATGTCAGGTTCCGGAGTTCAGGACCTTGCACGAAACCGCTCACCCTCTCAGCAAGACCTATCGCGCCGGGCAGTTTCCATTGCCGGTAGCCCAGTTCCTGCGCCTGAGGGAAAGGATTCCCCCGCTTTACGGACTACTCTCGGTCAACGCCGCCATCCTGGGCTACACGCATTGGACGATCGCGCCGGTCTCGCTGACGCTGATTGTCCCTTCGGTGCTGATCGCAGCCTGCCTGATGCGCATGTTCGCCTGGCTGCGGGTTCCCAATGCTTCCGATTTCGATCCGGAGCTAGCCCTGCGCCGCATGCAGCGCACCACCGTTATCGCCGTGTTCATGGCGCTCGCTTTCGTGGCTTGGGCGCTATGGCTGGACCAGTATGGCGGTCCCTACGAACACGGCCATGTCGCCATCTTCGTGGCCGTCACGGTGCTGGGCTGCACCTTCTGCCTGACCTTCCTGCCCACTGCGGCGACCCTCGTCTGCGTAACCGTGCTCAGCACTTTCCTGTGCTACAGCATGATAAAAGGGCCCTTCGTACAAGTCGCGATCGCAATCAACATCGCGCTGGTCGCGATCGTGATCCTCAAGATCCTGCGCGATACCTACGATTCGTTCATCGCACTGGAGAACACGCAGCACGCCCTCGCCAACGAACGCCGTCAGGCCCAGGCGCTGAGCGAGGAAAACGCCCGGCTGGCCGAGACTGATGCGCTCACCGGACTGCCGAACCGGCGCTACTTCTTCGCCCGCCTTGAAGGCCTGCTGGCGAACGCCGGGAGCGAGGACGTGTTCTGCGTCGGCCTGATCGACCTCGATCGTTTCAAGCCGGTCAACGACACCTACGGGCACGCCCAAGGAGACCGCCTGCTCCACGTACTGGGCGAAAGGATCCTGGCCGCCATTCCTGACGATGCGGTGATGGCGCGCCTCGGCGGCGACGAATTCGGCATCATCGTGCAGGGCCCGCTGGAAGAAGCCGAAGCCGTCACCCAGGCGCTTTGCGCCGAGATCCGCCGCCCGGCCCGCATTGCAGACATCGTGGTCTCGGTCGGCTGTTCAGCAGGCCTTGCCGATTATCCCGCCAGCGGCCGCAACGCGCACGACCTGTTCGACCGGGCCGATTTTGCGCTCTATCACGCCAAGAACGAAAAGCGCGGCCAATGCGTTCGTTTCTCGAGCAAGCTGGAACAGATGATCCGCACCGAGCAGGCGCTCGATGCTGCCCTCCAGACTGCCGATCTCACCCGCGAACTTTCGGTCGTCTTCCAGCCGATCGTGGCCACCGAAACGCGTACGCCGATCGGCGTCGAGTGTCTCGCCCGCTGGCATTCCGCATCTCTGGGTTCGGTCAATCCAGAATTGCTGATCGCTACCGCCGAGCGATTGGGCCGGGCCCGGGAAGTGACACTGGCCCTGTTCGGCAGGGCGCTCGACGCCCTGGCCCAGCTACCCCAGCCGATGACGGTCTGCTTCAACCTTTCAGGCCAGGACATTTCCGACGCGGAGACGATCGCCGCCTTGATCGCGCTGATCGAACGATCCGGCATTTCCGCCAGCCGGCTGGTTTTCGAGATCACCGAAACATCGCTCATCTCGAAATTCGACAGTGCCAGCGAGGCGCTCGAAGGCCTGCGCGAGATCGGCGCCCGGATTGCGCTCGACGATTTCGGCACCGGCTACTCCAGCCTTTCCGCATTGCACCAGTTGCCCCTCGACATGGTGAAAATCGACCGCAGCTTTGCGCCGCGTCTCGACGAGACGCGCGGCCGCCGGCTGATCGCGGCCATCCGCAATCTCGCCCGTTCACTTTCGCTTGATTGCGTGATCGAGGGCATTGAGACCGAGGACCAGTTGCTCAGCGCACGCATTGCCGGTTTCACGCTCGCACAGGGCTACTACATGGCCATGCCGATGCCGCTGCCAGAACTGTTGGAGCGCTATGCCGGCATCCCGAACAGTTCCTTCAACGCCGCCTGAGCGGCGCGGAAAACCGAATCAGATCGAGGCGCCCCGCACCCCGTAAGAGATATGGATGCGCACCCAGGTACCGATCTGTGGTTTGCCGTTGACGCGGGGCGGCTGCACCTGGAACTGCCAGGCCGCATTGAGCACGGCGCGGCCGAAGCCCGATCCCCGAGGAGATTCACCGAGAATCTGGCAATTGTCGACTTTGTAGTGCGGCTGGGTCTGACACGCGATCTCGCCCCAACCGCTATCCGGACGCCGCTCGGGAAGATAGCCACCCAATTGCGCATCCGTCGGTTCGCGGAACCAGGCAGCGTTATAGAGTACGACGCCACCCGGCCCTTCCCCCGGTCCATATGTGCCGCCCGAACCACCCGGCGCCTCATCCCCCGAGGCCGAGGACTGCCCCTTCATCTTGCCGATGTCGGCCGCCGCAAATTCGCTGCTCGACATGCGCAGGAACGTGAATGCCTGCTTCGGCGCAGCGGCAGGCTGCTCCACCGGCTTGTCGGGCGCAACCACCGGCACCGTCGTCTTGTGCTCGACATGCTTGGCCTGTTGCTGCTTGGGCTTTTCCGGCGCTTCGCCGCCCTGCTCCTTGTCGTGATCGACGACGTCGAAGGTCGTGAGCGAAGAGGTCTTCTTGACAAGATCGGGCACGAGGCCGGTCTGGGTGATGACAAGCAGCATCGCAGCCAGAATAATGGCCGCGGACAGCACGGAAGAGACGATGCGCTGGCGCGGCGACCCGGGCTGGTAACCCGTGGCAGCCAGCTCGGATTCGGGGTGCATGGCGGGCACTGGATAGACTCACGACCGGCGCGCCGCAATTGCAGCATTGTTGCCATTTCATTGCAGCGCACAACTGTGGCGCTTTTGGCGCAGCGTCAGCCCGGCAGACCGAGGAAACGGAACGGCGCATGGCCGGCGAACTGGCCTGAGGCCTCGCCCGAGAAGGTGTGATCCTGATTGGGGCCGAGATCGAGCATCTTCACCTTGCCGGTCTCCCGCGTAAAATCGATCTTCTTCAGATCGACCCAGAAGGTGTTGGGCGTCAGCGCCGACTCGAAGAAATAAAGTTGACGCTTGTGATCGAACACCGTGCGCCAACGGGTCGAGGAAATGTTCGGCTCGCCTGGCGTGGTGATGCCATATGGCACCGAGGCATTGCGAATGACGCTGAATACGGCGGCGAGCGCCTTGTCCGGATCCTCGGACTTCGGAATCGCGTTGATATAGAAAGCAGCGCGAGTGAAGCGATCCGACGCCCGATTGGTGCCTGGCAACATCACCGTACCGCCAATCTGCTTCCAGTAGGCATTGAGCGCCAGTTGCTGGTCGAAGGTCGGCGAATTCGTCATCACCTGAAAATCGCGCGAGTGGTGGATGACCTGCTTGCCGTTGATATACTCGATGATCGCGCTGTCGCCGCTCGCATCGGAGAGCGAAAGGTGCACGGTCGTCAGCCGATCCTCCCCCGGCACATTATCCGTTACGATGGTGAAAGGCTCACCCCGCAGCGCGGCCACCGCTTCATCGACGGTGGCGAAATTGTCGAGCACATACTGCGCCCATGCGGCGATCGTGAGGCCGGGCTTTCCCTTCCCATCGAAGGGCGGGTACTTGGATTCGACCAGCCACAGCAGGTTCGCTTCCAAGCCCTTTTCGTTGACCCCGTCCGTCGTCGAGACGTCATAACCGCTGACAACCACGCTGCCGTATTTTGAGGTCCACTTGATCGAGTTCGGCCCCACTTCACCGCTGCGCGCCATCCCGCGTGGCAGGATCCACAAGTTGGACAGGATATCGCTCTTCCAGTCCATCGACCTTGCGGTGATCACGTTGCCGTTCGGGCCGAGATAGACCGCACGGGTGCAGGCCTCGGCTGCGCCCCCCACCGCAAGCAGCGCGGACAGCGCCAAGACGGAGGCACGCAGACGAAAACCGTGCCTCGCGAAAGGCGTCTTGGCGAATTTCAGGGTCAGCATGTGAGCTCTCCTCGTGCCGGAACGGTCAAGCGCCATCCGCAAGCAGTCGCCGCCTCCGCAGGGAACCGCCAACTTGTTCGCGGAAAACAGATGCCAATCGCACCATGCCTGCAGCACCATTCGCGATACTTTCGCAATCCGACCAGTTTATTCAACCTAAATTATAATACAGATCAAATAAATCACTCAATCACCGGAGATCTCGGACCAGCGCGACACGATTATGATTCTTTTATCCAAGACAACGAGCAATCCCGGAATCGCCGCCTCAAGAGTTCCGGGCAAACAAAAAGCGCGCCGGTATCCGGCGCGCTTTCATTGTGTCCGACGATGCAACAGCCGGTTCAGTAGCGGCGCGCGATCGCGAACTCGACCGCTTCGCACATCGCATCACGCGCGGCGCCAGCCGGGAAGATCGACAGCGCATCAATCGCCCGCTGGCCGTAAAGGCGGGCCCGCTCGCGGGTTGCCTCGACGCAGCCGTGGCGATTGATCAGTTCGACGGCATGAGCAAGATCCTCGTCCTCGGTTCGGAAGCCGGCAATGGCATCCTCCCAGAACTTGCGCTCCTCGGCAGTGCCGCGCGCATAGGCCAGGATGACCGGCAAGGTCATCTTGCCCTCACGGAAATCGTCACCCTTGTCCTTGCCGGACTCCGACGCTTCCGAATCGTAATCGATCGCATCGTCGACAAGCTGGAAGGCGATGCCGAGATTGCGACCGAAGGTATCGAGCGCCTGCTCCTCCGCATCGCTCTTTTCAGCCACCGCAGCAGCGATGCGGGTCGCGGCCGAGAACAGCGCAGCCGTCTTCGAACCGATGATGCCGAGGTAATGTTCCTCGCTCGTCTCGATCTTGCGCTGGGCGGTCAGTTGGTCGACCTCGCCCTCGACAATGATCGAACTGGCGCGCGAAAGGATCTTGAGGACGCGGATGCTGCCATCCTCGACCATCAGTTCGAAGGCGCGGGTGAACAGGAAGTCACCGACCAGCACCGTGGCCGGATTGCCGAAAACGATGTTGGCTGCCGCCTTGCCGCGGCGCATGTCCGAACCGTCGACAACGTCGTCATGCAGCAGCGTGGCGGTATGAATGAACTCAAGTGCCGCCGCCAGCTTGTAATGCCGGGTCCCCTGATAGCCGCACAGCTCCGCCGCGGCCACCGTCAGCATCGGGCGCATGCGCTTGCCGCCGCCCGAGATCAGGTGCCCGGCCAGCGCCGGAATGAGGGGAATCTCGCTCTGCATGCGGTCAAGAATGACCGCATTGACACTGTTCATGCCGGACGCGGTGAGCGCCAGCATGGGAGCGAGGGAAGGTTGCGATCCGCGCGTGCGCAGGGGTATGACATCGGCACTCATCGTTCCGGCGCATTGCGCGTTCGCAGGCGTTTAGGCAAGAGCCAATGCCACCGGCCGGTCAAACTTCGGGATTGCTTAAGCATGCAGGCATCGCCGCCAAGACCGCAGGCGGGCTGGAACCGGCAGGCAAGCCGTGCTAGCGGACCGATCCGATGACCGAGACCACGCCCTCTTCCGATCCGGTTCTGGCCGCATTCCGCTCCAGCATCGACAATATCGACGCCGCGCTGATCCACATGCTGGCCGAGCGCTTTCGCATCACCCAGGCCGTGGGCACGTACAAGGCGGAAAAGAACCTGCCCGCCTCGGATCCGGGCCGGGAGGAACGCCAGATCGTGCGCCTGCGCAAGCTGGCCGAGGACGCACACCTCGATCCCGATTTCGGCGAAAAGTTCATCCGCTTCATCATTGACGAAGTGATCCGCCATCACGAGCGCGCCAAGGCAGGTTGAACCTGCCGTTATCCGGCAGCAAATAAGGAAGAAGGCGGCACGCCGCCTCCCCCCCTTTTCAGTCTTTTCAGCCCTCGACGAGGTCCTGCAGACGGGTCAGCAGGCCCTGGATGCGCGTGGCCGCTTCCGCAAAGGTTTCCAGGTCTTCCTTGTTGCCGTCCTCGCGCGCTTCCTTGGCGGCTTCGACGTAGCCTTCAAGATCGGCTTCGAGTGCATCGACGAGCATTTCGACTTCGTCGGGCGACAGGGTCAGGGAGATGGAATCGGTCATGGGGGTTTCCTTGGATAGGGTCGCGAATCTGGAGCGCCGGCCATGGGGACGAATGACGGGGTCCGCAAGGCGCGGCACACGGCTTCCCCCCGCTTTCAGCTCACCTTTGAACAGCGTGTAGCATGCCGGGCACTCGCGCAGAAGCCTTGGCGGCAGCCCGCCACTCCTTGGTTAGATATCGCCGGGTCAGCTGTTGGCGCGCGGCACCGCCAGCTTGACCAGCAGGCCGCCCAGGTCCTCGCTTTCGTCGAGCATCACGGTGCCGCCGTAGATTTCCACCACGTCGCGCACGATCGCCAGGCCCAGGCCAGTGCCGGGCTTGCCGGTGTCGAGCCGGGCACCGCGATCAAAGATTCGGATCCTCTCGGCTTCGGGAATGCCCATGCCGTCGTCCTCGATCCATATCTCGCAAAGGGACGAATCGCGCACGGCGTCGACCGTGACAAAAACACTGCCGCCGCCATATTTAGCCGCATTCTCGATCAGGTTGCCGAGGATTTCCTCAAGATCCTGCTTTTCCAGCGCCACCACCGCATCGTGATTGCCGTCAAGGTCGAAACGGGTCTGGTCATAGAGCCGCTCCACCGCCCGCAGCACCGCCTCGAGGCTCGGCCAGACGTCGGCGCGCGACTGCCCCACCGCACGCCGGCCCACCGCCCTCGCCCGCGCAAGGTGATGGTCGACCTGGCGGCGCATCACCGCCGCTTCGCGAATCACCGTGTCGGCCAGATCGGGCGCCTTGGCGGTAGCCGCGTTCATCACCACCGTCAGCGGCGTCTTGAGCGCATGGGCGAGATTGCCCGCATGGGTGCGCGCCTCTTCCGCCTGCCGCTCGTTATGGGCCAGCAGTGCGTTCAATTCCTCGACCAGCGGCTCCACCTCGCGCGGGAGCGGGCCGCTGACCCGCGCCGAACCGGTCGTCCGCAGCCGCTGGATCGCCCGGCGGATATGGCGAAGCGGGAACAGGCCGTACCAGGTCTGCATGCCCGCCATCAGCAGCAGCCCGAAACCCAGCGCGACGAAGCTGTAGAGCAGGATCGCGCGGTTCATCTTGATCTGTTCATTGTTCTCGGCACGGCTCGCCGCCACCGTGAACATCCACTTGGTATTGCTGCCCGGCAGGATGATGGAGCGCTCCATCACGCGCAGTGGCTCACCGGGGAACTGGTTCGAATCGTAGACGTGCAACTGCGCGTCGAAGTGATCGTCCGGCACCGCCAGGCTGCGATCCCACAACGAGCGGGAGGGGAAGTCCTCGTGTCCCTTGCCGCGAATCTGCCAGTAGAGGCCCGAGTTCGGTTCGAGGAAGCGCTGGTCGCCGAGCGGGCGGTTGAAAAACACCTCGCCGTCGGGGCCGATTTCGGCCGACCCGATCATGCCGGTAAGCATGTAGCCCAGCTGCTCGTCGAAATTGCGCGTGACGATGCCGCTCAGCGCATGGTCGAGCGCCAGTCCGCCAACCAGCAGGAGGATCGAGATCCAGCCTGCCGCGATCAGCATCATGCGCCGGGCCAGCGAGCCGGTCGACCGCTCGTGCGCAAAACCCGCTCCCCGCTTTTCGGGTGCGGGTTCTGCGGCGCCGCTGGTCGGCGCTTGTGTCATGGAAACCTCAGCCGCGGCCAGGCTCGGCCGGGTCGTCGAGACTATAGCCAAGTCCGCGGATCGTGGTGATGACGTCGGCGCCCAGCTTCTTGCGGATACGCGTGACAAAGACCTCGATCGTGTTCGAATCGCGGTCGAAATCCTGATCGTAGATATGCTCGATCAATTCGGTGCGGCTGACCACCTTGCCCTTGTGGTGCATGAGGTAGGACAACAGCTTGTATTCCTGCGCGGTCATCTTGACCGGCTCGCCGGCCAGCGTAACGCGGCCGGAGCGCGTATCGAGACGCACGTCGCCCGCAGTCAGCTCGCTGGAAGTATTGCCCGAGGCGCGGCGGATCAGCGCGCGCAGACGGGCGATCAGTTCCTCGGTCTGGAACGGCTTGGCGAGATAGTCGTCGGCACCGGCATCGAGCCCGGCGACCTTGTCCGACCAGGAATCGCGGGCAGTAAGCACCAGCACCGGGAACGTACGCCCCTCGCGGCGCCACATGCCGAGCACGGTCAGCCCATCGATTTCAGGCAGGCCCAGGTCAAGGATCACGGCATCGTATTCTTCGGTCGAGCCGAGAAAGTGCCCGTCCTCACCGTCGGTCGACAGGTCCACGGCATAGCCGTTCTGTTCGAGCGTGGTCTTCAGCTGGTTGCCGAGCGTGGGTTCATCCTCGACGATCAGGATGCGCAATTCGGTCTCTCCCTCGGGGGCGCCCAGGAACGGGCGGCGAAATCAGGGTTGGAAATGGGGCGAAAGCCCCGGTGCGTCAAGCAAGGCAGGATGACTGACCAACAGCTGCGCACAGAGGTGAAACGCACGGGCCCGGGTTGTGATCCCGATGGGCCTGGCAGGCCGGGCCAAACACCCGTCTTGCCACGCATTTTCCGGTCATTGGTCAATCCGTGCCGGGCGCCGGGCGGCCTAATGCGATTGCCCGATCACGCGCCCGGTCCGGGCATCGACATCGACAAAAAAGATCTTGCCGTTCTGGATGAACTTGAGGCGGTAGGCCATCGCCGCCGGATCGTAATCGGGGCCGAGATACTGCATGCCGTTCATGCGCGGCAGGACCATCTGCTCGATCTGACGGATCGACAGGATGTTGCCTGCCTTGCGCTCGCGGCGTGCCTCACCCTGATCCCCGCCGGGATCGGCAGCCTGCGCAACGACCGAAGGAGCGACGAACGCGACCGCTGCGCCGAAAAGTGCGCCAGTCATCGCGAGAGAGGAGACGAGCCGTTTCATAATGACTTGGGTGCCTAAGCGACGGGGCTTGAACAAGTCCTGAATGTGGCAGGAAGGTGGCACTGACTGAAATGTGTTGCAGGAATCCCACGCAGTTAACCGGAGCTGCGAGACTCTGCACAGCCCTACCCCCGCTTGCCGCCCGTCGCCACTGCCTGTAGGGCGCGCAGCTATGGCAATCGCACCTATCCTCAGCTGGGAAGGCCTCGGCCTGATCCAGGGCTCCGGCTGGCTCTTCCAGGACCTCGACATCAACATCGCCCCGCGCGACCGGCTGGCGCTGATCGGCCGCAATGGTGCGGGCAAGAGCACCTTGCTCAAGCTGATCGCGGGCACCGTCGACGCAGACAAGGGTACCCGCTCGGTCCAGCCGGGCATGCGCGTGGTTACGCTGGAGCAGGACCCGTTCTTCACCGGTTTCGACACCCTGCTCGACTTCGCGATCCATGGTGACGATGCGCCCCAGCAGCACGAAGTGGAAGCGATTGCCGACCAGCTCGGCATCGACCTCTCGCGCGAGGCCAAGAGCGCCTCGGGCGGTGAGCGCCGCCGCGCCGCCCTGTGCCGGGCGCTCGCCTCCGAGCCAGACCTGCTGCTGCTCGACGAACCGACCAACCACCTCGACCTTGCCGCGATCGACTGGCTGGAATCCTGGCTGCAGCGCTACAACGGCGCCTTCGTGGTGATCAGCCACGACCGGACCTTCCTGACCCGGCTCACCAACGCCACGCTCTGGCTCGACAGGGGCGGCCTGCGCCGCCGCGACATCGGTTTCGGCGGCTACGAGGCATGGGAAGACGAAGTCTACGCCGAGGAAGCCCGCGCTGCGCAGAAGCTCGACGCCAAACTCAAGATCGAGGCCCACTGGCTGGAACGCGGCGTCACCGCGCGGCGCAAGCGCAACCAGGGCCGCCTTGCCAAGCTTTGGGAAATGCGCGCCCAGCGGGCGTCGATGATGGGCCCCCAAGGCGCCGCGAAGCTGGCCGTGGTGGCGGACGACAGCAAGACCAAATCGGTCATCGTCGCCGAACACGTGACCAAGAAATTCGGCGAGGGCGAGGCCCAGCGCACGATCATCAAGGATTTCAACTTGCGCATCCAGCGCGGCGACCGCATCGGCGTGGTCGGCGCGAATGGCTCCGGCAAGACCACCCTGCTCAAGATCCTGATGGGCGAGTTGCAGCCCGATTCCGGCACGGTGACACGGGCCGCCACGCTCGATGCCACGGTGATCGACCAGCAGCGCAGCCGCATGAGCCCGGAACTGCGCATCCGCGACGTGCTGGCCGAAGGCGGCGACTGGATCGACGTGGTCGGCGTGCGTAAACACATCCAGGGTTATCTCAAGGACTTCCTGTTCGATCCCGGCCTCGTCGAGGCGAAAGTCGGCACGCTTTCGGGCGGCGAACGTTCGCGTCTGCTGTTCGCGCGCGAATTCGCCCGCACCTCCAACCTGCTGGTGCTCGACGAGCCGACCAACGACCTCGACCTCGAAACGCTCGACCTGCTGCAGGAAGTGATCGCCGACTACAACGGCACCGTGCTGATCGTCAGCCACGACCGCGACTTCCTCGACCGCACCGTCAACGTCACGCTCGGGCTAGACGGCTCCGGCCATATCGACGTCATCGCCGGCGGCTATGCCGACTGGGAAGCCAAGCGCCGCGAGCGCACCAGCGCGGGCAAAGCCAAGGCCAAGGAAAGCACCAATGCGGCCCCGCCGCCGCCGCCGAAAAAGGGCAAGCTCTCCTACAAGGACCAGCGTGACTACGAGTTGCTGCCCAAGAAGATCGAAGAGCTGGAGGCCCAGATCACCCGCGACGAGGAGACGCTGGCCGATCCTGCGCTCTACACCCGCGATCCCGCGAAATTCGCCAGCCTCAGCGCCGCCATCGAAAAGGCGCGCCGCGACAAGGACACCGCCGAAGAACGCTGGCTCGAACTCGCCGAGCAGGTAGAGGGCTGAGCGTCAGGACGCCGCCGGGGCGTCCTGCACTGCCACGTCCGGCCCTTGCCCAAGCGGATCGCCATCCAGAACCGCGCGCCAGAAGCGCACGAGGTTCGCGGCGTTGACGCCCCAGGAGAACCGCGTCACGTTGGCCGAGACCTGCTCCTGCCCGGGCGGATCGGCAAGAATGTCGCGCACCGCCTCGGCAATGGCCGCCGGCGTGCGCTGGGCAAGGCGGCCCGCGCTGGGGTCCTGCACCACTTCGCGGGCACCGCCGATATCGGGGATGACGATGGGCGTGCCGCAGGCCAGCCCCTCGATCCAGACATTGGCCAGCCCCTCGCTTGCCGAAGGCAGTACCAGCACATCGGCGGCACAGAGCAGATGAGGCAGCAGGTCATGCCCGACCTGCCCGAGGAAATGCACGCGCTCATCCACGCCGAGCGACGCCGCCAGCGCCCGCAAGGCCCGCTCGTCCTCGCCCACCCCGGCAAGCGCAAGGCGCACATCGGGAAGCTGCGCCAGCGCCTCGATCACCAGCCGCTGGCCCTTGCGGGGAATCAGTGAGCCGGGCGTCACGATCAGCGGTCCCTGCGACCAGATGCCCAGTTCCGGCACCGCCGAAACCAGCGCCCGCGCGGCGCCGCGTTCGACGGGATGGAAACGCTCCCGGTCAAGGCCGGTATAATGCACGGTGATCCGGTCGGCCGGCATGCCCAGTGCGATCATGTCCGCCCGCAGCGCCTCGCTCACCGCCAGCAATCCCGCAGCCTGCTGCGCGGCGCCAAGCATCTGCACCAGGGCCGCCGGTCGCTTGCCCCAATAGTGGATGTCCGCCCCGCGCGACTTGATGGTCAGCGGCAGACCCAGTGCACGCGCAACAATGGCGGCCGCCGGCCCGTCCGGGAAAAAGAACTGGGCGTCCACCAGATCGAACGGCTGTTCGCCGTGAAGACGGCGGGCGAGCGGCAGCACCGCTCTTGCGATCCGGGCAGGATTGCTGTCGCCGCCGAGCTTGGGGATCAGGGTGAACTGGGGATAGTGAACCGCGATCCCCGATGCGTCACTTTCCTCAGGCAATGCCGAGAGGGCATCGTAAGGCTTGCGCCGCGACAGCGGCCAGGGCGGCACCCCGATCGGGCTCACCATCGTGAGATCGACGGCGCCATCGGCGACCACCGCGCGCATCTGGTTGCCGACAAAGATCCCGAAGGACGGCTTGGCGGGATTGGGAAACAGCGTGGCTATCGACAGGATGCGCATGAAGGCCCTCTACGCGGCAGAAGTTAGAGCTTTCTGACCAGCATTTCGGCAACGGCCAGCCACTGCGGATGTTCCACCCTGGCCTGCTGCCGCCCGGTCGCCGGGGGTGAAAGCACGATGCCGCTCTCCTCGCAGCCGATCAGACGCCCGAATGCGAAACGCCCGGCCGGACGCGGCACCAGCACGTCGCGGTTGAGCAGCCGCGCCGCATGCCCGGGCGGATGCTGGCGCAGCCACACCTGATCGCCCGCCCGGTAGTCTCCGGCGGAACTTTCCACCTCCAGCACCAGCCAGGGCGCTTCGGCTGCAAGCTCGCTGGGCAGTACGGCCTCGCGCTGCATGTGCGGCGCCTCCACGCCATCCTCGGTGAGAACCGCGACGATCATCGCCGGTTCGCGGCTTTCGCTGCGCAGCAGAAGTTCCGGCGCGACATCGAGCGCCGCGGCGATGCGGTTCATCCAGCCCAGCGAAAGCGTGCGCATCCCGGTCTCGAGCCGCCCGATGGTCTGGGCCGTGGTTGCCGGGCGGCAGGCAGCGGCGACATCGGCCAATGTCAGCCCCTTCTGCTGGCGGATGTCACGGATGCGGTTGATCACGGGCGGCCTTCGAATAACCAAACAGGTTATCGCTTTCCTACAAGCAATCCGTTTTGGCAAGTTGCGCCTACGTTATCAGGAGGCACCCGATGAAACAGCAGCTTGTCGAACGCGAAGTCACCAGCGAGGGGCCGGTCCGGACCAGCGCAGCCCGCAAGCGCCGCAGCGTGACCGTGAACCTCGCCGAATCCTCGCTCACCTGGCTGCACGCCCGCGGCCACTTGTGCGACCGCCGCTTCGCTGCCGGCGAACTGCTGCGCAGCGACTGGGAGCGCGCCCAGCTCAATCCGCGCACGACCATGCGATGGGAACCGGTTCGATATGGCGGCGGGTCAGCCGGCCTCACCGATGGAGAGCGGCAACTGGCGGCCAAGGCCCGGTTCGACGGCGCCATCGCTGCCGCGGGAACCAGCCTCTGCGACGTGCTGTGGCGGGTGGTCTGCGCAAACGAAGCCTTGCCTGCTGCGGAAAAGGCACTGGGCTGGCCGATCCGCAGCGGCAAGCTGGTGCTCGGCATCGCGCTCGACCGGGTGGCGGATTATTATAAAATCGCGAAATAGACCGCGCAGATTGTGACTCTCCTGTTGCAGCCCCGGGAAACGAACGGCAACTTGCCGCCATCCGGCAGGGCGGTCCGAAAGGGCACGTCCGACAAGGCCGTCCGACAGGGGTGCATCCAGGAGATCACAATGCTTCGTAGAGAATTCATGGCCAGCGCAGCGACGGGGCTGGCCTGGGGGCTGCTGACATCGCGCAGCGCGATCGCCGCCGCCACGGCCTCATCCGCCGCCCCCACACTCAATGCCGCCGACAAGGCGCTCTACGCCCGGCTCGACACCCTGTTCTACGAATCGCTCGCACAGAGCCCCGAGATGGCGAGCTCACTCGGCCTCGACAAAGGGCAGTACGCGCCGCTCAAGTTCAAGCTGTCCGATGATAGCGCCAAGGGCCGTGCCGCCAGCCTGGCGATGGGACACAAGGCGATCGCCGCCGTCGAGGCCGTCGATGCCGCCCCGCTCAGCGCCACCGGCAAGCGCAACCGCGAACTGGCACTCTATCAGCTTCGCCAGCGCACCGTCTCGCAGGACAAGTTCCAGATCGACAGCGCCCAGCGGCCCTACCTGATCTCGCAGCAGGGCGGCGCCTATTTCTCGCTGCCGGACTTCCTCGACAGCCGCCACACCATCGAGACCAAGAACGACGCCGAGGCCTATCTTTCGCGCCTTGCCGCCTTCAGGACCGCGCTCGACGACGAGACGCAGCAGCAGAAGGACTACGGCGCGCGCGGCATCGTCGCACCGGGCTGGTCGCTCGACCTCGCGCTCGGACAGATGGAGAAGCTGCGCGGCACGCCTGCGGCACAGAACGGCCTCGTCGCCTCGCTGGTCAAGCGCACCAAGGCCAAGGGGCTCGACGGTGACTGGGCGGCCCGCGCTGCCGCCATCGTCGAGAAGGACGTCTATCCCGCGCTCGACCGCCAGATCGCGCTCGTCAAGGCGCAGCGCCAGACCACGCCCGCCGGTGACGGTGCATGGCGCATCGCGCGCGGCGACGAGATCTACGCCGAAGCCCTGAAGCAGGCGATCACCACCGACGACACGCCCGAACAGGTCCACCAGATCGGCCTCGACCAGGTGGCAGACCTGAGCGCGCAGCTCGACACGATCCTCAAGACTGCCGGGCTCACCACCGGATCGGTCGGCGCCCGTCTCGACGCGCTCAACAAGCGGCCGGACCAGCTTTACGCCAATACCGATGCCGGGCGCAGCGAATTGATCGCGGCGCTCAACGAAGGCATCCGGCAGATGTACACGAAGCTGCCGCAGGCCTTCGACAATCCGCCGCAGCAGCCGCTCGAAATCCGCCGCGTTCCGCCCGAGATCCAGGACGGCGCTCCCAACGGCTATTATTACCGCGCCCCGCTCGATGGCTCGCGCCCGGCGATCTACTGGATCAACCTCAAGGACGTGGCCGACTGGCCGAAATATACCCTGCCCTCCCTCACCTACCACGAAGGCGTCCCGGGCCACCACCTGCAGGGCGGCTTCGCGCAGAGCGGCGGCGAACTGCCGATGATGCTGAAGAACAGCTTCATCTCGGCCTATGGCGAAGGCTGGGCGCTCTATGCCGAGCAGCTGGCCGACGAACTGGGCGCCTACAGCGGCCTCGAACGCGCGGGCTATCTTCAGAGCTACCTGTTCCGCGCCGCCCGCCTGGTGATCGACACCGGCATCCACCACTACAAATGGAGCCGCGAGAAGGCGACCGACTACATGGTCGAGACAGTCGGCTTCGCCCGGCCGCGCTCGCAGCGCGAGGTTGAGCGTTACTGCACGATGATCGGCCAGGCCTGCTCGTACAAGATGGGCCACACCGCCTGGATGCGCGCCCGCGCCAGGTCGCAAAAGGCGCTGGGCGACAAGTTCACCCTGCCCTGGTTCCACGCGATCCTGGCCGAAGGGGTGATGCCGCTTTCGATGCTCGACAAGCGCGTGGACGAGCGCATCGCCGAACGCCTCAAGCAGGCCTGAGGCACATCTGAAACGCACCTGGCAGGGGTTGAACCCGGGGTAGCCGACAAAAAAGGGGCCGTTCCCTCGCGGGAGCGGCCCCTTCGTCATGGTGGCGTGCGAGATACGCCTCAAGGGCGCGCGCCGCGCTCCCGCGCGAGGCGGTCCTGACGGTCGATCTCGCTCTCGGTCTTGACGAAGCTTTCGCTGTTCACGCCAAGCCAGATAAGGATCGGTGCCGCCATGTAGATCGAGCTGTAGGTGCCGACAAAGATGCCCAGCACGATCGCCGCGGTGAAGCCGAAGATCACGTCCGGACCCATCAGCAGCAGCGCCAGCAGCGTGATCAGCATCGACAGCGAGGTCACGATGGTGCGCGCCAGCGTCTCGTTGACCGAAAGGTCGAGCAGCTCGGGCATCGGCATCTTGCGATACTTCTTCATGTTCTCGCGGATGCGGTCGTAGACGACGATCGTGTCGTTCAGCGAATAACCGATCAGCGTGAGCAATGCGGCAACGATGTTGAGGTCGAACTCCATCTGCGTCAGCGCGAACATGCCCAGCGTCAGCGTCACGTCGTGGACAAGGCTGAACAGCGCGCCGACACCGAACTGCCACTCGAAGCGGATCCAGATGTAGGCGGCGACCGCCAGGGCCGCGAGGCCGAGCGCCAGCATGGCGCTGTGACCGAGTTCGCCCGAGACCTTGCCCGAGACCGAATCGACCCCGTCGATCCGCGCGCCGCTGTGGTGCGCGCGGATGTCGGTGGTGATCTTGCCCGCCATCGCGTCCGAAAGCTTGGGATTCTTGTCCGCGCCTTCGGGCAGCTTCATGCGGATCGAGATCTCGTTCGGCTTGCCGAAGCGCTGGATGATCGGCTCGCCGAAGCCCAGCTTCTCGATCTCGGTGCGCAGCGGCGCCACCGGTGCATCGGTGCCTTCCGCGAAGGTCACGCGGATCACCTGGCCGCCGACAAAGTCGACGCCCAGGTTCAGGCCCTTGGTCGCGATCAGGCCGATCGACGCCGCCATCAGCAGGAAGCTCATGACGTAGAACGGCACCCGCCAGCGCAGGAAGTGGATGTTGGTGTGGTCGGGAACGAGCTTGAGGAGCTTCATCTGTCCTCTCCTCTTACAGGTTCAGGTCCGCCGGCCGCGCCTTGCGCAGCCAGCCGGCGACCCACATGCGGGTCATGGTCACGGCGGTGAACACCGAAGTGGCGATACCGATCAGCAGCACGATCGCGAAGCCGCGCACCGGACCCGTGCCGAAGCCCGCCATCAGCACGGCCGCGATCACGTTGGTCAGGTTCGCGTCGAAGATCGCGCGGCTGGCTTCCTTGTAGCCCAGTTCCACCGCCTGCACGACACGGCGGCCGCGATGGCGTTCCTCGCGGATGCGCTCGTTGATCAGCACGTTGGCGTCAACCGCCGCGCCGATGGTCAGCACGAAGCCGGCGATGCCCGGCAGCGTCAGCGTGGTGCCGGCAAGGCCCATGACGCCCAGGATCATCAGCACGTTCACCACCAGCGCGACATTGGCGTAGACGCCGAAGCGGCCGTAGGTGACGAGGATGAAGATCATCAGCAGGCCGGTGCCGACGCCCATGGCGACGATGCCCTTCTGGATCGAATCGGCGCCAAGGTCGGGACCGACTGTGCGTTCCTCGACCACGGTGAGGTCGACCGGCAGCGCGCCCGAACGCAGCGCGATGGCCAGCTGGGTGGCCGACTGCACGGTGAAGCTGCCCGAGATCTGCGCACCGCCGCCCAGGATCGGCTCGCGGATGCTGGGCGCCGAGAGCACCTTGCCGTCGAGGATGATGGCAAAGCGCTTGCCGACATTGTCGGTGGTCAGCTTGGCGAACTTCTCGCCGCCCTGCTGGTTGAAGGTGATCGAGACGACCGCGGCGTTGGTCTTCTGCTCGAACTGCTGCTTGGCGTCGGTCAGTTCGTCGCCCTTGATGCCGCCGAGACGCTTGACCGCCAGCACCGGCACGCCCTGCGCGGCCGCATCCTTGGGATCGGCCCAGGGAACGATCTCGTCGCCCGGCGGGATCGCGCCCTTGGCAAGGTCGCTCGGCAAGGCGGTCTCGTCGACCATCTTGAACTCGAGCTTGGCGGTCTGGCCGAGCAGGTTCTTCAGGGCCTGCGGGTCCTGGAGACCGGGCACCTGCACGTCGATGCGGGTGCCGCCGAGACGGCGGATGTCGGGCTCCTTGGTGCCCAGCGCGTCGATACGCTTGCGCACCACCTCGACCGCGGTCTCCATCGCGCTGCTGATCGCCAGGTCGATGCCGGCCTGCGTCGGCACGAGGACAAAGCGGTTGCCGTCCTCCACGGTGATGTCCCAGTCGCGCTGGCCGGAAAGGCCTGCGCCCGAAGTCAGCGGCAGGATAGCCTCACGCGCGGCGTCGACCTGCGAGGCATCGCGCACGGTGAAGGCAAGCTTGCCGCCCGAGCTGGAGACATCGCCGATGGCGATCACCGGCTGGGCCTGGCCGAGACGGGTACGGACCGACTCTTCCATGGCTTCCAGACGCTGCTGGGTAACCTGGTCGCGGTTGGCTTCGAGCAGCAGGCGGCTGCCGCCGGCAAGGTCGAGGCCAAGGTTGATCTTGTGATCGGGAAGAGCGCTGGGCCAGCGCACGTTCGGCGCCAGCGCAACCAGCGAAGGCAGGGCGCAGGCGCAGAAGAACAGCGTCAGCGCCCAGTACCAGGCCTTCTTCCAGGTGGAAAATTCGAGCATAGCCTCAGGCTTCTCTCAATTGGATGCAGGATCGAGACGTCTCGATCCACGCCTCAGTCGTTGGCGGGCTTCGAGCCGGCGGGCGGGATGACGTCGACGATGGTCGACTTCACGGCCTTGACGACCAGGCCCTGTGCCAGCTGGACGTCGGCATAGTTGTCGTCGACCTTGACGATCTTGCCGACAAAACCGCCGCCGGTCAGCACTTCGTCGCCCTTCTTGAGGTCGGCGAGCTTGGCGCGGTGTTCCTTCTGCTGCTTCATCTGCGGACGCATGATGAGGAACCAGAAGATCGCCGCCATCGCCACGAAGGGCAGGTACTGGATCCACGCGGGCGGAGCACCCGCGGGCGCGGCGGCGGCAAGCAGGTTGATGATCGAGCTTTGCATTGAGATGGAAGGCCTTCTGTCGTTTTGTCCCGGCGAGGAATCGCGCCTTCGTCGATAAATCCGCATGGACCGGATTTGCGGCGCGCCCCGCCCGAAACACCGTCGCCGGATTTCATCGGATGGGCGCGGTTAGCAATAAAGCGTAAGGCTGGCAACGCAGGCAGATACGCGCCCCGCCCCGGATCACCGGCAAATGGCATTCCTCGCCGCCACTTCAAGACGCCCCGCGCCGCAAGCGGCATTTTGCCATTTCATCCACAGCCTAGTGTCAGGGGCGGCGCAAAAAGTCGCAAAAGGGTGCTTGCGCAATCGAAAAGCCCTGCCTATAGGCCGCGCTCCGGTCGGGACGTAGCGCAGCCTGGTAGCGCATCACACTGGGGGTGTGGGGGTCGGAGGTTCGAATCCTCTCGTCCCGACCAATGAAAACCGCCGCTTCCTGCTTCGCGCAGGAGGCGGCGTTTTCGTATCGGCCTCGTATCAGCCTCGTATCAGCCTCGCATCGACCGGGCCGGCACGATCGGCGCCCCTCCCGCACACACGCCGCGCGCAGCATGCAGCCCGCGCGCCGGAGCGCATTTTCCTACATCGGCCGATTTGGCTATCTGGTTTCGGGCCTCAATCCGAAACGGAGTGCCTGCCCATGCCACTGCTCGATTCGATCCTCGGTCCCGTCACCCGCATCATCGACAAGGTCATCCCCGACCCCGAAGCCCGCGACCGCGCGAAGCTCGAACTGCTCAGGATGGAAAACACCCAGGAACTGCAGATGCTTCAGGCGAGCCTCTCGGCCATCGTCGCGGAGGCCGGCTCATCCGACCCCTGGACCAGCCGCGCCCGCCCGAGCTTCCTCTACGTCATCTACGTCATGCTGCTGTGGTCCCTGCCGATGGGCCTGATCGGCGCTTTCAGCCCGCAGGCCGCCCATGCCATCGCCGCCAGCATGACCGGCTATCTCGGCGGCATTCCCGAACCGCTCTACGCGCTCTTCGGGACCGGCTATCTGGGCTATTCGGCGATGCGCCAGTGGGGCAAGGCCAGGGGCTCCGATCGCTGATCGCTCGCCGATCCCGCGACAGACCACCCGGCTCCCGGCAAGCCCGCCTTGGCGGGAGCCTCCCCCTCCCGCGCTTGGCAGCAGCGGCGCACCTGCGCTAGACGGCCTGTGCCCGGCCGCATTCCCGCGCGCCGCAGATGTGAGGGATTGACGGAACAATGGCAGCCAGGCTGGTCTACGTGCTCAACGGCCCCAACCTCAACCGGCTGGGCCTGCGCGAGCCCGGCATCTACGGATCGCAGACGCTCGACGATATCGGCGCCATGCTCGTCGAACGCGGCGAGACGCTGGGCTTCGAGATCGACCTGCGCCAGTCCAACCATGAAGGCCACCTTGTCGACTGGCTCCACGAAGCCGAGGACAACGGCGCCCACGCCGTCCTGCTCAATGCCGGCGCCTATACGCACACCTCGATCGCGCTGCACGACGCGATCCGCTCGATCAAGGTTCCGGTGATCGAGGTCCACCTCTCCAACCCGCACCTGCGCGAGGAATTCCGCCACAAGTCGTGGGTCGGCATGGCCGCCAAGGGCACCGTCGCCGGCTTCGGCGCCCAGAGCTATCTGGTCGCGCTCGAAGCGGCCGCGACGCTCTGATCGCGGCTCCGGCCCCATGAAAACAACGCCGCGCCTCCATCCCGGAGGCGCGGCGTTGTTGCAGGCGAGCGTTCGCCGACGGACCCTGAAAAACGCGAGCCGCGCCCGACCGCGGGAAACTCAGCCCTCCAGCGGCACGCCGGGCACGCTCTTGGCGGTGCGGATCGTCAGCGAGGTCTTGACGCTGTCCACGTTCGGCGCGGGCGTCAGCTTGCTGGTGAGGAATTCCTGGAAGCTCTGGAGGTCGCGGCTGACGATCTTCAGGATGAAGTCGATCTCGCCATTGAGCATGTGGCATTCGCGCACTTCGGGCAGACCCTTCATGTGGTCCTCGAACGCGCGGAGCGATTCTTCGGCCTGGCTCTTGAGGCTGACCAGCGCAAAGACGGTGATGGTGAAGCCGAGCTTCGAGGCATCGAGGTCGGCATGGTAGCCCTGGATGATGCCCGATTCTTCAAGGCTGCGGACACGTCGCAGGCACGGCGGCGCGGTCAGCCCCACGCGCTGCGCCAGTTCGACGTTGGTAATTCGACCTTCGCTCTGAAGCTCCGCCAGCAGGCGACGGTCGATTTCATCGAGATTGATCATGCGAATCTTTCCTTGCGGGACGCCTCGGCGTGCGGGCCAGCCTCCATGGCTGTAACTTACACTCGAAAACGCCTGCGCCCCTGTAATTTTATTATCCCATAACGTAATCGTCAGGCATTGCAACGCCTAGAAACAACCATCCGGCGCTAAGCGGCACTTAGCGGGGTGCCATCGCCATCCCGGTAGGGCAGGAGCGCGCCACGCGCGGGGGCGGAACGGGCCGGGGAACGGGGCGCGAGAAAAAGATGCCCCCCGGTGAGGTCTCCTTAAGTGGTTTGCCTTAGGACAGTCCCGGGGCAGGAACGGTTGACAGTCTTGAGTATCGGCGGTGCATTGGTTCGTGCGGAAGCACGCATGCGGCACGGCCGGACGATTTTGGAGCGGTAATGCATTTCGACGATCGCCTTGCAACGGTGTTGCAGCTGCCGAATTCGAGCGCGGCGCTGGCGCGCATCCAGTATCGGCAGCTGGTCGACATCCTCGGCCGGTTGCCGGGAAATGCCCGCTCCTGGGCGGTGGCGGCCGGCTTTGCGCAACTCGCCCAGCTCGACAGGACGATTCCCGCCGCCGACCGTGCCCGTCTGGTCAGCCAGCCACTCCAGCCGCTGACCAACCCGCGCCTGCTGGCCCATCTGGCCGAAACCGAACCCGCCGTCGCCACCGCCGCCGTGCGCTGCGCACAATTGACGGAGGAGGCCTGGCTCGCGCTCGTTCCCGCTCTCCCCGTGCGTGCGCGCGGGATCCTTCGCCACCGCAGCGACCTTGGGGTACGGGTCGATGCCCTGCTCGAACAACTGGGCGTGCAGGATCGCGCCCTGCCTCCCGCCGAGGCGCTTGAGCTGGACGCGCTGCTCGAAAGTCCGCCAGCAGAAGCCCCGCCCGTCACCGCCCCCCCTGCTCCGGCGATGATCCGGCCGATCCCGCGCATGCCCTCGGCCGCGCCTCCCCCCGTTCAGGCCCCGGCCCCGCGCCCTGCCCCCGCTTCGCCGGCCACACGCCCCGGGGCACCGGCTGGGGCAACACCGACTGGCGCGACACCGGCTGGCACGACACCGGCGCCTTTTGCCGAGTTCGAGCAGGCCGCCGCGTCGCTCGGCACCCCGCCGCCGCCAACCAACACCGAAGCCGGGATCGGTGCCATCGTCCGCCGCATCGAGGAGTTCCGCAAGGCCCGCGAAGCGCAAGTAAACGGCGTCCACCACGCCGCCAACGATGCCGGATACGACGCCCCGCGCCTCCCGCTGGGCGATACCGCCGCCGGCTTGCCGCGCATTCCTGCCGCGATCGACTTTGCCACCGATTCCGAAGGCCGGGTTTCCTGGGCGGACGGCGTTCATGCCCCCTCGCTGATCGGGATGGACCTCACCGCCGCCGACGCCGCAGTCAAGGCCTCCGCCGGCATCGCCTCGTCCCTTCGCCACCGCGTGCCGCTGCGCGGCGCACAGATCGAGATTTCCGGCGCTCCGGCCGTTCAGGGCACCTGGCAGGTCGATGCGGTGCCCCGCTTCGAACCGGCGAGCGGCCGCTTCACCGGCTATTGCGGCCGCTTGCGCCGCCCCGCCGCGCTGGCCGCCGTCGGCGCCGCCATGCAAGGCCACGGTGAAGCCGATCGCCTGCGCCAGATCCTGCATGAGCTGCGCACCCCCGCCAACGCCATCCAGGTCGCGGCCGAGATCATCCAGCAGCAGCTCTATGGCCCTGCCCCGCACGAATATCGCGCGCTGGCCGCGGCGATCGCCGGCGACTGCGCGCACATCCTTGCCGGCTTCGAGGAGCTCGACCGGCTGGTCCGGCTCGAGACCGGCGCGCTCAACATCGAGGCGGGCGAATGCGACCTGGCCCCGGTCCTGACCGAGACGGTCAACCGCCTCAAGGCCTGGACCCAGCCGCGCCGCAGCGGCTTCGCACTGCAGCCGCCCGCCGACGGCGCCGCGCTGATGCTGCCGCTCGATCGCGCCGAAACCGAACGCCTGCTGTGGCGCCTGCTCGCCGCGCTGGCCGGCTCGACCGCGCCCGACGAGATGCTCCCGCTCGCGTGGAGCGGCCAGGACGGCCGGATCACGCTGAGCGTCGGACTGCCCGCCGCGCTGGCGGCGCTGAACGAAAGCGGCCTTCCCGAAAACGCGCCGGGCGAGCGGGGACACGCGCTCTCCACCGGCATGTTCGGGCTGGGTTTCACGCTGCGACTGGCTGCCGCCGAAGCCTCTGCTGCAGGTGGCGGCCTGCAGCGCGAAGGCGGCACGATCAGGCTGTGGCTTCCCGGCTTGACCGCCGCCAGTGCGGGCCATAGCCAAGGCCTGAACAATCTGATGTTCTGAACTTCGTCGCCCGCCGGATGCGACCCGATCGGGGGAATTACCACTTTGCCGGGGCCCAATATTCTGATTCCGCCCGGACCGGGTGCGACCGCGCGATTTGGCGAGGGGTTCGGCCCGCGCTTCATTGTCACGGTCGACACCGAGGAGGAGTTCGACTGGGACGCCCCGCTGAGGCGTGACGGTCACAGCACCGCGACGGTCTCGGCGCTGCGCCAGTTCCAGCACTTCTGCGAGGGATTCGGGGTCAAGCCGATCTATCTGATCGACTATCCGGTCGCCGATTCGCCGCATACCCCCAAGGCGATCGGCGACGCCGTCGCGGCCGGCCGCGCGGAAATCGGCGTGCAGCTCCATCCCTGGGTCAGCCCGCCGTTCGACGAGGAGGTGAACGAGTTCAACTCCTTCGCCGGAAACCTCCCGTTCGAACTGGAGCGCGAGAAGTTCGCCCGGCTTCACGCCCGCATCGTCGAGGCGTTCGGCACGGCCCCGCGCATCTATCGGGCGGGACGTTACGGCCTCGGCCCGCGCACCGCGGAGATCCTCGCGGATTTCGGCATCGCCATCGACTCGTCGGTGCGCGCCCGGTTCGACTACAGCAGCACCGGCGGCCCCAACTATCGCGAGCATCCGCTGAAGCCCTACTGGATCGACGCGGAACGCCGCCTGCTCGAACTGCCGCTGACCACCGTCTATTGGGGGCCGCTGCGGCAGATGGGCAACGTGATCTATCCCCATCTCTGGCGCACGCCGCAGATGCGCGGGGTGCTGGCGCGCGCGGGGCTGCTGGAGCGTATCGCCCTGACCCCGGAAGGCATCAGCACCGAGGAAGCGCTGCGCGGCGTCGACATCGCGCTCGACGATGGCTTGCCGCTGCTGGTGTTCTCCTTCCACAGCCCCTCGCTGGCCCCCGGACACACCCCTTACGTCCAGACCGAGGCGGATCTCGAAGGGCTCTACGACTGGTGGCGGCAACTCTTCGCCCACCTCGAACGCCGGGGCGTCCGCCCGACCAGCGTTGCCGAAATCATGGACAGCGTGGCGCTTGCACCGAGCGACACTCCAAGCTAACGCGCTTGCGACTTGGGCTTGATCGCATGCCCTTGGCGACGGTGGGGGCCCGTAGCTCAGTGGTTAGAGCTGGCCGCTCATAACGGCTAGGTCGCGGGTTCAAATCCTGCCGGGCCTACCACCCCACCGTCAAAACTGCGCCTCCGCCCTGCCACCATAACGATACGGACCCGGCACCGGATGCCCGTGCCGCAGCCCAGCCGGCTGGCAGAAATGCCTCTCCACGATCTTCGCAAACTTTCAGCGTGCGTCAAACGGTGGAAAAGGGGCTTGCGCAGGAAAGGCGCGGAACCTAAGGGCTCTCGTGCGTCGGGGAGTGGCGCAGCCCGGTAGCGCGCCTGCTTTGGGAGCAGGATGTCGCAGGTTCGAATCCTGTCTCCCCGACCATCTTCCTCCATTTCGCTGATTTTGCAGCCCGGCCTCGCAGGTCGGGCAAGGCTGCGCGCGGCGGCACGTTTCTCTGTCCAGCTTTGCGGCGGCGGAATGCGGAGCCCCGTTCGCTGCAGAAATGAGCTTCATTTCAGGTAGATACCTGATTCTGGCGTTACCGCCGTACAACCCCTGCTCCGTGCAGTCGGGAGCGAGCACGGCGGTATTCGCCGCACCTCAGCGCCATTTCCAGACGCCGCGCAGATCGTAGATCCACCCAAAAAAGCGACGTACACTTCCTAAAAGATGCGTATACTACCTTATTTGTGGAAGCCATGTGGCGCCCGAGCAAAAGGCAAACCCTAAATAGTTCCACCGAACATCGGTCGGCCCGCGGCGCTTCTGCGGATTTTGACGCAGTCCCTGCACAACATCTTGCCCCCTCCGTCCATCGAAGCGCGAATGCTGCAAATGCCGATGCCGGCACAAGGCTGCTGCTTGTCCAAAAATCATCCTAAAGGATGAATATTCTTATATTACTCAATTTTATTACAAAACGTTGCAATTTTGCAACATTTGCGAACCTTAATTGAAATCTCCCTGAAATATTTTTTGAAACTCCGCGGGAATGGCCGCAATGGCCACCGCGTTGGCGCTCTGCGTGAGCACCAACGAGCGCGACATCGATCGCCGCTCTGCCCTGCCGGCCCCCCGACTCCGGCTGCACCAAATGGACAAGGAAACACATTTTGAAAGCACTTCCCATGAAGGCTGCATTGTGCGTTGCAACAAGCCTCACAGCCTTCGCACTGCTGTGCAGCACTGCCAATGCCCAGGAAGCCCCGGCGCCGACGGCTGCGGACAACGGTGACGACGGCAGCACCATCGTCGTCACCGGTTCGATCACCCGCAATCCGGCAGCGGCGACGGCTTCGCCGGTCGTTTCCATCACGTCCGACGACCTCGAGAAGCGCGGCATCAAGACGGTCGCCGACACGCTGCAGACCCTGACGGCCAACAACGCGGGCACCATTCCGGCCAGCTGGTCGGGCAACGGCTTCACCACCGGCGCCACCGCCCCCTCGCTGCGCGGCTTCAACAACGCCTACACGCTCACGCTGTTCGACGGCATGCGCACGGCGTACTACCCCCTTGCCGATGACGGTCAGCGCAACATCGTCGACATCAACTCGATGCCGGGCTCGATCGTGTCGCGCGTCGACACCCTGCTCGACGGTGCTTCGGCCACCTACGGTTCGGACGCCATCGCCGGTGTGGTCAACGTCATCACCAAGCGCGAAATCCAGGGTCTCCACCTTGATGTCTCGACGGGTATCTCGCAGCGCGGCGACGGCGGCGAGCAGCGCATCAACGGCACTTACGGCTACGGCGACCTCAACGACCAGGGCTTCAACGTCTACGCGAACTTCGAATACCAGAAGAACGCGGCGATGGACCTCTCGGCCCGCAAGGGTCCGTGGAGCACGGCCGACCAGTCCTCGATCTGCGGCACCGCGACCGACGGCTGCCTGACCAACAACGTGCGCAACGGCATCCAGGCCGACGGCAGCTTCAACGGCATCCAGTCGACCATCGTGCCCTTCGTGCAGCCCTATGCGCAGGACGCCGACGGCAACTGGGTCTCGCAGGGCAACTACCAGATGCTCAACCCCGGCGCGGGTTGCGGCAACCTGACCGCGGTCACCCTGACCCCGGCACAGCAGGCCGGCGGCGTTGCCGGCACCCCCTCGGTGGTGTGCCAGCAGGACCTCGTCAACGACTATCAGGCCTATACCGCGCGCACCAAGCGCATCGGTGGCACGCTGCGCGGTACGGTTCGTCTGAACGACCAGACCGAAGCCTACCTGATGTTCAACTACTACAACGTGACGACGGCCAACCGCGCCGCGCCGATCGGCTGGACCGGCCGCACCGCCGCCGGCGGTGAGCGCGTGACGGTCAGCCAGATCCTGCTGCCGGCCTACGTCTGCGCGGACGGCGTCGGCGGTGTCTCGGGCAACATCCTGACGGCCACCGGCTGCGATGCCTCGAACGGCGTTCTCAACCCGAACAATCCGTTTGCCGCCCAGGGCCAGTCCGCCCGACTGCTGGGCATGCCGGACATGCCGACCTACACCTATACCAACGCCAAGACCTACCGCGTCTCGGGCGGTGTCAACGGTTCGTTCGGCGATGGCTGGGACTACACCGTCGGCGCGACCGCTTCGGAAGTGACGCTCGACGTCACCAACACCGGCTACATCAACGCCCAGGGCCTGATGGACGCCATCGCGCAGGGCACCTACAACTTCGTCGATCCCTCGCAGAACTCGGCCGCAGCGACCCAGGGTGTTTTCCCCGACCAGCACAAGCGGGCGACCTCGAAGCTGGCACAGATCATCGGCACGCTCAGCAAGGACGTTGTCGAGCTTCCGGGCGGCATGCTGAACGTCGCTGTTGCCGGCCAGTATCGCTACGAATCGATCAACAACCCCAGCTCGAACCCGGCCAACGACGTCAATCCGGCGGATCGCTACTACAGCATCAACGGGATCGGCGTGAAGGGTCACCGCAACGTGTGGTCGGCCTCGTATGAAATCTCGATGCCGATCGTGGACGGCTTCCGCGTCAAGGCTGACGGTTCGTACGACCACTACTCGACCGGCCAGCAGAACTTCGCGCCGAAGTTCGAAGCCGAGTTCCAGCCGATCAGGCAGGTCAAGCTGCGCGGTACGTTCTCGAAGGGCTTCCGTGCCCCGAACCTGAACGAATCGTTCCAGGATCCCTCGACCGGCTACATCACCTCGACCATCAACTGCTCGAACGCGGCTTATGCCGACTTCTGCGCAGCGCACGCCAGCAACCCGGCGTACTACGAGGGCGGTTACAGCCTCGGCGTCACCTCTTCGGGCAATCCGAAGCTGAAGTCGGAAAAGTCGACCTCCTACACCTTCGGCACGGTGATCCAGCCGACCCGCAACATCACGCTGACCGTCGACTACTGGCGCACCAAGATCAAGAACCTGATCACCTCGGTCACCCCGACGGCCGATGTCTACGCCCAGTATTACGGCAACAACGGCGTCGTGAACATTCCGGGCTTCACGGTGACGCAGGGCGCCCCCGATCCGGAAAACCTCTCGGCCCTGCCGCTGCTGGGTGAAATCGTTGCTCCGTTCCAGAACGCGAACTCGATGATGGGCAAGGGTATCGACGTCTCGGCTTCGGGCGTCTTCAACCTGACCGACAGCCTCTCGTTCAGCACCAATGCCACGGCTTCGTACCTGATCCGCCTGGAACAGAACATCGACGGCCTGATCAACCGCTTCGACGGTTCGCTGGGCGGCTGCAACTGGACCTCGTGCTCGGGCGCCCCGCGCTTCCGTGCCTCGTGGCAGAACACGCTGACGGTCAACGACAAGACCAGCCTTACGCTCACCGCGTACTACACCAGCGGCTATTCGAGCACCTCGTCGGATGCCGGCGGCACCTACAAGGACTGCGCGGCCAGCGCCGAGGCCGGCCAGCTGGTGACCTACCCGGACAGCGGCAACCCCGTGCAGTGCCATGGCCACAGCACCTTCGACCTCGACGGCCACGTCGAAACGAAGATCGCCGACGGCAAGTTCACGCTTTACGCCGATGTTCTCAACATCCTCGACGGCAAGCCGAACTATGACCCCAACGCCGCCTACGGCGTCTACCAGTTCAACGCCGCATGGCAGGACCGCCTGTTCATGGGTCGTTACATGCGCATCGGCGCAAAGGTGGACTTCTAAGGCCGCTTAAGAGGTGACCGCTGCTGTCCGCCCTCGCAATGACGGGCGGCCAGCAGCGCGAGGCGGGATCAGGGAGGAGTGTCCCTTGTTTCTGGTCCCGCCTTGCATCCGGCGCGTGCATTCACCAAGGACACCGCGGCGAGACAACACCCGTGTCCCGGCGCTTCCTGACGAGGCTATATCCCCTTCCGGCCAGCGGTGATGGCATCCATCACCAGACCCCGCAGGCCCGCGTTGGCGATCCCTGCGGCAATCCGATTCTCGCTGCCCGTGAAATTGCGGCAGCGCATCGCTGGAATCACGGCTGGACGCCGCCGGATCGCCCGGTCGATATTGCCGGGGCAGCCGCTCTCTCCCCTCCCCATCTCCATACCCCTCGCCGCGCAAACAGTCTCTGACCGCCCGGCACATGATCCGTTCGGACGGAAACGGCACATGGGCCGGAACTTCCGTGCTTTCCGCGCTTTTCCAGCCGTCAGGAATGTCCTCCCGCCAGGAAACGGGCTTGGAAACGCGGCCTGCCGCACGCGCCGAATCGTTGACAGGACGCTTTGGAAATGCGTGCCTCATGCCCGGAGCAATTGAGGATCGCGACGGCTTCGCGCCGTCCGCAGAACTTTGGTCGCCAAAGCCTCGCTTTGGTGCTATCGTCGTATGTCCTGCAACCTGAAATGGGCTCTGCGGCCTTGCGTGCTACGTTCACTCGCGAGGATTGGGATTCGTCGGACGTAGCTTAAGGTATTTGAAAGATGACATTCGATAGGGGTAATCGCGGCCAGGGACGCGACCGGTTTGGCGGTGGTGATGATCGTTGGGGCGGCGGCAACGATCGCTTTGGCGGCGGTGATCGCTACGGCGGTGGTGATCGTTTTGGTGGTGGTGACCGCTTCGGCGGCTCGCGCGGCGGCGGCTTCGGCGGCTCGCGTGGCGGTGGTTTTGGCGGCGGCTCGCGCGGCGGCCAGGGCATCGTCGTTGGCCAGGGCAGCGGCACGGTCAAGTTCTTCAACCCGGACAAGGGTTTCGGCTTCATCCAGCTTGAGAGCGGCGGCGACGACGCCTTCGTGCACATCAGCGCGGTGCAGGCTGCCGGCCTCGAGACGCTGGCCGAAGGCCAGCAGCTGGAATTCCAGCTGGTAGAGCGTAACGGCAAGGTTTCCGCGTCCGAGCTGGTGATCGTCGGCGAAGTGATCGTCGCCGAGCGCCGCGAGCGTTCCGCCGCTCCCGCGCAGCGCCAGCTGACCGGCGAAAAGGCCACCGGCACCGTCAAGTTCTTCAACGGCACCAAGGGCTTCGGCTTCATCGTGCGCGATGACGGCCAGCCCGATGCCTTCGTGCACATCAGCGCCGTCGAGCGTTCGGGCCTGCACGGCCTGTCGGAAGGCGATCAGCTCGAATTCGACATCGAGATCGATCGCCGCGGCAAGGCTTCGGCCGTGAATCTGGTCCAGCGCTGATGGACCTGGCCATGGCCGCCCCTGGCGGCCATGGCTCCATCTCGCGCTTTCCTCGATCGCTTCACGAGCGGCCCCGGAAAGCACGCGGTGCATGTCGAAGGCACGGGTCAAGGCCGCCTTCGACAGGCCGGCAGCGGGCAAGGGGCCGATGCCCCCGATTCGATTGCACGGCATGCGGACGGACCAGCTCCCTTTCGGAAGCGAAATCCGGCCTCATTGCCTGAACCCCAGGCCAGAGGGGGTTCGTTCCTGCCTGCAAGGCCGCCCTTCGCCGGCGCCGTCAGGCTGATGATCTGAGAACCTGGCCTTGTCATGGCGCCACCGACGTCATGACACGGCCAACAAGACGACAACGGATTGCATGAACAACGACGATCGCAGCGGCGACAATGACTCTCCTCTTCTCGACCTGGACAAGGGTTCGGTCCAGCGGTTCATCGCGCGCGCCAAACGCCAGGGCGTCATCACGGTCAAGGAGCTCAATGCCGCTCTTCCGCAGGACCAGATGAACACCGACCAGATCGAGGACATCATGGCCGCGATCTCGGAAATGGGCGTCAAGATCATCGAGAACGACGATGACGACGACGAGGATGGCGAGCAGGAAGACGGTGTCGACGCCGTCGATGGTCGCGATGACGAGTCCGGTTCGGATTCCGATTTCGAGGAAGGCAATTCCCGTCGCCGTCCCGGCGAGACCCGCAAGGCCGACACGCACGCGCGTTCCGACGACCCGGTTCGCATGTACCTGCAGGAAATGGGCTCCGCCGAGATGCTCAGCCGCGAGGGCGAGGCCGCCATCGCCAAGCGCATCGAAGCCGGCCGCGACATGATGATCATGGGGCTCTGCGAAAGCCCGATGACCTTCCACGCCATCATCGGCTGGTCCGAAGCGCTCAACAACGGCGACATGCAGCTGCGCGAGATCCTCGATCTCGACGCCATGCTCTCCAAGGAACCGCAGCCCGAGAACCTGGGCGAGGACGGTGAAGCCGACGGCGAGATTTCCGCGGCCACGGCCGGTCCCACCTTCAAGGAGGACGACGATTCCGACGAGGACAACTCGGAGGAAGTCGACGAGGACGGCAACCCGATCGCCAAGCGCCGCATCGAGGACGACGAGGAAGAGGACAACACCCTCTCGCTCGGCCAGATGGAAGCCGCGCTGACGCCGGAAGCCCTGGAGAAGTTCGCGCTCATCACCGAGCTGTTCCGCACGTTCGAACGCGTCCAGAGCGAGCGCCTCGACGCGCTGGCGCTCGGCATCGACTTCCCCGCCGCCAAGGAAGAACAGTACCAGCAGCTTCGCGAGGATCTTACCGCGCAAGTCGAATCGGTGCAGTTCCACGCGACGAAGATCGAATACCTCGTCGACAACCTCTACGCCTTCAACCGCCGCCTCACCACGCTCGGCGGCCAGATGCTGCGCCTGGCCGAGCGCCACAAGGTCAAGCGCGCCGACTTCCTGGAGGCCTACACGGGCCGGGAACTGGACGACACCTGGGTCGCCGACATGGCGAAAAAGGACAAGAAGTGGGCGGCCTTCGCGGAAAACGAGGCTGAACCGGCCGAGCGCATCCGCCTCGAGGTTTCGGACATCGCGGCATCCACCGGCATGGCCCTGTCCGAATTCCGCCGCATCGTGAACATGGTCCAGAAAGCGGAGCGCGAGGCGCGCATCGCCAAGAAGGAAATGGTCGAGGCGAACTTGCGCCTGGTGATCTCGATCGCCAAGAAGTACACCAACCGCGGCCTGCAGTTCCTGGATCTCATCCAGGAAGGCAACATCGGCCTGATGAAGGCGGTCGACAAGTTCCAGTACCGCCGCGGCTACAAGTTCTCGACTTATGCCACCTGGTGGATCCGTCAGGCGATCACGCGCTCCATCGCGGATCAGGCCCGCACGATCCGTATCCCGGTCCACATGATCGAGACGATCAACAAGCTGGTGCGCACCAGCCGCCAGTTCCTCCATGACCAGGGCCGCGAGCCGACGCCGGAGGAAATGGCCGAAAAGCTGTCGATGCCGCTCGAGAAGGTGAAGCGGGTCCTGAAGATCGCCAAGGAGCCGATCAGCCTCGAAACGCCGATCGGCGACGAGGAAGACAGCAGCCTGGGCAACTTCATCCAGGACGAGAACGCCGTCATCCCGGTGGATGCGGCGATCCAGTCCAACCTGAAGGAAATGATCACCCGCACGCTGGCCTCGCTCACCCCGCGCGAGGAGCGCGTGCTGCGCATGCGCTTCGGCATCGGCATGCCGACCGACCATACCCTCGAGGAAGTCGGCCAGCAGTTCTCGGTGACCCGCGAACGTATCCGCCAGATCGAGGCCAAGGCCCTGCGCAAGCTCAAGCATCCGAGCCGTTCGCGCATCATGCGGGCATTCCTCGACTGAGCCGTGCCCTGCAGCAAGCGGGCTCATCCCGCGCGGCAAATGGCGAGGCTATCAGCCTCGCCATTTTCGTTTGTAGCATGATGGATCGACACGGCATTGGACGCCCCTATCCAAGGGGCTCCCATGCCGGAATCGATCCCCAGGCCGTCAGAAGCGGGTGCTCATCCCGAAGTTGATCGAGCGGCCCATGCCCGGTACCGGGCGCAGCATGCCGGTGGCGCCGTAGTCGCCCAGCGACATGCCGCCGAGCGGCAGGGCATAGCCCTTGTCGAACAGGTTCTTCGCTTCCACCGTCAGCGTGATGCCCTGCGCCAGCAGCCCCAGCGTATAGCCCGCCCGCAGGTTCACCAGCGCATAGCTCTGCGTGCGCGGCTCGTTGCGGGTGGCATCGACACGGGTCTTCTCGGCCACGAACTGGATGTCCGCGCCCGCCTCGAAGGCGCCGCTGCGATGCGCGAGGCCCATCGTCAGGTTGAACGGCATCTGCCGGTAGAGCGGGCCGTTGTCCGAGCGGTTCTGCCCGTGAACCCAGGCGGCGCTGGCGGTGAAGTCGGTCTCGCCGCGCGCGGTGCGCTGCAAGGGCACGCTGGCGCTGGCGTCGATGCCGTAGAGCTCGGCCTCCTGGTTGGCGAACTGCAACTGCACAAAGCCGCTGGGCATGCCCATCATGTCGGTCAGGTCCCTGAGGCGGACCGCATCGATGTAGTCGTGAACGCGGGTATAGTAGGGCGAGATCTTGAGCATGGCGCCGCCCTTCGCGGTCAGCCGCAGGGCCGCGCTGACCGTGTCCGCCCGCTCCGGCTTGAGGTCGAGGTTGCCGACATAGCCGTTGCCATCGCCGTACCAGCCGATCATCTGGCTCGACATCGCCCCCTGCCCCCAGGCATAGCGCTCGTAGAGGTTGGGCGAGCGGGTCTTGTGGGCATAACCCAGTTCGAAGGCCAGCATGTCCGCCGCCTGCCAGCTGACCAGCGCCGTCGCGCTCCAGTTGTTGTCACGGCGATGACGGTCGGCGGCGTTGAACGTGGCCGCGGCCATTGCATCGGCCATGTTCATCATATCGGTGCCGTAAGGCTGGACCGCGCCGGTGTTCATCGTCACCCGGTCGAACCGCGCGCCGATCAGCGTAGAGAGACGGTCCGACCAGTGCGATTCCCACTCCCCGAACAGGCCCAGACGGTCACGCCTGCCGTTGTTGATATTGAGGTAGGTGTCCGGCCCCATCATCATCGACCCGGCAACCGGCGGCCACCAGTCGTCCATCCCTTCGTGATGGAAATCGCCGCCAAGGTGCAGCGTGTCCTTGCGGCCGAGCGGCAGGTTGACCTTGAGCGCGGACGTGAAGGAATGAACCTCGGTCTTCATCGGCATCGTGCCAGGCTGCTTGTCGGCCAGGAAGTCCATCGCATGGTCGGTATCGCGGTAGCCGGCGGTGAAATCGACATCGCCCCAGCCGAACACCCCGCGATAGCGGCCGTTGAGGAACCACGACGTGTTCGAGGTCATGTCCATGTACTGGTTGGGGAAGGCCTCATAGGGCGCGAAGTGATAGCCCCCCTTCACCTCGAACAGGCCGACATCGGTCTGCGCGGCGAGGGCAAGCTGGTGATCGGTCTTGGCGTATTCGGTGGAGCGCACCTTGCCCATCGCGCCGCCGCCCTTGTAGTCGTCGGACTGGGTGTAGGAGCCGGTATAGGTCGCGCTCACGCGCTTGCCCGCCACGGTCAGCGAAAGCGCGCCGCCGAAGCCATCGCCATTGCTGCGATAGAAGCTCGAGGCCTCTCCCGTCACCAATGTGCCGCCTTCCACCGCGAAGCGCGGCATCCGGCTCTCGACGCTGACGATCCCGGCGATGGTGTCGCCGCCCATGCTCACCGGCGAGACGCCGGGCACCACCGCGATGGCGCCGACCGTCTGGGGATCGGTGTAGGACAGCGGCGGGTTCATGTCGTTGGGACAGGCAACGTCGATCGGCAGCCCGTCGACAACGATCAGCACCCGCTGCTCGCTGAGCCCGCGCAGGATCGGCATCGAGGACAGGCCGCCCCCGCTCGCCGCGCTCACCCCGGGAAGCTGCGCAAGGATGGCGCCGGTATCGCTGCTCGACACCGCCTCGCGGCGAAGGCGCTCCACCGAGACCCTGGAGGCGTTGAGCGGCGCCGCGGCGATATTGCGCACGGCCGACGTGAAGTCCGCGTGGAGGGCGGGAAGCGCGGCGGCCTCGGCGGCGGGCGGCTCGTCGGAACCGGTTTCCTGGGCGGCAAGAGGGGCAGGCGCAAGAGCGAGCGCCGCGGCGATCGCGAAAATGGACGTCTTCATGGAAAAACCCTGTTGTTCGCGGGGCCAGCGCTCCGCGCCGACCCTGCGTGACCTGAACTGTCGAAATACCGGGCCGCCGTGCGCTGCGCAGGCGGCCACGGGATCGGCTCAGGCCGGAGGGCCTCTCAGCGGTGGGCGCAAATGGGGCCGTGGGGCAAGCGCAACCGCGCGGACCGGCGCGAAGCCCAGCGCCACGATGAAGGCGATCGCCAGCGCCAGCAGCACCGGATCGGCGCCGCCCAGCGAGACCATCGACAGCGCGCCGAACGGACATTCGCCCTTGGCAGGCTTGCCGGGCACGTGATCGCCGCCGGTCTTGAGCGGCACCAGCATCTGCAGGGTGCCGTCACCGCCGGAGGCATCGTGACAGATCTCGATGGTGATCGCGCGGAGCCCCTGCCCCGGCATGAAGCCGGTCGGCAGAAGGGCCTTGAGGCAGAGCGCGATAGCCGCAAATACAAGCGCTTGCTTGTGATACTGCCGGAAAAAGACGCGCCAGGTCCCCATGGCCCCTGCCCCTAGCCCAGCCTTCGCATGTTGTCACGCAAACTGGTACGTCAGCTGCAGGCCGACTGCCCGCCGGTACCGGTGACGCCCGCGGTGAGGTTGCGGCTGTCGCGGATCAGGAAGGCCGCTTCCTGATAGAACACCGGGTTCTGGACAAACATCGTCCCGAACAGCGGCTGGTAGGCGTAATAGACCTCGACATACATGACCGCCGAATTGGTCGTCGCGGTGATCACGTGCCCGGTCTTGCCCATGCCGGTGAGCGTGGTGCCTGCCGCCCCATAGGCCGAACTGCGCGCCAGGCTGCCCCGGCATCGCTGCCAGTGGATGTATTGCTGGTTGCTGGAGTTGATCTCCAGGCTGGAGAGAATGATCCGCCCGTTGCCGGTGAAATTGAACGAACTGCCCTGCATGACCGCGCCCGACATGACCGAGTTGATCTGCGTCTCGGTCACTGTCGGGGTTACCGCGGTATTGTCGGTCTGGCCAAGGCGCGAGGCGTTGTCCGCCACCGAAGTCGCGATCTGGGAAACCTCCATCTTCACCATCGCCATGTAGGCAAGCTCGGTGCCGTAGAGGCCCAGCGTCAGCATGATCGGCAGCATCAGCGCGAATTCCATCAGCGACACGCCGCTGCAATCGCGCCGGAGCCTGCGCATGACGCGGCGCAGGCGAGGAACAAGCATCCGCTTCATCGGCAACTCCCCGCCGCCGAGCCATAGCTGCTCTGCAGCGCGTATGGCTGGTTCTTCCGCACCGCGATCGCCGTCAGCGTGCGGCTGTTGTCGCGGTTGGTCAGGCCGGGGATCGGGAACAGCGGCTTGTAGGTCGCCTTGACGGTGTAGACGACAACGTCGTTGGCGCCGCCATTGCCCGACTTGCCGATATCGGCATCCCACTGGCCGTTCTTGTTCTCGTCGGTGTAGGTTTCCCCGTTGTCGCAGGTGCCGTTCGAATTGGCGTCGTTCCACGCCTCGGGCCGTGCGATGTCGGAGAAGTCGTAATAGCTGCTGCGCGTGACGGCGATCGTCACGCCCGGCGCGACATTGCCGACGATGCTGGCGATCGCCTGGTCCTGCGCTGCGGTATCGACCGCCTCCAGCGTGCCGTTACGCGCCGATTCCTCGACCGCGCCGTGCAGCACCGCGCTGACATAGGCCATGTGGCCGATATCGAAGATGCCCATCAGCAGCACGATCAGCACCGGCCCCGCCACCGCGAATTCCAGCGCGGTGACACCGGCCTGATCACGGCGTAGACGGGTGCGCAGAGCGCGAAGGCGGCGCCCGGTCACTGGGTCAGCCTCAGTTCGCCGACCTGCTTGGCGATTTCCTGGAAGGCCGTGCTCAGTTCAGTCGCATTGGCGGCCGTATAGGAACTGTTGGCCGAGGCGCAGGTCGTCAGGTCGCTCGACAAGGTGGACGTGAAGGCGATCACCCAGAGACGGATGCCCTTCGCCTTGATCGCCTCGCAGACGGCCAGGAAGCGCTTGGTATGGTTTGCCGTCTCGGTCGACGAGCTGCCGTCGCTGGCGACCTTGCGGTCCCAGTATTCCATGCCCC